>NZ_JAWJBK010000005.1:0-69815 GCF_032842915.1 Oceanimonas sp. CAM02
TCTGACTTCCTATGGCTTCCTTCAGACCCTGCCGTTGGCCCGCAGCGCCCTTGCCATTCGGATTATCTTCCCCTCAGTCAGGGTGATTCAGGTTTCTTTCAACCTGACGGGTTTGCCAGCTTCGCTGGGCAAACAAAAAAAGGACGCCGAAGCGTCCTCTTGTATGTTCACTGAAGTCTTATCAGCCGCGGCCGGCGCGCTTACGCTCGTTTTCGGTCAGCAGACGCTTACGAATACGAATATGGTTGGGAGTAACCTCTACCAGCTCGTCGTCGTCGATAAATTCCAGTGCCTGCTCCAGGGTCATTTTGATCGGCGGCACCAGGGTCAGCGCCTCATCGGTGCCGGCGGCACGAATGTTGGTCAGCTGCTTGCCCTTGAGGCAGTTTACAGTCAGGTCGTTGGAGCGGTTATGAATGCCGATGATCATGCCTTCATACACTTCGGTGGCATGCTCGATAAACAGACGGCCACGCTCCTGCAGGTTGAACAGCGCATAAGCCAGCGCCTTGCCCTTGCCATTGGAGATCAGTACACCGTTGTTGCGCTGACCAATGTTACCACCCTTATGCGGACCATAATGGTCAAAGGTGTGATACATCAGGCCGGAGCCGGAGGTCAGGGTCATAAACTCGGTCTGAAAGCCGATCAGGCCCCGGGCCGGAATCATAAAGTCGATGCGCACGCGACCCTTGCCATCCGGCACCATGTCGGTCATTTCGGCCTTGCGCTCACCCAGTTTCTCCATAATGGAGCCCTGGCTGTCTTCTTCAATGTCTACGGTCAGGGTTTCAAAGGGTTCAAGCAACTCGCCGTTTTCTTCTTTCAGAATTACTTCAGGGCGGGATACCGCCAGCTCAAAGCCTTCACGACGCATGTTCTCGATCAGAATGCCCAGATGCAGCTCACCCCGGCCGGACACGCGGAACTTGTCGGGATCGCCGGTTTCTTCTACCCGCAGGGCCACGTTGTGCACCAGCTCCTGGGTCAGACGCTCCAGAATATTACGTGACGTCACAAACTTGCCGTCCTGACCGGCAAAAGGTGAAGTATTCACCTGGAAGGTCATGGTCACGGTGGGCTCATCTACCGACAGCGGCGGCAGGGCTTCTACCGCACCGGCAGCACAGACGGTATCGGAGATTTTCAGCTCACCCAGACCGGTAATGGCCACTATGTCGCCGGCAGAGGCTTCGGTCACATCGTGACGCTGCAGGCCCAGATAACCCATTACCTGGCCCACTTTACCGTTGCGGGTTTTGCCATCGGCACCGATCACGGTCACCTGCTGGTTGACCTTGACGGTACCGCGCTTGATGCGGCCCACGCCGATAACACCCACGTAGGAGGAGTAGTCGAGCTGGGAGATCTGCATCTGCAGGGAGCCTTCCGGATCCGCGTCGGGTACCGGCACCTGATCCACTATGGTCTGGAACAGGGTGGTCATGTCTTCGGTGCGCTCATCGGCGTCGAGCGAAGCCCAGCCATTCAGGCCGGAGGCGTACACTACCTGAAAGTCGAGCTGATCATCAGTAGCACCCAGGTTGTCGAACAGATCAAATACCTGATCCATTACCCAGTCAGGACGGGCACCGGGCTTGTCTACCTTGTTAATGATAACGATGGGCTTGAGACCCTGAGCAAACGCCTTTTGAGTTACAAAGCGGGTTTGCGGCATGGGGCCTTCCTGCGCGTCTACCAGCAGCAGCACAGAGTCTACCATGGACATTACCCGCTCTACTTCGCCGCCAAAATCGGCGTGTCCGGGAGTATCCACGATATTGATGCGATATTCCTGACCATCCGGAGAAGTCCAGCGAATGGCGGTGTTTTTGGCCAGAATGGTAATACCGCGCTCGCGCTCGATATCGTTGGAGTCCATCACGCGCTCTTCGGCTTCGCCACGGCTTTCCAGGGTGCCGGACTGCTGCAGCAGCTTGTCGACCAGGGTGGTTTTACCGTGGTCAACGTGCGCGATAATGGCAATGTTTCTCAGATTATTGATTTCAGCTGACATTAAGTTCTTTCGCTCGCATATTTTGAGGCGGGCACAGGCGGTGCAGCCGCTCTCTGAAGGTGTCCGGCGCCAATAACTGCAGCGGACCCAAATAAAAAAGGGCTGCAAATTGTACACGCTTTAGCCGCTTCAATATACGCTTTTCTCATTTTTCATACATGGGGTGCGCTGACGTGCCGACAAAGCAGACCCGAAACGATCCTTGTTTTCTCCATGAATGGTATTATGCAGCAAGATGAAAGACGTCTGGCTGCACCAGAATGGCGCAGCCGGATAAGATCGCACTAAAAAGACTCACTAACGCACCAAATTGGTGCAATGCGAAAGATGAAGAATACAGAACCGTAATATTTAATGCTTAAATTACAAAAGCTTAGCAAGATGGCACGGTTCTGGCTTAAGAAATCACAACTGATGAATTTGTTCATCAGACCCTGGATGTTAATTTTTGGAGGTCGAAACCCATGTCAATTGAATCCGTAATGGACATGATCAAGGAACACGATGTCAAATTCATCGATATGCGCTTTACCGATATCAAAGGCAAAGAGCAGCACATCAGCCTGCCGGTAAGCCAGGTAAACGATGACTTCTTTGAAGAAGGCAAGATGTTTGACGGCTCATCCATGACCGCATGGAAGACCATTCACGAGTCAGACATGGTGCTGATGCCGGATCCGTCTACTGCCGTGATGGACCCCTTCACCGAAGATGCCACCCTCAATATTCGCTGTGACGTGCTCGAGCCTGCCACCATGCAGGGCTACGACCGTGATCCCCGCTCCATTGCCCGCCGCGCCGAGGAATATCTGGTGTCTACCGGCATTGCCGATACCGTGCTGATTGGCCCGGAGCCGGAATTCTTCATGTTCGACGACGTGCGTTTTCATACCGACATGGCCGGCAGCTTTTTCAAGGTGGACGACTCCGAAGCCAAGTGGAACTCAGGCCGTGATTATGCCGAAGGCAACAAGGGCCACCGCCCCGGCGTAAAAGGCGGTTATTTCCCGGTAGCTCCCATCGACTCTTCCCACGACATTCGCTCTGCCATGTGTCTGGTAATGGAAGAAATGGGTCTGGTAGTGGAAGCGCACCACCACGAGGTGGCTACCGCCGGCCAGAACGAAATTGCCTGCAAATTCAACACCCTGACCAAAAAAGCCGACGAAATTCAGATCTACAAATACGTAGTGCATAACGTGGCTCACGCCTTTAACAAGACCGCCACCTTTATGCCCAAGCCACTGGTAGGTGATAACGGCTCCGGCATGCATGTGCACCAGTCTCTGGGCAAAAACGGCGAAAACCTGTTTGCCGGTGATCTGTACGGCGGCCTGTCGGAAATGGCGCTGTACTATATCGGCGGCATTATCAAGCACGCCCGCGCCCTGAACGCCATCACCAACCCGGCCACCAACTCCTATCGTCGTCTGGTGCCCGGCTTTGAAGCCCCGGTGATGCTGGCCTACTCCGCCCGCAACCGCTCTGCGTCCATTCGGATTCCGCTGGTGGGCTCACCCAAGGCCCGTCGCATCGAGACCCGCTTCCCGGATCCGGCCGCCAACCCCTACCTGTGCTTCGCGGCTCTGCTGATGGCCGGCCTGGACGGTATTCAGAACAAGATCCACCCGGGCGATGCCATGGACAAGGATCTGTACGACCTGCCCGCCGAAGAAGCTGCCGAGATCCCGACCGTGGCCACCTCGCTGGACAACGCCCTGGACAACCTGGATCAGGATCGCGAATTCCTGACCCGCGGCGGCGTCTTCTCCGACGAGTTCATCGATGCCTACATCAAGCACAAGCGCGTGGAAACCGAGACCATCAATATGGCGGTACACCCGCTGGAGTTTGACCTGTACTACTCCGTTTAACTGAATAGCTGAAAGCGAAAAGCTGGAAGTGAAAAGCCCGGGAAACCGGGCTTTTTTGTTTTTACTTCCGGCTTGCAGGGCACGCCGATATTGCCCGAAGCAGCAGCGGGGATTATCGAAGCCGACCGTCAAATGTCATGGATGACATTTGCCGAGCGCCCCATGGATGGGCTCGAAGCGTGTCGGCGGAGTGCAACCGCGCTGCTGCTTCGCTGTGCACAAATTTCAAAGAACCTGATGCCGGGTAGACGGAAACAGATTAAGCAGTTTATGCACCAGATAGACGCAGCACAGGGTCACCAGAATGGCGATCGTCATTGAGCTCATGCGATAGAGGGCGCTGAACACCAGATCATGCTCCGGCGAGACATACTGGCCGAACAGAATGCCCACCGTGGTCAGGCCGGCAAAGCCGATGCCGGGCATGGCCTCCCTAGCATGCAGCCGGGCAAACACCATGGCGCAAATCCAGAACGCCAACCCCAGCAGCAACAGGTTGTGGTAATGGTCATACAGCACCAGCTGAAACAACAGGCCCGCCGAGCAGCCCAGCAGGGTGCCAATGCAGCGGGCCCGGCCCGAGACCACGGCACCGGCATAGCTCATGGGAAACAACACCAGCACTGTGGCCGCCTGAGCCGACAGCGAGTCCACCAGATCCACCATCTGAAACACCACAAAACTGAAGGTGGCCACTATGGCGCCCAGCAGGGCCTGATGGCGCAGCACATTGTCGCTTTTTTCCGGCAGTGCCCGGGCCACCGGCGGCTCACGGTTTGGCAGCAGGGCATAGAGCAGGGCCGCCACCGCCACCGACAAACAGGACGCCGCTATATTGCTGGCGGCCATATCGGCCAGATGAAACTGCGGGTAGCTGGCAAAGTGCAGCATAATGCTGAGGCTGACACAGCCGCTGGCACCAAACAGCATCAGCGGTCCTTTGGCCATCAGATAAAAGCGCCATAAAAACAGCATAAACACCACCAGGGTATAAACCGGTGGCCAGTGCCCCAGCAGACCCGGCAGCAGCATCACCTCCAGCGAGGTAAGCACAGACGAGCCGATAAACTGCAGCACCACAAAGCGGTTGAATACCGGCACCATGCCCAGCAGCAGCATGGGATAAACGGTAAAAAACACCCCCATCTGGGAGTCGGTTATCTTGGCAATCAGCATGCCCACGGTGCTGCCAAGAGCAACGCGTAAACAGCCCCTGAGTTTATCGTCGGTAAAGGTCATGGCGCTTAATACAGATAACGGAACTGACTGACCAGCCACAGCTGCACCCAGCCAAGACCATGCAGCCAGCTGCCCGACTCGGGAAACAACTGCACCGTGGCCCGGGCACCGGTGGCCAGGCCCGGCACCGGCTCGTCCAGGGCAATATGCACCCGCAGGCGCTGGGCATCGCGCACCCAACGGTCGGAGTTTTCCGGTTGCACCAGCTGGCCGTCGGCCTGCTGCTGACCATGACGCACGCCGCTGTCGATGCTGCTGACATGGGCATCAAAAATTTGTCCGGGCAGGGCATCAAACACCACCCCGGCTTTGGTGCCGGCAGTCACATGACGCAGGGTTTTTTCCCGCAGGTCGGCAAGCACCGTCAATTCGTTGGAAATCAGCGCCAGCAGCGGCTGGCCGGCCTGAGCCTGTACGCCTTCCTGCAATTGCAGATTACCGATACGACCGGCCATTTCTGCCTTGACCCGAGTGCGCTGCAGCGCCAGCCGGGCCTGCTCATGGGCATTGTTGGCCTGCTTGTGAGCCAGTTCGGCGGCCGCCAGCGCCTGTCTGGCTTCCTGCTGCCGCGCCTGTACCGCCTGCAGCGCACTGCTGGCCTGCTGTGCCTGATTACGGGCCTGCTCCGCCTGCTGCACCGACATATGCCCCAGCCGATGCAGCCGCTCCAGACGACTGGCCTCGCGGGAGAGTTCCTCGGCCCGCAGCCGGGCCTGTTCAGTCTCTGCCTTTATGCTGGCCATGGCCGCCTGCTGCCGCTCTCTGTCGGCACTGGCCAGCTGTTGCTGCAATGCCGCCCGATCCAGCGCCAGCTGATAATCGGTGTCGTCCAGGGTAAACAGCAGATCACCGGCGTTCACCTGCTGGTTATTACTGACCGCTACCCGCTCCACCTGTCCCGCTACTCTGGGTGCCACCGACAGCACGGGTCTGTGCGCCTGCGCCTGGGGAGTGATGGGAGCGAAGTTATCGATCAGCACAAAATACACCAGCAGCACGCCAAAGGTGACCAGCGCGATACGCACCCAGCGGTTAAAACTTTGCTCCGCGCTCATTCGGTCTCCTGTTTCGCGTTCAGTTGTTGGTTTATTTTTCGCAGATTGGCACTGATATGGCACACCATGCGCTCCAGCTCCGCCAGCTCGGCCTCGCTCAGCCCCTCCAGCACCTGCTGTCGAGTATGGTCCAGTACAGCATCCATTTCCGTTAACAAGGGGGTGACTACCGGCGTTAAATGCACGGTTTTGCCGCGTCTGTCGTTGACACAGGGCCGGCGCTCCACCAGCCCCAGCTGTTCCAGCCCGTCCAGGGTGCGCACCAGCGACGGGCTTTCCACGCCCACACTGCGGGCCAGCCGGTGCTGCTGAATGCCGTCTTCCTGCTGCAGATGAGTCAGGGTGATCCAGCGGCTCTGGGTCAGCCCAAGGGGCTTGAGCCGCTCATCATTGATCAGCCGCCACTGGCGAACCAGACCGGACAGGGCCATACCCAATGTTTTCATGGTGCACTCCAAATTAGTTAGCTAGCTAATTATATTCATGCTATCAATTGATACAATCATCATCAGAGAGGTCGGGCAAGCTTTTTGCAGAGTTTTATCAACGAGGCTGAAAAGCCGGTCTGATTGCACCATTTTGTGGCAACCCTGGCCCCATGGGTTACACTGCTTGCACTAAGTTGGTGCGCTCGCATTCACCAAGGACAGCCTGTGAACAACCCGATCAACATTCAGACCATTATCGACAGCCAGCTGACTGCGGTGCTGGTGGTAGACGGCGATCTGGTGGTGCACTTTGCCAACACCGCCGCCGAGCAGCTGCTGACCCTGAGCAAACGCCGGCTGAAAGACGCCCGGCTGGATCAGCTGGTGGAAGATATCTCCCTCGATATGCGCCGTATTCAGCGTTGCATTGAGCTGGAGCAGAGCTTTACCAACAGTGAAGTACAAATCGTGATTGACGGCCTGCCCCGCTGGGTGGATGTGAGCGTGACCGCCTTTACCCTGAACCGGCGTATTCTGGCGTTGATGGAGCTGCGGCTCATCGACCAGCAAAAGAAAATCAGCCAGGAATTGCAGCAGCGGGCGCAGCAGCAGGCTGCCCGGGAGCTGGTGCGGGGCCTGGCTCACGAGATAAAGAATCCGCTGGGCGGCCTGCGCGGTGCCGCCCAGCTGCTGGAGCGGGAGCTGGAAAAGGAAGAGCTGAAGGAATTCACTCATCTGATCATTGCCCAGGCCGATCGGCTGCGTAACCTGGTAGACCGGCTGCTGGGCCCGCAGCGGCCGGGCAAGCGGGAAGTGATTAACCTGCATTCGGTGCTGGAGCAGGTGCGCCGGCTGGTCAGCATGGACATGGCCCCGGGCATCAGTCTGGTGCGGGATTATGACCCCAGCATTCCCGACCTTGAAGCCGACCCCGAGCAACTGCAACAGGCGCTGCTGAATATGGTGCGCAACGCCGTTGATGCACTGGGGGATCATGGCCACATTACCCTGCGCACCCGCACCGCCTTTCAGGTGATGCTGCAGGGCAAGCGCTACCGGCTGGCCGCTGAAATACGCATTATCGATGACGGCCCGGGCATTCCTGCCGCCCTGCAAGACACTTTGTTCTACCCCATGGTCACCGGCAAGGAAGGCGGCACCGGCCTTGGGCTGTCCATTGCTCAGGAGCTGATCCACCAGCACCAGGGCCGTATTGAGTGCCAGAGCCGGCCCGGACATACCGAATTTATTATTTATCTGCCACTATCACGATAGGAGCACTTTTATGGCTGACATGATTTGGGTCGTGGACGACGACAGCTCCATTCGCTGGGTACTGGAGCGGGCACTGGCTCAGGCCGGCTTTGAGAGCCGCAGCTTTGAAGACGGTGAAAGCGTGCTCGACGCCCTGAGCAGCGCTCACCCCGAGGTGGTGATTTCCGATATTCGCATGGGCGGCATGGATGGCCTGACGTTGCTGGGAGCCATTCATCAGCGCGTGCCCGGCCTGCCGGTGATTATCATGACCGCCCATTCGGATCTCGACAGCGCGGTTAATGCCTATCAGCGTGGTGCCTTTGAGTATTTGCCCAAGCCCTTTGATATTGACGACGCCGTAGCCCTGGTGCAGCGGGCCGTGGCCTTTGTAAAGGAAAGCCGGCACAAGCTGCCCACCGGTCAGGCAGAGGCGGTGCGCACCCCGGAAATTATTGGTGAAGCGCCGGCCATGCAGGAAGTGTTTCGCGCCATTGGCCGGCTGGCCCGCTCTTCCATTTCGGTATTGATTAACGGCCAGAGCGGCACCGGCAAGGAGCTGGTGGCCCATGCCCTGCACAAGCACAGCCCCAGAGCGACCCAGCCCTTTATTGCCCTGAACATGGCGGCCATTCCAAAAGACTTGATCGAATCGGAACTGTTCGGCCATGAAAAGGGGGCCTTTACCGGTGCCAACAACGTGCGCCGGGGCCGTTTTGAGCAGGCCGACGGCGGCACCCTGTTTCTGGATGAAATTGGCGATATGCCGCTGGATATTCAGACCCGGCTGCTGCGGGTGCTGGCCGACGGCCAGTTTTACCGGGTAGGAGGCCATCAGCCTATCAAGGTGGATGTGCGCATTATTGCCGCCACTCATCAGGATCTGGAAAGAAAGGTCGCCGGCGGCGACTTTCGGGAAGACCTGTTTCACCGCCTGAACGTGATCCGCGTGCATATGCCGGCCCTGAAAGAGCGGCGGGAAGATATTCCCCGGCTGGCCAGACATTTTCTTGGGCTGGCGGCGGCAGAGCTGGGGGTCGATGCCAAAACCCTGCATGCCGATACGCAACGCCTGCTGCAGCAACTGCCCTGGCCCGGCAATGTGCGCCAGCTGGAAAACGTGTGTCGCTGGCTGACGGTGATGGCATCGGGCCAGGAGGTGCTGGTGTCGGATCTGCCACCGGAACTGATGAAACAGGAAGCCGGGCCGGCACCCAAAGCCACAACTCAACCCACAGACTGGCGGCAGGCCCTGAAATACTGGGCGACCCATGAGCTGGCTCAGGGGCGCAAGGATCTGCTGGCAGAAGCCATGCCGGAGTTTGAGCGTATTTTACTCGACTGCGCTCTGGCCCGAAGCGGCGGCCACAAACAGGAAGCCGCCCGCCTGCTGGGCTGGGGCCGCAACACCCTGACCCGCAAGCTGAAAGAGCTGCAGCCGGAAGAATCGGCGACAAAGGAGTAAGCTTTACGGTGTCATTCTTACACAGGAGTTTTTATGATCGACCCCAGCCTGCCGCTTATCGATTTACATCGTCATCTAGACGGTAATATTCGTCCGGCCACCATACTGGAGCTGGGCCGGGCCTTTGATCTGAGCCTGCCCGGCAATACGCTGAGCGAGCTGCTGCCCCATGTGCAAGTACAGGGCAACACGCCGGATTTATTGTCGTTTCTGGCCAAGCTCGACTGGGGCGTAAAGGTGCTGGGCAACTACGATGCCTGCCGCCGGGTGGCTTATGAAAATGTGGAAGATTTGCTCAGCGCCGGCATCGACTATGCCGAGCTGCGCTTCAGCCCGGGTTATATGGCCATGAACCATGGCCTTGATCCTCAAGGGGTGGTGGAAGCGGTATGTGACGGCGTGGCGGCCGGCAGCCGGGATGTTGGCGTGCCGGTAAAACTCATTGGCATTATGAGCCGCACCTTTGGCAAAGCCGCCTGCGAGCAGGAGCTGAATGCCTGTCTGGCTCACGCCGGCAAACTGGTGGCCATGGATCTGGCCGGCGACGAAGGCGGTTTTCCCGGAGAGCTGTTTACCGAGCATTTTAACCGAGTGCGGGACGCCGGCCTGGCCGTGACCGTGCACGCCGGTGAGGCCGCCGGCAGCGCCAGCGTCTGGCAGGCGGTGCGGGAGCTGGGCGCGGTGCGCATTGGTCACGGCGTGCGGGCAGTGGAAGACGAGGCGCTGCTCGATTATCTGGCAAAGCACCACATCGGCATTGAGTCTTGCCTGACGTCCAACCTGCAGACCAGCACAGTGTCTGATCTCGCTCATCACCCCATTCACCGTTTTCTGGAAAAAGGCATTCCGGTTTGCCTGAACACGGACGACCCGGCAGTGGAAGGCATAGAGCTGCGCCACGAATACCACAGCGCTGCCAGCGCCGCCGGTCTCACCTCGCAGCAACGCCGCCAATGCCAGGAGAATGCCCTTAATATGGCCTTTATCAGCTCGCAAGAAAGAGCCGCGCTGCTGCTTAAAACACAGCCATAAGCTGTCAGCTATAAGCAACCCGGGCCGTTTGCAATATGTGCGCACGGCCCAGAATTATTTAGTTTTACTTACAGCTTAAAGCTGATCGCTTACAGCTTTCTTTTTTGGTTAAATCACTCGCGAGAACTGCTGGCGGCGGGCCTGCTTGCGCAAGTGCACGTCAAAGCACATGCAGATGTTGCGGATCAGCAGCCGGCCTTTGGGGGTCACGCTGATGCGACCGGCTTCACGTACCACCAGACCGTCGTCCACAAAGGTCTGCAGCAGCTCGAAATCCTCGGCGAAATAGTCATTGAAGATGATGCCGTATTGCGCCTCAAGGGGCGCGAATTCCAGCTCGAAGTTACAGATTAAGGTCTTGATCAGATCACGGCGCAGGCAGTCATCCTGGTTCAGGGCATAGCCAACACTCTGGGCATGACCCAGTTCATCAAGCTGAGCGTAATACTCTTTCAGATCCTTGAGGTTCTGGGAGTAGGCATCGCCGATCATGCTGATGGAGGAGACTCCCAGCCCCAGCAGATCACATTCACCCTGAGTGGTATAGCCCTGAAAGTTGCGGTGCAGCTTGCCGTGGCGCTGAGCCACCGCCAGGCTGTCGTCGGGCAGGGCAAAGTGATCCATGCCGATAAACTGATAGCCCTGCCCGGTAAGATAGCGAATGCTGTCCTGCAGCATAGAAAGCTTTACCGCCGGTGCCGGCATATCTTCGTCTTTCAGTTTGCGCTGGGCAGAGAAACGGCTGGGCAGGTGGGCATAGTTGAATACCGACAACCGTGCCGGCTGCATGGCCACCACCTGCTCCAGGGTATGATGAAAACTTTCCTTGGTCTGCAACGGCAGGCCGTAGATCAAATCCAGATTGGTGGACTCCAGCCCCAGCTCATTGGCCCGGGCCACCAGCGCCTTGATAAAGTCGTTGTCCTGCTCCCGGTTCACCACCTTTTGCACGTCTTTATTAAAGTCCTGCACGCCCAGGCTGATGCGGTTAAAGCCTTCCGCCTTGAGCACATCGAGCAGCTCCAGCTCAATACGGCGGGGGTCAATTTCAATACTGAACTCGCCTTCATTAGCAAAGTGAAAGTGCCGGCGCAGCAGGCCGTTCAGCCGCTGAATTTGCGGTGCAGTGAGAAACGTGGGGGTGCCACCGCCCCAGTGCAGCTGGGTCACAGTGCGGCTGGCAAAACGCGGTGCCATGGCCTCGATTTCCCGCTCCAGATAGTCCAGATAGATATCGGCCTTGCCCTGATGACGGGTAATGACCTTGTTGCAGCCACAGTAGTAACAAAGCTTGTGGCAGAACGGAATATGCACATAAAGCGACAGCGGACGCTCTGGGTAGCGGGCGGCAGCGGCGTCGAACTCGGCCATGCCAAAGTCACTGTTAAACTCGAGGGCGGTAGGATAGGAAGTATACCGCGGCCCCGAGTAATTATATTTTTCGATGAGGGCCTGATCCCACTCGATGATTGACATTGTCTCCTCCCCGGTCAGCGACCAGGCAGTTCCATCGTTGCCAGGCGCTCGACCTCAATTTTTATGGTGGCTTCCAGCTCGCCTTCATGGCCGGCTCGCTGCAGATCCTGGCGCATGCGCTCATTGCGTTTGAGTTGCTTGCGGGCCTCGTGGGTCGGCAGCTCTTTCACTCTGTCATAGAGATCGTAGAGGCCGGGATAGTCCTCGGCAAAGCTTTTGGGCTGGTCAAACTGCAGGGCATTCAGCAGGTTGGTCAGACGAATGGCCCCTTCCGACAGGTTGCACTGGTCTTCTTTTACCGCCTTGGCAATCACTCGCACACTTTCCAGAATGCGGTCGTTGCGTTTGGCAATGGCCTGCTGCCGGAATTGAGTTTGCTGGCGCAAGCGCGCCAGCAAACTGCCTGCATATACGGCCAGCCCCACTATGATGACGCCGCCCGCGAGGGCGGCAATCAGCCAGGGTGAGATCATGACTTGTCTTCCTCTTTGCGATATTGAGCAGGATCAAGCTCGGCGTCCATAAAGCGATCCCAGAGGTCATCGCCGGGCTCGCCGTCGTCTTCTTCCTCTTCATCCAGCAGGCCGAGCTGCTCCAGCAGCTGCTGATGGCGGGCCAGGGTACGGTCTAGCCAGCTTTTGTCTTCCTTGCTGAGCTTGTCGCCTTCTTCCACTCTGTCGAGCAGGGTGTTGAGCCGCTCGTCATTTTCCAGCTGCTCCAGCTCCTGCTCGGGGCTGAGTTCAGGCCTGGCCACCGGCTTGGCACGGGCCACTGCCGCCTGTTGCTGCTGGTTATCTTCCTGCACCAGTGCCACCGGCTTGCGGGAGCCCAGGCGCGGATCCTGAGCGGATTTCTGATGGTTGCCGCCCTGCTTGCCGCCTTCCACATTATGGCGGGAGCCCGGGGCCAGGCCTTTACGTTTGGCCTTGCGCTTGCGCTCCCTGCTCTGCTCGGCGGTTTCGCGGTTTTCCTTGCGGGCACCGATACGACCCGGAGTACGGGCCTTCTTGATACGTGTCATAACGACTCCGGTTTGTGCAGAAGAATGACATCGGCACCGATAAATTCGATGCCGAGCCCGTCCCGTGCTGCCAGCCACATAAAGGTGTCGCGGCTGAAAAAGCAGACATGGGTGGGATCCTGTTTATAATGCCAGGTGGCAAAGGCCGCCTGGTCCCGGGCCAGCTTGGTCATTACTCCCAGCCAGCCACCCGGTTTAAGCATGGTCAGCAAGCGCTGCCATTCCCGCCCGGGGTGATAAAAATGCTCGATTGCCTCGGTACAGGTTACAAAATCATACTGCTGCTGCAACCGTTCAGGGTAATCCGCATAGTAAGGGTCATAGGTGCTGACCGTAAAGCCTGCCTCATTAAACATGGCGGCCAGCGCCGGTCCGGGCCCACAGCCAAAATCCAGCCCTGCGCTGCCCGCGGCCAGGCGGGCCATCAGCGGACTGGCCAGCCGGCTTAAAAAGCGCCGGTAACCGGTATCCTGAGCATCATTCTGATGCAGATCATACTCGGCCTTTTCTGCATTTTGAGTCAGCCGGGCGGCGGGCTCCACAAAAATCAGCCGGCAGCGGGCGCATTGGTAATAGGCTCGGTGATCCTGATAAAACAAACTGTGACTGGAGGCGGCGCAAAGCGGGCAGCAAAAGGCAGGGGAAGGAGCAGACATCAACAAACCAGAAAAGTGAGGGGCCGTCCGGCCCCCGTCATCAATCAGTGCAGACCAGCCACATACTGGGACAGCACAGCAATATCGTCGTCGGTCAGCTTGGTGGCGATATCGCGCATCATGCCGTTCGGATCGTTATTGCGTTCGCCGCTGCGGAACATTTCCAGCTGAGACTTGATGTAAGCCGGGTGCTGGCCGCTCAGGCTGGGGAATTTGGCAGACTCCAGGCCTTCGCCGCGGGGACCGTGGCAGGCAATACAGGCAGTAATGCCGCGCTCGATGTCACCACCCTGATACAGGGCAGAACCACGCTCAACCACCTCTTCTGCAACCGGTACCGGCGTAATGGCCTGAGTCGCATAATAGGCGGCCAGATCGGCCATGTCCTGCTCGGACAGCGGCATGGCCATGCCACCCATGATGGCGTTGGCACGACCGGTGCCACCAGTGGCGGCAGCCTTGAACTCGGCCAGCTGCTTCTCGAGGTAAGAGGCGTGCTGTCCGGCAATTTTCGGATACATGTCGGTCGGGCTGTTACCGTCGCTGCCATGGCAGGCAACACAGGTGGCGGATTTGGCCTTTCCGGCTTCGACATCGCCCTGGGCCTGTGCGGTACCGGCCACTCCGAGCATTAAGGCTAGCGTGAAAACAATTTTTTTCATGACGTTCCGACTTCTCGTTGTTAGAGCTTCCAGATCACATACCTGCAAGGGCATGTTACAATGCGATTCAAAAAACCGCACTATTCTACACAATTTTGCCGGAAAGTAATCAGGGCGACGTCATAACCTCGGGGAATTCACATTGAACAACAACAAGATAAACTTTAATGCCGTCCGCTTTGTTACCAGCGCACCCAACATACGGCAGATGCCGGAAGACACCGGTGTGGAGATTGCCTTTGCCGGCCGCTCTAATGCCGGCAAATCCTCTGCTTTAAACACAATCACCCAGCACAAATCACTGGCCCGCACCAGTAAAACCCCCGGCCGCACTCAGCTGATCAACGTGTTTGAGCTGAGCGAGGGCAAGCGCCTGATCGACCTGCCCGGCTACGGCTACGCCAAGGTGCCGGAAGAAATGAAGCTGAAATGGCAGGAGGCGCTGTCGGAATATCTGCAGCAACGGGACAGCCTCAAGGGGCTGGTGGTGCTGATGGATATTCGCCATCCGCTGAAAGACATCGATCAGCAGCTGCTGCAATGGGCCAGCGACTGCGAGCTGCCGGTACTGGCGCTGCTGACCAAGTGCGACAAGCTGAAATCCGGTGCCCGCAAGGCAGAAGTGCTCAGAGTGCGCGAAGCCGTTGCCATCTTTGGTGGCAGCATTCGGGTTGAAGCCTTCAGCTCGCTCAAGGGGCTGGGCGTGGATCAGGCCAAGGAAGTGCTCACCGAGTGGCTGACGCAGGATGATGACACCACCACTGAAGAAGAACCCGCCTGATGCGCCTGGATCGCTTTTTGTGTGAGGCCACCGGTCTGACCCGCTCTTTAGCCAAAAAGGCGCTGGCCCGGGGCGAGGTCACGGTGAACGGCGAGCTGGTTAAAAAGGGCGATATTAAAATCGACGCTCAGCAGGTGCACCTGGATGGCCGCCTGCTGAGTCTGCAGCCGCCCCGCTACCTTATGCTGCACAAGCCTGAGGGCTATATCAGCGCCACTCAGGACGAGGTACACCCCTGTGTGCTGCAGCTGCTGCCCCCTGAGCTGACCTCAGGCCTGCAATGCGCCGGCCGGCTGGACCTGGACACCACCGGCCTGCTGCTGCTGACCGATGACGGCCAGTGGTCTCACCGGCTGCGCTCGCCCAAACGGGCCTGCCACAAAACCTACCGGGCAGAGCTGGCCGAGCCCCTGGCCGCCGATGCTGCTGCACGCTTTGCCGAAGGCCTGCTGCTGCACGGTGAAGACAAGGCAACCCTGCCTGCCACCCTTGAAATCATCTCGCCCACCCAAGTGCTGCTGACCATACAGGAAGGCAAATACCATCAGGTAAAGCGCATGTTCGCCGCCGTTGGCAACCGGGTCACCGCCCTGCACCGGCTGCAAATCGGCGATATCAAGCTCGACGACGCCCTCGCCGAAGGGGAATGGCGGCACCTGACCGCCGAGGAAGTGGCGTCCGTCTAAAAGCAGCCGGAAGCTTTAAGCCTCCTAATACAACGTAATGCGAAGCATCAGTGCGGTTGCGCTCCGCCGACACGCTTCGAGCCCATCCATGGGACGCTCGGCAAATGTCATCCCTGACATTTGACGGTCGGCTTTGGCAATCCCCACTGCTGCTTCGAGCAGCATCGACGTTGTCTGCCACTTACAGCTTACGGCTTAAAGCTTTGTGTTACGGGGATTTCCAGCCAGAAGCAGGCACCTTCGCCTTCCGTTGAGTCAAACCCAACGTCGCCGTCCATCCGCTGCATCAGCTCACGGGTAATGGCCAGGCCCAGGCCGGTGCCGCCTTTTTTGCGGGTGTCGGAGCTGTCAGCCTGAGCAAATTTTTCAAAAATACGCGGCTTAAACGCTTCCGGCACACCTTCGCCCTGGTCCTGCACTCGCAAACAAACCCGCTCATGACCCGCCGGTATGATATCAATACTTACCTCACCACCATCCGGAGAAAACTTCACTGCATTAGACAGTAAATTAGCCAGAGCCTGAAACAGTCTGTCTCTGTCTGCCAGTACGGTCACCTCTTGCGCCGGAGTGGTAAATACCAGTTGCACCCCCCGGCTCTGGCCCAGAGGTTTATGACTTTCCAGCGCGTCATGCACCAGCGCCACCAAAGCCACTGGCTGCAGCTCAAAATGCATTTTGCCCGCCACCAGCTTTTCCATATCCAGCAGATCGTTAATCAGCAGATTAAGCCGCCGGCTGTTGTTGTAGGCCACTGTTATCAGTTTGCTGATCTGCGGAGTCAGCTCGCCCATGGCCCCCTGTGCCAGCAACCCGAGCGATCCGGTAATGGCTGTCAGCGGAGTGCGCAGTTCGTGACTGACCACAGACACAAATTCCTTTTGCAGCTGCGCCACCTTTTTCAGCTCGGTAATATCTTCGGTCAGGGTCCAGCACAGTGAACGGCCACTGGCATCCTGCAACAACATAGCTTGCTGGCGCACCGGAAAACGGCTGCCGTCGCGCCGCTGCAGCTCTTTTTCAAAAGCGGTGCTGCGCCCCTGTGCCTGCAGCTGCTGCCGGGCCTGCTGATCGGCAGCGGCATGCTCCGCTGGCGTCAGTGCCGTCAGCGGCATTTGCTGCAGTTCGGCCTTGCTGTAGCCGGTGGCCTCCAGAAAAGCCGGATTAGCATCCAGAATATCGCCGCTGCCGGCATCACTTAACGTAATGCCGATGAAAGACAGCTCAAACAGCCCGCGCAGCCGTTGCTCGCTGGCGGCCAGCGCCAGCTCTGCCTGCTTCTCGTGCTCAATATTAGTGAGATAGCCATGCCAGATGGTGCTGCCGTCTTCCAGACGCTCAGGCCGAGCCCGATTTTCTACCCAATGAGTGCTGCCATCATGCTGCAATACGCGATATTGGGCGTGCCATTCCGACAGTGCCTGCTCGGAGCGGGTGATGCTGCGAACGACTTTTGGCAGATCATCAGCATAAATGCGATCAAAAATAATGCCGGCGTCTTCCCGCACCACCTCGGGAGATACCCGGTAAATATGCTCAATACCGGCACTGCTGTAGGGAAAAGCACTGTGGCCGTCAGGCCAGCGGCGATACTGATAAATCATGCCCGGCAGCTGGTTGGCCAGCTTGTTCAGCCGCTCCTGATGTCGCTGCCGGCCCAGCAAGTCGCCAAGCCAGTGTGCCATCAATGACAGGAACATACGGTCGGTGTCATCAAACGGCCGGACTCGCGGCGTGACGGAAGAAAAGTTGAGCGTACCGCACAGCTCACCGTCCACCATCAGCCGGGTGGCAATGTAAGCTTCCAGCCCCATGGCCCGGTAGCAGTCGGCGTCGGCATAGTGCGACTGACCCATATGGTCAATGGCCAGCACACCCCTTTGCTCCAGCATCAGCCGGCAATACGTCTGTGCCACTTCAAATTTCAGCCCGGGTGCTATGCCCGCCTCCACCGGGGCCGACACCCAGCGCACCACATAGACATTACCGATAATCTCGCTGGCAATGCCCTGGTCCAGCTGCAAAAACTCCTTACCCAGAGCCAGTGCCTGCGTAATACGTTCATGCACGGTGCCTTCCAGCTTAAATGCCATCTGGTTGAGCAGCGTCAGCGCCTGATTACGCCGCTCCAGCTGCTCCAGTGTTTCACGCTCATGGCTGATATCAATATGAGTGCCGTAAATCACATCGGGCCGTGTATCAAACTCGCCATTTAACCGCCGGCCCTGTGTGTGCACCCAAATCCAGTGACCCGATTTATGACGCATTCTTACCCGGCATTCATATACCGGTTCCAGCCCCTTGATATGCCGGTCAAGCATGGTTTCGGCCATGACCAGGTCTTCCGGGTGCACCAGGCTCTGCCAGGTAGCCAGGCTGGTGTTACCCAGCTCGCTAAGCTGATAACCCAGCATGCCCGCCCAGTTTTCGTTAAAATGGCAGCGGCCTGTTTTGAGCTCACACTGCCAGGTACCGATGTTAGCGGCCTCAATCAGCATCTGTGCTCTGTACTCACTCTCTGCCAGACTGTTACGTAACCGCTCCTGCCGCTGATAGCCCAGCAGCTCTTCTACACAGTCAGCCAGTTCCCGCAGCAGGCTCTGCTGCTGCACATCAAATTGCCGGGGCTGGCTATCAATCACGCACAGCGTGCCAATACGGTAGCCATCTTCAGTATGCAGTGGCGCGCCGGCATAAAAGCGTATGTGTGGCTCGCCGGTGACCAGCGGATTATCGGCAAAGCGTTCATCTTCCAGGGCATTACTTACCACCAGTACACTGTTATCCAGAATGGCATGGCCACAGAAGGAAATATCTCTGCCGGTTTCACACACACCCAGCCCCTGAGCAGACTTGAACCACTGCCGGCTGTCATCCACCAGAGAGACCAGAGCGATATCTACCCTGAATAATCGCTGTGCCATGCCGGTAAGCCGGTCAAAACGGGCTTCTGCCGGTGTATCCAGCAAACCGGTATCCAGCAGCGCCTGCAGCCGCTGCAACTCATTAAATGGCAGAGGGGGTATTTTCATGGTTGTTCTCTCGTTGCAGATAGCCGGCCCTGACGGTTACATTAAACGAATGCTGGTTGTATAGCTGTTCACCATAGTGCGGCAAGACGTTATGAGCCGTGACCAGCACAATAAACGAGGTACCGGCAAACGTAAGCAGCGCCATTCGCTCTTTTCAGAGCAAGAACCCTGTCACGGATACCTTGCAGTTATGGCAACAAAACGACGACATAGACTTAAATAAAGCATTATCAGTATATGCCGGTCATGACATAACAAAAGCAAGATAAGCGCCTGGAGCCGAATATGTCCGAAACAACACAGCTCAATCAACAACTGGTGATGCTGCGGGAGCGCTTTATCAGCCGCACTGCCGGTGAGCTGACGGCAATACTGAACCGGCTTGATGCCCAACAGCAGGATGACTTGTTGCAGGACTGCCAGCAGCTGCTGCACCGGCTGGCCGGTTCATCAGGCACTTTTGGCCTGCGCACTCTGGGTGAGCAGGCCGCCCTGGCAGAGCAATGGCTGAAACAACAGCAGGCCGCCGGGCTGCCGTTCACCGCCCTGCAGGCAAAGCTCCGTGAACAGCTGTTGCAACTGACACAACACCTTACTCCCGAAGAGACGCCTGGCACTGCCGTTACCCTGCCGGCCCAGGCTCAGTGCGAGCTGCTGGTGGCAGGGCATGAACTGGCCGCTCTTGCCGAGGCACTCTCACACTACGGTTTTAAACTGCACCATGTAAATGAATGCACCAATCTACCCGCCGGATTCTGGCATCCACAGCTGATGATATTGACCAGTGCCGGCCAGCTTGCCGCGGCCATCAGCTGGAATAAGGACTCGGCCGGCGATGCCCAGACCGCCACCCTGCTGTGTGCCACAACAGAAACCCGCTTTGAGCAACAATATCAGCTGGCAGAACAGGGAGTTGACGGCGTATTCACCCTGCCTGCAGATGTGCCTGAGCTGGCTGAACATATCGAGCGGCTGCGCAGTGAGCATCAGCAGATAAGCAAAGCCCGGGTACTTTTGCTGGACGATGATGAAGCACTGGCAGAGCACTACCGGCTGGTGCTGGCTGCTGCCGGCATACAGACGAAAGTGCTGATCCAACCCGATACCCTGATGGCCGCGCTGACCGAGTTCAGACCCGATATTCTGCTGATGGATATTCATATGCCGCCCTGGTCCGGCACCATTATTGCGCGTATGGTGCGGTTTCACCCTCAGTGGCTCAGTCTGCCCATTATTTATCTGTCATCAGAACAGGATCAGGATCGTCAGCTCAACGCTCTGGCACAGGGCGCGGATGAATTTATCTGTAAGCCCATTTCCGATGCCCGGCTGGTGCGTACCGTTGGCATTTTGTGCCGGCGGGCCCGCCAGTTATCACGGCTGGTTTCCAGTGACGGTCTGACCGGCCTGCTGAATCATCCTCATATCAAACAGGCACTGATTCATGAACACGGCATCTCCCGCCGGCTGGGCCATCAGGCCATGGTGGCCATGCTGGATCTGGATCACTTCAAAGCAGTGAATGATACCCATGGCCATGCCAGTGGCGATCAGGTGATCCGCACGCTTGCCCATTTGCTGAAACGACGACTGCGCAACACCGATTCGCTGGGCCGTTATGGCGGTGAGGAATTTGTCGTCGTGCTGCCGGGCTGTGACGCCGGCAAGGCAAGGGCTCTTTTTCAGAAACTGTGTCAGGACTTTGCCGAACTCGATTTTCACGGCCCCTGTCGCACCTTCAGAGTGACGGTGAGTATCGGGCTGGCCGCGCTCAATGAATTTGACCATGCAGAGCAGGCTCTCTATGCCGCAGACACGGCTCTTTATGCTCAGAAACAACGCGGACGAAACGGTGTCACTGATTATGCTGAACTCAGCTCGCCGGCAACAGACACACAGGTGACCGATTGAAGGTATTACTGCTTGAAGATGATGAACTGGTCGCCAGTCTGATAGAAGCCGTTCTCACCGGACTGGCGGCGGACATTCATGTCCACCATGCTGCCACTCTGACCGCTGCCCGTCATATCTGGCAGCGCCAGGGGGCCGATCTGGTATTGTGCGACTGGAGCCTGCCCGACGGCTATGGCCTGGATCTGGTGCGAACCATTCGGCAGTCCAGCGAGCACACCCCAGTGATTATTGTCAGCGCCAGCTCCGATCGGGATAACGTAAAACGGGCGCTGCACCTGGGCGTGATCGACTTTATTGCCAAGCCTTTTGATGTCAGTACCCTGCACCAGCGATTATTGTCGGTGTTTGAACGCATTAATGCCGCCGAGCTGTCTGACAGTCCCTCATTACCCCTTCTGGACTACTGGCTGGAGCAGGCACTGGGAGCAAAGCTGCAGCTGCCCGGCGAGCTTGGCGCAGAGACAATTACGCCACTGTTGAATCAGCCAGCCCCCTTAACGCCCACCGAACTGGCTGCCCGCTGGAAAAATGAAACCGCCCTTGTCACCCGGTTGCTGCAGCTGGCCAACAATATTTCCCTTAAGCGCAGTGGTAACGCCATTTCACGGCCGGTGGATGCCATTTCCATTCTGGGTGTGGCCACCTCACTCAACTGCGCCATGGCCATGGCTCTGAATATTGCCCGGGGATTGCGCCATCCATTATTAAAAGAGCAGGCCAGCCTGTATCAGACCCATGCCGAGCAGGTAGCCGCCATTGCCAGGGTCATGGCGCTGAGTATTGATCTGGATGGTGCCAGCTGCCATGCCGCCGGCTTGTTATGCCGCTGCGGCGAGCTGGCGCTGTTGCGCACGCTGCAAGACTATCTTGATCAGGGCGGCAAACTCGACGACAGCAAAATTGAAGACATACTCAAACGGTGGGGGCCTCGCTACGGCAACCGGCTTAAAATTCAGTGGCAGTTACCCATTCCACTAAGAGAGCTGATTGGCGCTGTGCATGTGCCGCCCAGTCAGGCTACCCGCAAGGCACTGCTGGTAATGCATCTGGCCGGGCTGCGGGTGTCTTCCAGACTCCATGGCCCGGATGCCGAAAGATTATTACGCCGGGCCGGACTGGATCTTGAAAAATGGCTGAACAAAGCCTGACGCTTATCAGGAAGAGCATTGATGACAAATACCAGGACTCTCGAGCGCATTCTGTATGTGGAAGACGACGAAGACATTCGTGAAATTGCCCGGCTGGCACTGGAAATGGTGGGCGGTTTTACGGTGTTGCTGTGCGCCTCGGGTGAAGAAGCACTGACCCGGGCCACCGGGTTTGCGCCGGACATGATTTTGCTGGATGTGATGATGCCGGGCATGGACGGCCCCGGCACCCTGGCAGCCCTGCGCCGCCAGCCGGCGCTGGCCCACACCCCGGTGGCTTTTATGACCGCCAAGATACAACCACAGGAAATTGCCGCCTACAAAGCGCTGGGGGCCGTGGATGTGATTGCCAAACCCTTTGACCCCATGGCCCTGCCCGAGCAGATCCGGGCCATCTGGCACGCAGCCGGGATATAGATAACGGACTAGTCGTCGCGCTTGCGCGCCGAGCTGCCGAGCTTGTGGGTTTTCAGATCGTAGCGTTCCTTGATCACATCCTTGACCGTGCCTTCCCATAGCTGGATGCCCACAAAATAGCCGGCCCGGGCCAGCACGTGGGCCGCCACCGGCGCCGTCATGATCACAAACACCACCACCGCCAGCGCCCGCACCACCAGGCTGGCCTGAGGAAAATACACCGCAAAGGCACAGGCCATCAGGCCCGCGCCCAAGGCACCGGCCTTACTGGTGGCATGCATGCGAGTGAGCAGGTCGGGCATACGCAAAATGCCCACGCCCGCCAGCAACATCAGAAACGAACCCAGCAACAGTAGGCTGCCGGTAATAATTTCAGTCATCATCGCGCTGGCCTCCCCGTTCCAGATAGCGGGCAAAGCCCACCGCCGCCATAAAGGAGGTCAGTGCCAGCACAACAACCACATCAATCAATACCGGCACCTCAAAGGCCACGCTGTACAGCAAAATAAAACCGATGGTCATGGAGGCGATTACCTCCAGCGCCACCACCCGATCCGGCAGTGTGGGGCCAATCAGCAGTCGTGCCGTGGCCAGTACCAGACCCAGACTCAAAAACACAAACGACAGGGTAAGAGCAAGTTCAAACATGGCTTATCCCAGCAAATCAATAACACGGGCCTCAAGGGCCTTGAACTCCGCCAGCTGGCGGGACTCATCTTCCAGATACATCAGATGCACATACAGCACTCGGCAGTCACTGGAGACATCCAGCGCCAGCGAGCCCGGCGTGGCGGTGATCAGGTTGGCCAGAATGGTAATGCCCCCTTCATCTTTCAGATCCAGCGGAATGGCAATTACCCCCGGACGCATCAGGTGAGTGGGGGTCAGCACATCATAGGCCACCCGGGCATTAGACTTTATTAGGTCCCAGATAAAGAAAAGCACAAAGTTGATAATGCGTGGTGCCTTACCGAAGTAGCGGGCAAAGGTAGGTTTGTCCCGGCCCACATAGGCCAGCACCAGATAGCTGAGCAACACCCCTGCCACCAGGTTGCTGATGGTGTAGTTGCCCGACAACACTACCCAGGCCAGGGCCAGCAGCATGTTCCATCCAAAGGCTTTCATTGGCTTCCTCCCAGCACGGCATTGATATAGACCGCCGGTGACGTCAGTTGCTCCGCCGTGTCCATGGCCAGCTGCACAAACCATTCGGCACCAAAACCGATGGTCAGGGTCATCAGCGCCAGCACCACAACCGGCATATACAGCACATACAGGTGCGGATCTCCCTCGCCTCGCAGCGGCTTGGCGTCGTCGGGCAGCTTTTTCCAGAAGGCTTCGGCCCAGATTTTGATCATCGAATACAGGGTCAGCAAACCCACGATCAGCGCCATGGTCACCATCAGCCAGTGGCCTTCTATCACACCGGCCTTGATCACGGTGAACTTGGCAAAAAAGCCCGACAGCGGCGGCAGCCCCGCCAGCGACATGGCCGGCACCAGAAACAGCGCCGCCAGCCAGGGGGCCGAACGATACAGCCCCCCCAGGTGAGCCAGATCATAACTGCCGTGATAGCGGTACATAATGCCGCTGATCAGAAACAGATTGGTCTTCACAATAATATGGTGAAAAATGTAAAACACCCCACCGGCAATGGCCAGCGGCGTAAACAGCGCCAGCCCCACCAGCATGTAGCCAATCTGACTGATAATGTGAAACGAAAGAATGCGCCGCACCTCAAACTGAGCCGCCGCCCCCAGCACCCCGCTCACCATGGTGAAAATGCCCATGGCCATCAGCACGGTACCGTGGGTAAAGCCGGCATCCTGCACAAAAATCAGGCTGAATACCCGATAGAGCGCATAGACCCCTACCTTGGTGAGCAGGCCGGCAAACACCGCCGAAATAGCCACCGGTGGCGTATGATAAGACGCTGGTAACCAGAAAAACAGCGGAAACGCCGCCGCCTTGATGCCAAAAGCCACCAGAAACAGCATGGCAATAACCGTGACCAGGCCAGACTGCTCGGCACCGTTCAACTTCACCGCCAGATCCGCCATATTCAGGGTGCCGGCATAGCCATAGAGCAGCCCCACCGCGGTAAGAAACATGGCTGAGGAGATCAGGTTCAGGGTCACATACTTGATCGCCCCTTCCATCTGGGCCCGCTCACCCCCCAGAATCATCAGACCAAAAGAGGCGATCAGCAGTATCTCGAACCACACATAAAGGTTGAAGATATCTCCGGTAAGAAAAGCCCCTACTACGCCTGCCAGCATCAGATGCAGCAGTGGATAGTAACCAAAGGCTTCGTGGCTGCGGGTCATGGTGGCCAGCGAATACATCGCCACTGCCAGACCGATAATACCGGTGACCACCACCATAATGGCACTGAGCAGATCGGCCACCAGACTGATGCCATAGGGGGCCGGCCAGCTGCCCATATGGGCCACCTGAATGCCGTCTGTCTGTACCTTTTGCAGCAATACCACAGAGGCCGCCAGCAAACCGGCACCGGAGAATACGGAAATCCAGCGCTGCACATTGCGCCAGCGCCAGCAGGTAAGACACAAGGCCCCTGCCAGCATGGGAATAAGGATGGGTATCACGACTTCTGGTTTCACGAATCGGTGCTCTTCATTTCGTTAACATCATCGGCGCCAATCACTTCATATGCCCGGTGGATCAACACCACGGCAAAGGCAAGCACCCCAAAACTGATCACAATGGCGGTCAGGATCAACGCCTGCGGCAGCGGATCGGCAATGGCTTTCACCGGTACGCTCAGCCCCTGCGGAATCAGAGGTGGCGCGCCCCGCACCAGACCGCCGCTGGTAAAGATCAGCAGGTTAGCGGCATTCGACAGAATAATAAGGCCGATCACCAGTTTCACTACGCTGCGTCGCAGCATCATATAAAGCGCGGTGGCATAAAGGCCGCCCACCACAAAGGCAAACAGGTTTTCCATTTATTCCTCCACCTTGGCCAGGGACAGCATAATGGTGGTCACCACACCGATAACCACCAAAAATACACCGATATCAAAAAACAGCGGCGTACTCAGCTTGAGATCACCAATGCCAGGCAGCCACACTGTCCACCACTGGCTGGACAAAAACGGCTGACCTTTCAGCACCATGCCCACCACACCGCTGGCCAGCGCCAGCAGCAGACCACAACCCATCAGCAGCTGGCTTTCCACTCCCATCAGCTTGCGGGTGCTGCTGGCATCAAAGGCAAACATATGCAGAGCAAAGGCCCCGGATGCCACCAGGCCGGCAATGAAGCCACCGCCGGGTTCGTTATGGCCGCGCAGCAGCAGATACACCGCAAACAGCAGCAATAACGGCACCAGAAAGCGGGTGGCGGTCTGTAATATCAGAGACGAGCCTATCATCAGCGGTGTTCCTCCCAACGAAAGCGGATCATGGCGTTCACCCCGATGGCTGCCAGCGCCAGCACAAAAATTTCTCCAAGAGTATCCAGCGCCCGGTAGTCCACCAGGATCACGTTCACTATGTTGCGGCCATGGGCTATGTCATAGCTGTTAGCTATCAGGTAACTGCTGATGCCTTCGCCCAGCGAAGACTGGTTCACGGTTAACACCATCATGGTCACCAGCACACCAAATACACCGGCTACAGTCGCATCCCGCCAGCGGGTGCGCGTGCTGGAAAGATCCTGAAAACCGGGCAGACGGAACAGCACCAGTACCAGCAGAATGACCGTCAGGGTTTCTACCAATATCTGAGTAATAGCCAGATCCGGCGCACTGAAAAACACATAAATCAGCGCCATGGAAAAGCCCAGCACACTTACCGCGGCCACGGCTCCCAGACGCAGATGAGTGGAGCAGACATAAATGACCGCCACCATCATCAGCAGACTGATCACCACTTCGTAGAGATAAACCCCTTCAAACGACAGTGAGTAGATAAAGGCGTCATGCGCCCAGAAGGCATATATCAGCAGACCTATGGTAGTCAGCAGTATGGTCATGATGTAGTTGGTCATGTAGCCGTTCTGCAGGACATGGGTCTGCCAGCGGGCCAGCCGCACCAGGCCGTCCATCATATGCTCATAGCCCCGTTCCGGACCGTAGGCCAGTGGATACAGCACCTTGCCCAGCGGCTGATAAATACGGCTCCAGCGACGGTACAGCAATCCCCCGGCCACCAGCGCGGCAGCACTGAACAGCAGCGGCAGATTAATGCCGTGCCACAGCGCCAGATCCAGATTTCCCGCCGGTGCCCCGCTGATGGCAGTGACCGCCGCCGCCAGCAGCGGCTCAGCCAGGCCGGGCAACAACCCCAGCACCAGACTTAAGACTGCCAGCGCACTAAAGCCCAGACGCATGGCAAGGGGAGCTTCGTGAGGCGTTTTTGGAGTGGGTTTCAGCTTGCCGAAGAAAGGTTTGATGGCCACCAGGGCACTGGCAGCCACAATAGCCACAGCCGTGACCAATGCCAGCACCACCAGCAGCACAGACAGGGCGCGGGCACCCAAGGCCGCCTCAAACATCAGCTCTTTGGCAATAAAACCAAACAGCGGCGGTATACCCGCCAGTGACAAGGCCGCCACCCATAAAAACAGCGCCGTATGCGGCATATGGGCACGCAAGCCGCCCAGCTCGCGCACATCCTTGGTACCGGTGGCATGATCCAGGGTACCGGCAGCCATAAAGAGCGCGCCTTTGTACAACGCATGAGCCAGCAGAAAAATCATGGCCGCTTTCAGCGCCACCGGCGTGCCGATGCCAATCAGCATGGTCAGTGTGCCCAGCGCCATAATAGTGGAATAGGCCAGAATGCGTTTCAGATCTGTGCTGCATACCGACATGAGGGCACCCACCGTCATGGTAACAGCCCCCAATACCGACAGCGTCAGCATCCAGGCATCATGGCCCGCCATGACAGGCTGCAGCCGGGCCATCAGAAACACGCCCGCCTTAACCATGGTGGCGGAATGCAAATAGGCGCTGACCGGCGTGGGCGCGGCCATGGCATTGGGCAGCCAGAAGTGAAACGGGAACTGCGCCGACTTGGTGAAGGTGCCCGCCAGGATCAATATCATCATGGGCAAAAACAGCGGATGCTGTTGCAGTGCAGGGCCCTGCGCCAGCACCTCGGTCAGCTCATAGCTGCCGGCCATCCAGCCCAGCATGATCAGGCCTGTCATCAGTGCCAGGCCGCCACCCATGGTGACAAACAAGCCCTGCAGCGCCGCCTTGCGCGACTTTTCCTGCTCATGGTTAAAACCAATCAGCAGATAGGAAGTAATACTGGTCAGCTCCCAGAACACAAACAACCCGATCAAATTGCTACAGAGCACGACTCCCAGCATGGCGCTCATAAAGGCCAGCAGGTACATCAGCAGCTTGTGCCTGTCCTTGTTGCCCTCCAGATAGCGGCCGCCGTAGATCAGAATAAAGGTACCAATACCGGTGATCAGCAGCGCAAACATCAGGCTGAGGCCGTCGAGCAGAAAACTCAGGCCGATATCAAGACTGGGAATCCACTGATAGTGAAACTGAAGCGTCTCACCCGCGGTAATGAGAGGCCAGAAACCGGCAAAATAAACAAACAGACTCGCGGGTAATACCGCCAGAAACCAGCCAATATACTGGCCCAGCCGGGAGCTCAACATGGGCACCAGGGCGGCGAGAACAAAACCTGCCAAAACGGCAACAAGCATACGCAAGGCTCCTTTTCAGGCCCGTTCAGGGGCGTAAGGATCGGCAAATAGAAAGGAGAGACTTAGAATGCAGACTATAGCAGTGACTTATTTCGATTAACGATCAATGCGTTAATTCGTTGTTATTGATTATCATCGCAAGGAATACTACAAGCCGCCCCGGCCGGACGCAAGCGGGCCGGGACATTTGCACTGTGTTCAGCGGGCAAAAAAATGCTCCACCGGCCCCCGGCCCTGCCCTACTTTCAGACGAGCGCCGGCTTCAATGGCTCTTTCGATATAATGCTTGGCAGACGCTACCGCCAGCTCAAGCTCCAGGCCCTGAGCCAAATAGGACGCCAATGCGCCGGACAGGGTGCAGCCGGTGCCATGGGTGTTGGCGGTAATCACGCGGGGAGTATCAAAACAGCGCACATCGGCACCGTTGATCAGCCAGTCGGGGCTGCGCGGCTCCTGCTGCAAAAAACCACCTTTCAGCAGCACAGCCCGGCACTCCAGCTCGCTCAGGGCAGCGATCAGCGGCTCCATTTCCCGCAGTGACGCGGGTATGTCCCTGCCGGTAAGGCAGGCAGCCTCCGGCAGATTGGGGGTGATCACATCCGCCAGCGGCAACAGCCGCTGTTTGAGACTGTTCACTGCGTCAGGAGCCAGCAGCATATCGCCGTTGGCACTGACCATGACCGGGTCCACTACCAGGTGCTGAGGCCGGTAGGCCTCAAGCGCGTCAGCCACCGTATTAATGGTATCTGCATCACCCAGCATACCTACCTTGACCGCAGCTACCGGCAGATCACTGAATACCGCCTCCAGCTGGGCGCGAATCATATCCTGGGGAACCGGATGTACCGCCGAGACTTTTTGCGTGTTCTGAGCGGTAATGGCGGTAATCACCGAACAAGCGTAACCGCCAGTGGCGGAGATGGCTTTAATGTCGGCCTGAACGCCGGCACCGCCGCCGCTGTCGGAGCCGGCAATGGAAAGAATAATGGCTTTGCTGCTGTGCATGTCCTTATGGTCCTTTATCTGGGCGTGAAAACCATAAGGCCACAGCCATCGGTTCCCTACGCCAGTATGAGCTGGATCAGGTTCAACGGGTTCGGCAACAATTGCCATCTCGGCCTTTCGGCACCCCGACCAATGACAGAAATCATACCCAGCCCACCGTTTAATTGCCAGCCGGCAGAGTTGAAACACACCAACTGTAATTTAGTAACATAAATTTTTTGTTGTATACAAAAGAAGAGGTGGATTGCAGGCAAAAAAAACGCCCTCAGCTAAAAACGCTGAAGGCGGCCTGAGCAGCATATTAATAAAATGCAAAAAGCTTGGCAGCATGGACTACTGCCTCTGTACCTGCTGCCACTATAACGTAAGTTTATTTCACTATCGTTATTTTTTATCGCATTAGTGAGCCTGATCCCAGTTATCACCCACACCGGCTTCCACCAGCAGCGGCACATCCAGACTGGCCGCCTGCTGCATCAGTTCGCAAATTTTCTGCCGGTAATCTTCTGCCTTGTCTTCGCGAATTTCAAATACCAGTTCATCGTGAACCTGCATCAGCATACGCACATCGTCTTCGGGTAACTGTGTTATCCAGTCGTTTACCAGCACCATGGCTTTTTTAATGATATCGGCCGCCGTGCCCTGCATGGGAGCGTTGATAGCGGCGCGCTCAGCGCCCTTGCGCCGGGCACCGTTTTTGGATTTGATCTCCGGCAGATACAGGCGACGGCCAAACAGGGTGGACACATAGCCCAGCTCGCTGGCCTGCTCGCGGGTTTCTTCCATATAGCGCAGCACACCCGGATAACGTTCAAAGTAGATATTCATGTATTCCTGGGCTTCATTCCGGCCAATGCCCAGCTGACGGGCCAAACCAAAAGCGCTCATGCCGTAGATCAGGCCAAAGTTAATGGCTTTGGCCCGGCGGCGCTGTTCGCTGGTCACCGCTTCAAGATCCACACCAAACACCTCGGCGGCGGTGGCCCTGTGAATATCCTGACCTTCAGCAAAGGCCGTGAGCAGTCCCTTGTCCTGAGACAGATGCGCCATAATGCGCAGCTCTATCTGGGAGTAGTCTGCCGCTACCAGCTTGTAGCCCTTTTCAGCCACAAAGGCCTGGCGAATGCGGCGTCCTTCCGGTGTGCGGATGGGAATGTTCTGCAGGTTGGGATCTGACGACGACAACCGGCCGGTGGCAGTATTAGCCTGATGATAAGAGGTATGCACCCGGCCGCTGTGCTCATTCATCATCTGGGGCAGCTTGTCGGTATAAGTGGACTTGAGCTTGCTAAGTACCCGGTATTCCATCAGTAATTTGGGCAAGGGGTAATCCAGCGCCAGCTCCTGCAGTACTTCTTCGGCGGTAGAAGGCGCACCCTTGGGCGTTTTTTTGATCACCGGCAGTTCCAGCCTGGTGAACAGAATCTCGCCAAGCTGCTTGGGAGAGCTGAGATTAAAGGGCTCACCGGCGAGTTCGTGGGCTTCCAGCTCCAGCTCTTTCAGCCGTTTGGCAATTTCATCACTCTGAATGGCCAGCAGCTTGCCGTCGATGCGCACGCCTGTGTATTCCATTCCGGCAAGAATGGGTACCAGCGGCATTTCAATGTCATTAAATACGCTTTCAAGAGATGGCTCGGCAGCCAGTTTTTCCGCCAGGTGATGGTGCAGCCGCAGAGTAATGTCAGCATCTTCCGCCGCATAGGGCCCGGCCTGCTCCAGTGGGATCTGGTTAAAGGTCAGCTGCTTGGCTCCCTTGCCGGCAATGGCTTCAAACGGTGTGGTGCTGTGATTAAGGAAAAATGCCGCCAGGCTGTCCATATCGTGCCGGGTCTGCACCGAGTTGAGTGCATAAGACTCCAGCATGGTATCGAGCAGCGTGCCCTTCATGTGAATGCCGTGATTTTTCAGCACATTGATATCGTACTTCAGATTCTGACCCAGTTTGATGCGGCTCTCATCTTCCAGTAACGGCTTGAGCGCACCGAGCACGGTTTCTTCGCTCAGCTGCTCGGGTGCATCCAGATAATCGTGACCAAAAGGCACATAGGCCGCCTGTCCGGCTTCTACTGCAAATGATACCCCTACCACACGGGCATCCCGGTAGCTGAGACTGGTAGTCTCGGTATCAAAGGCAAACAGAGGCGCGGCTTCCAGCTTTTTAATCCACGCATTCAGCTGCGCCTGCTCGGTCACCAGCTGATAATCGGTTTCCATAGCCGCCGCCACTGGCGCTTCTTCCTGAGTGGCGGGATCCAGCTCAGCCAGCAGATTACGGAATTCAAACTCTTGATAAAGAGCGCGCAAGGCCTCGGTATCGGGCTCGCTTTGCTGCAGATCCGCCGGCCCCACGTCCAGCTCCACATCTGTCTTGATGGTAGCCAGGGTATAAGACAGCCGTACCTGCTGCTCGTGCTCGACGAACTTGGCGGCAAACGACTTGGATCCGCGAAAGCCCAGCTCGGCAATTTTGTCGGTATTGGCGGCAATGTCGTTGATGGAGCCCAGCCCCTGCAGCAGCGCCAGTGCCGTTTTCTCACCCACACCGGGCATGCCGGGAATGTTGTCTACCTTGTCGCCTACCAGCGCCAGCAGATCGATAATCAGCTCCGGCGGCACACCAAATTTTTCCACCACGCCGTCCCGATCGAGAAAGCTGTTTTTCATGGTATCCATCAGCAGCACATGATCCGATACCAGCTGGGCCATGTCCTTGTCACCGGTACTGATCACTACATCCAGCTGCTGCTCGGTGGCCTGCCGGGCCAGGGTGCCAATCACATCGTCTGCTTCCACTCCTTCTTCGATCAGCAGGGGCAATCCCATGGCACGGATAATGTCGTGAATGGGCTTAATTTGCTCACGCAGATCATCCGGCATGGACGGCCGCTGCGCCTTGTATTCGGGATAGATCTCATCGCGAAAGGTTTTGCCCTTGGCGTCGAATACCACTGCTACTCTTGAGTCGGGAAACTGCTTGTGTAGGCTGCGCAGCATATTGGTAACCACACGAATGGCACCGGTGGGCCGGCCATCGCTGGTGCGCAGATCCGCTTGCTGAGAAGCAAAATAGGCACGATAAAGATAAGAGGATCCATCAACCAGGATCAGGGGTTTGGCAGGAATGGCAACCATGGCGTCTTCTCGTTATTGCGTTGGCCGCTAGCATGCCACAGCAGGCCGCCGGACTCCACGGCAATGCCGGTTGATCCTGTGGATAACTCTGTGAAAGGATGATCCGATCCGGATCCAGGTAACTTAAATTAGTTGTTTTATTTCATAAGCTTATATTGTTAACCAGCGTATTGATAACAGATCCTGAATTGTGGAAAGTCGACAGTAATGAAATATTGCATCAGGATTAAACGCAATAAGGCTAGCACAAGCCGGCGGTTTTGCTGCCGGCATCATTAATTTCACACCAGTAAGGAGCACAACATGAAAAAAGTTGCCGTAATTCTGAGCGGCTGCGGCGTGTATGACGGCGCAGAAATTCACGAGGCGGTACTGTGCCTGCTGCACCTGGCCCGCAATGGTGCCCGCTATCAGTGCTTTGCTCCCGACAAGCCTCAGCATCATGTGCTGAACCATGCTTCCGGTGAAGAAAGTAGTGAACAGCGTAATGTGCTCACCGAAGCCGCCCGCATTGCCCGGGGTGACATACAGCCCCTCTCCGAGCTGAACGCCGACGATTTTGACGCCCTGCTGCTGCCCGGCGGCTTTGGTGTGGCCAAAAACCTGTGCAATTTTGCTTTTGAAGGAGCCGACTGCGAAGTAGACGACGAAGTACTGGCGGCCTGTAAAGGCTTTGCCCGGGCACGCAAGCCTGCCGGTTATTGCTGTATTGCTCCTGTGCTGATCCCCAAAGTGTATCCGGCCGGGGTAAAAGGCACAGTGGGCACAGACGCCGCCGTTGCCGACGCCTTTATGGCCATGGGCGGCGAACACATTGGCTGCGCCGTGACCGATATGGTAGAAGACGAACGCCACAAGGTGATCTCCACCCCCGCCTATATGCTGGCAAAAAACATTACCGAAGCCGACACCGGCATTGGCAAACTGGTGAAGCGCCTTTTAGAAATGTAACCCCAGCCTCTTGCTCCAGTCCCGATTTGTCGGGACACCCGTATCGCCTGTTAGCCCGCTTGCCCGAATAAATTCGGGCCTACAACACAAAAAAGGGCCGGCAATAAGCCGGCCTAAATACTCTGGAAGCAATGTGAGCAATGTCGTGCCTTCAAAAACGGTCGCGCCCTACTGCTGAATGGGGCCTTGTTTGGAAAGCAAGTTAACGATAATCGTTATCATTAATTATTGCAACCCCTATTCCTGTATTCTTCTGCACAGTAATTAACGGCTGGTTTGCAGTGCCGCTTGGTCGTCGCCAAGAATGCGACGGCTCAGGTATTTCAGCAGCAGACCATAGGCGGGCACAAACAGTCCCAGGCTGAACACCAGTTTGAAGCCGTAGTCCACCCAGGCTATTTCTACCCAGTGCTCGGCCATAAAGGGATCCGGCGAGCGCCAGAATGCCAGGCTGAAAAAGGCCAGGGTATCAACCAGGTTACCGAAAATGGTGGAGCAGGTGGGGGCCACCCACCAGGCCTTGATTTGCCTCAACCGGTTAAACACCGACACATCCATAATCTGCCCCAGCACATAGGCCATAAAGCTGGCCAGGGCGATACGGGCCACAAACAGATTGAATTCTGTCAGCGATCCCAGGCCCTGATAGCTGGCCTCGAAAAACAGCACCGACAGCACATAAGAGCTGACCAGCGCCGGCAGCATGACCGCAAAAATAATACGCCGGGCCAGATCAGCACCAAAAATCCGCACCGTCAGATCCGTGGCCAGGTAAATAAAAGGAAAGCTGAGTGCGCCCCATGTGGTATGAAAACCAAACAGGGTAAAGGGCAGCTGCACCAGATAGTTACTGGCAGCAATCACGGCAATATGGAACAAAGACAGGCGTATCAGCGCCGAGCGGTACTGTTGAGCGGAGATCATGTATCACCTTTTTGATAAATGGGGTTAGGGAACCCATTGCGGGTCAGCAATGAAAAACCGCCGCATTCTAGCGGTTTTTTAGCCACTTGTCTTCATTTGAAGTAAAAAGCCCGGCCTGATTACCTGCGGTTCCACTGTGCGGTGAGCCAGAGCGCCACGGCTTCATCCTGTGCATTTAATGCTTCCAGCCAGGCGCAATCGCTATAATGCTGAAAGCACAGAAACAGCCGGCTGCCTTCAAAATCCACCAGCCACTGGTGATAATCGGCACCTGCTTCCCGCTCCAGCACGATCAGCTCCAGTGCCCGGGCCAACGCATTGGCCCAGTCGGGAAAGGTTTCAATGCTTAAACTGGTATCGCTTTTTAATGGGTTCATCATCAGGAACTGCATGAAATACAAAGGGATGCCGCCCACTCCGGGGCCGGCTCGGCATAGTGCTCAAACCCCGGTTGCTCATCAAAGGGCGCGGCCAGCAGCTGCAACAGGGTATCGGCTTCGGCCATATCGCCCTGCTCCGCCTGCTCAATGGCGCGCTGAGCCAGATGGTTGCGCAACACGTATTTGGGGTTGACCGCGTCCATGGCTGCCCGGCGCTCGGCCTGAGTGCGGTTTTCCTGCGCCAGTCTTGCCCGGTAGCGGGCAAACCAGTCCTGCCAGGCATCAGGGGCGGGCAACAAGGCCAGCAAGCTTTTCGGCAGCTCGCCCTCGGATTCAAGCAGCGCCAGCCGCCGAAACCAGCAGCTGTAATCCACTTTATGTTCGGCCATCAGGCTGAACATGTCCCGAAACAGGGCCGGATCTTCTTCCCGCCACTGCTCAAGCCCCAGTTTTTGTCGCATCAGTTCAGAATAGCGGCTCAGCAGGGCATGCTCATATTTGCCCAGCGACTGCTGCAGGGTTTCCAGCTCAATATGGCCAGACAGCGCCTGGGCCAGCCGCTGCAAATTCCACAGCCCCACCGCCGGCTGCTGATCGTAGGCATAGCGGCCACCGTGATCGGAATGATTACAGATATGATCGGGATCGTAGGCATCAAGAAAACCATAAGGGCCATAATCCAGAGTCAGGCCCAGCATCGACATATTGTCGGTATTCATTACCCCGTGGCAAAAGCCGGCCGCCTGCCACTGAGCAATCAGCCCGGCGGTGCGCATCACCACCCGCTCAAACAGCTCGGCGTAGCCTTGCGGGCTTTTGGCCAGCTCCGGCCATTGAGTGTCTATCAGATAGTTCAGCAGCCCGGGAATACGCTCGAGCTGGCTGCTGTAATAAAAGTATTCAAAGTGGCCAAAGCGCAGATGGCTGGGCGCGGTACGCAACAGGGCAGCACCGGTTTCAGTCTGCTCTCTGTATACCGGCTCGTCACTGCCCACCAAAGACAGCGCCCGGGTGGTGGGAATGCCAAGATGGTGCATGGCTTCCGAGGCCAGATATTCCCTGAGCGAAGAACGCAGCACGGCACGACCGTCACCAAAGCGGGAATAAGGGGTTTTGCCTGCGCCTTTCAAATGCAGATCCCAGCGCTCACCGGCCGGCGTGATCACTTCCCCCAGCAGCAGGGCCCGCCCGTCTCCCAGCCGCGGGCTGAAACTGCCAAACTGGTGGCCGGCGTATACCTGAGCAAAAGGCACCATGCCCGGCAGCAGCTGCTGACCACTGGTCAGCTCCAGCCACTGCTGGTCGCTTAATGAAAGCCCCAGCTCATCAGCAAGGTCATAGTTAACCAGCAACAACCTGGCAGAATCCAGTGATGTGGGTGCTACTCTGGAGCCGGCCCACTCAAATCTTGCATATTGGTTGTCTATTAGCACATTATCACCTTGAGACTCGTCAAAGGGTTTCATTGTTCGCCTCAGCTTAACGTATACTGCCACTGCTCAAAAGCTGAGCCCGGAAGCAATTAGTAAATTAATAATAACGGAGTTCTATGATGAAGAAACTGATGACAGCTGCCGCTGTAATGGCCATGATCAGTGCCCCGGCCTTTGCCGCCGGTGATGCCGAAGCCGGCAAAGCCAAGTCTGCCGTCTGCGCAGCCTGCCACGGTGCCGAAGGTATTTCTCAGATGGATATCTACCCTAACCTGGCCGGACAGAAAGCTGCTTATATCGTAAGCCAGCTGAAAGCATTCAAAAACGGTGAGCGTAATAACGCCATCATGGCACCCATGGCCATGCCACTGTCCGAGCAGGATATGGAAGATCTGGCGGCCTACTACGCCAGCCTGTAATCGCTCATTCTGCAAGGCGACAGGGTCCGCACATGCGGACCTTTATTTTTAGCCTCAGCCTTCCCGCCGCAGCAGCTCAAGAAACGCCTCACCAAAACGTTCCAGCTTGCGCACCCCCACACCGTTAATGCCCAGCAGTTCACTCTCGGTTTTAGGCCGGTAACGGGCCATATCAGTGAGCGTGGCGTCATTAAATACCACATAGGGCGGCACATCGGCTTCTTCTGCCAGCTGCTTGCGCAACTGTCTCAGTGCCTTGAACAGAGCCCTGTCTTCCGCCCGGGACAGACCGGCTTCGGCCTTGTCTTTCTGCTTCACCCGCACCAGCCGGGGCTCGGCCAGCTCAAGCCGCACCTCACCGCGCAGCACCGGTCTTGCAGCCTCGGTCAGCTGTAACACCATATTGCGGGTAATATTCTGAGTGAGCAGGCCGGAGTGAATAAGCTGGCGCAGCACGCTGACCCAGTGCTCCTGACTTTTATCCTTACCAATGCCGTAGGTCGAGAGTTTATCGTGACCGTGTTCCCGCACCCGCTGAGTATCAGCACCGCGCAGCACTTCCACCACATAGAGCACACCAAAACGCTGGCCGGTGCGATAGACGCAGGACAGCGCCTTTTGCGCGTCTTCGGTGCCGTCGTAGCGTTTGGGCGGATCCAGACAAATATCGCAGTTGCCGCAGGGCTCGCGCTGATATTCACCAAAGTAGTTGAGCAGCACCTGACGCCGGCAGGTAAGGGACTCGGCAAAGGCCGCCATCACATTCAGCTTGTACAACTCCACCTGCAGCTGCTGCTCGTTGTCGCTGTTTTCCAGCAGCCGGCGCACCCGGCCCACATCGGCCGGATCATAAAGCAGCATGGCTTCCGACGGCAGACCATCGCGCCCGCCCCGGCCGGTTTCCTGATAGTAGGACTCGATATTTTTGGGAATGTCATAGTGCACAACAAAACGCACATTGGGCTTGTCGATGCCCATGCCAAACGCCACCGTCGCCACTACGATGTCGAGATCGTCACGAATAAAACGCTCCTGCACCGACTGGCGCAGCTCCAGTGGCAGGCCGGCATGATAACTGGCGGCCTTGTGGCCCCGGGCCAGCAACCGTTCTGCCACTTCTTCCACCCGCTTGCGGCTGGAGCAATAGACTATGCCGCACTGACCACTTTGATCCGCCACATAGCGCACCAGTTGATCCAGCCCCTTAAATTTTTCCACCAGAGTGTAGCGAATATTGGGCCGGTCAAAGCTGGCAATGTGGATCAGCGGCTCGGTCAGGTTGAGCCGGCCCAGCATATCCTGACGGGTGGCTTCGTCGGCGGTGGCGGTGAGCGCCATAATGGGAATATGTGGAAACCACTGCTTGAGCCGGCCCAGCTCGGCATATTCGGGGCGAAAATCGTGGCCCCACTGAGAAATGCAGTGCGCCTCATCAATGGCAAACATGGACAGCTCAAGCTCACCGAGGCGCTCCATAAATTCGTGCTGCAGCAACCGCTCCGGCGACACATACAGCAGCTTGATCTCGCCCCGGCGCAGAGCAGTAAAGTGGCGCAGCATGGTTTCCCGGCTCAGCGAGCTGTTGATATAGGCCGCCGCCACGCCGTTGGCTACCAGAGTATCTACCTGATCCTTCATCAGCGAGATCAGCGGTGATACTACCACCGTCAGCCCGGGGCGCAGCAACGCCGGGATCTGATAACACAACGACTTGCCGCCGCCGGTGGGCATAATCACCATGGCATCCCGCCCGGCCACCGCCGCTTCCACTATCTCCAGCTGACCTTTGCGAAAGTCCTGGTAGCCAAACACCTGCTGCAACACGCCATGGGGAGTGTCGGGAATGGGGACGGAAGCGGTGTCTTCGGTTTCGGGATTCATCTCGGTCAGCCGGGCACAAACGAACGAGCATTGTAAGACAGAGGACGACAACAATAAACCGCAGGCCCGGATGACAAAGTTGCATTTGTTACTGGCTGACGGCCGCCCTTGTGGCTAAACTGCCTTTCCTCCTTTATTTGTTCGGTATTCCAGCATGGCGAAAGACCAGGCCGGCCAGGGCGCCCTGCTCGCCCTCGGCGCCTATTTTCTGTGGGGTATTGCCCCCATGTATTTCAAACAGCTGAGCGCGGTGCCGGCCGATGAAATTATCACCCACCGCATCATCTGGTCCTGGCTGTTGCTGGTGCTGCTGATCTCGGCCCTCGGTTATTGGCCCAGAGTTCGCGCCCTGCTTCGCACCCCTCGCCAGTTGCTGATGCTGGCACTGTCATCAGTTATTATAGGTGCCAACTGGCTGCTGTTTATCTGGGCGGTGAACAACGATCACATGCTGGATGCCAGCCTCGGTTACTACATCAATCCGCTGTTCAATATTGTGCTGGCCATGCTGTTTCTGGGAGAACGTTTTCGCCGCACCCAATGGCTGGCGGTAGGACTGGCCGGCACCGGTGTGGCCATTCAGATCCTGGTGTTCGGCAGCCTGCCCTGGATCGCCCTGGCTCTGGCCTTATCCTTTGGCTGCTACGGCCTGATCCGCAAAAAAGTGCCGGTAGATCCCTTTACCGGTCTGATGCTGGAAACTCTGGTGCTGCTGCCCCTGGCCCTGATTTATCTGTTAGGGATCGCCGACTCGGCCACCAGCCGGCTGGCCGACAACCCGCTCAACCTCAATCTATGGCTGATCGCCGCCGGCCTGGTGACCACGGTACCGCTGCTGCTGTTTGCCGGTGCCGCCCGCCGGCTGCGACTGTCGACCCTGGGATTCTTCCAGTATCTGGGCCCCAGCCTGATGTTTCTGCTGGCGGTGGGCCTGTATAACGAGCCCTTTACCCTGGACAAGGGTATCACCTTCGCGCTGATCTGGGGTGCCCTGGTGATCTACACCCTGGATGGCCTGCGCCACCGGCGCAATTCTTTACAAAACTCAGGCACCGTGAACCGCTAGAATGGGCGCATGAGCAGCGTAAAATACTGGAAAAGCAATGGCCTGAACGGCCTGGAGCTGTGCCTGGCGCATCACGCTGGCTTCAGTTACGGCCGGCACGTCCATCTCGATTACCACTTGGGTCTGGTAGAAAGCGGAGCCCAGAAATTTATTCACAGAGGCAATTCGGCCCCTTTGGTACCGGGACAGCTGTCGCTGCTCAATCCGGACGTGACCCATGACGGCGATTGCTTTGACGAAACGGGGTTTCGCGTTCGCGTCTTCTCTCTGTCACCCGAACTGGTCTCCGGGCTGGCCGACGAGCTGGAACAACCCCTGCCCTTCTTTGCACAACCGCTCACCCACCAGCCCGCCCTTTATCGCCGGGCCCTGACGCTGCACTGCCAACTGGAGCAGGCGAACACGAATCCCCGCTTTGCCGAAAGCCAATTACTGGCACTGCTGGCAGACTGTTTGCCGCTGCAGGATACCAGGCCGCTGGCCCAGCCTTTGCTGACCCGAGTGCGGGATCGCCTGCTGGACAACCTGGATCAGCCCCATTCACTGGCCGAGCTGGCCGCCGAACTGGATCTTTCACGTTTTCAGTTTCTGCGCCAGTTCAAAGCAGGTCTGGACATGACACCCCACGCCTATCTCAAGCGATTGCGGCTGGAAGATGCCAAGAAACGGCTGGCTGCCGGTCATCCCGTGCTCGACACCGCACTGGCGGTGGGCTTTTTTGACCAGTCGCATTTTCATCGCGCCTTTGTTCACGCTTATCACATTACACCGGCTCGCTTTCGCGCACAGATGCAATAACTTACAAGCCGGTAAAACGCCCGCCTTTTACACTGTGCATCCACCACAGACGGAGCACTTCATGAACGTTTCACTGCTGATTACCATAGGCGTTATTCACCTTATTGCGCTGGCGAGCCCGGGCCCGGATATTGCCCTGATGCTGCGCTTTTCGGCCCGGCGACGAGCCGCCCTGAGCGCGGCGCTGGGCATTACCACCGGCATTCTGGTGCACAGCATACTGAGCCTCACCGGCATCAGCCTGCTTATTCAGGCACACCCTTTGCTGTTTACCCTGGTGCGGCTGGCGGGTGCCATTTATCTGGGATGGATGGGTTGGGGTGCCTTGCGGGCGGCCTTCAGGCCGGCCAGTAAACTCAAGGCCGCCAATGGTGGAACGTCCGGAAACGGCTTCTGGGCGGGGCTGAATACCAACCTGCTCAATCCCAAGGCGCTGGTGTTTTTTATTGGCCTGCTCGCCGCGCTGGTAGGACCCGACGTCAACTGGCTGACCCGTACCGCCCTGGTGGTGGAGCTGTTCGTATTAAGCCTTGCCTGGTTTGTGCTGCTGGCCTGGTGGCTGTCTTCGCCGTGGGTACAACTCAGGCTACTGGCCTGGAGCCGCCCGATTAACGGCCTGTGCGGCCTGTTGTTCTGCTCGGTGGCCGGCTCCATTCTGTGGCTACTGGTTCGCTCACCATCGGTCTGATGGTCTCAGTCCGCTGTTATCAAATCGCTTCCAGCCGGGCGTAGGCGGTGACTAGCCATTTGGCACCGCCGTCGTCAAAGTTGACCTGCACCCGGCTCTGAGCACCGGCACCTTCATAGTTGAGCACCACTCCTTCGCCGAACTTGGGGTGCAGCACTCGCTGGCCCAGGCGAAAACCGGTCTGATTAAAGGTGTCCTGCACTCGGTCCTGGCTGAAGCGGCCGTTGGGAATGGTGCGGGTCACCTTGGCCTTTAAGCGAATTTCTTCCAGGCACTCGGCGGGCAGCTCCTTGATAAAACGGCTGGGGCGGTGAAACATTTCCCGGCCATAGAGGCGGCGGCTTTCGGCATGGCTGATGTAGAGCTTTTCCATGGCCCGGGTCATGCCCACATAGGCCAGCCGGCGCTCTTCTTCCAGCCGGTGACTTTCTTCTGCCGACAGCTGGCTGGGGAACATACCCTCTTCCACGCCCACCATAAACACCAGCGGAAACTCCAGGCCCTTGGCGGAGTGCAGCGTCATCAGCTGCACCGCATCGTCAAACTGATCTGCCTGGCCCTCGCCCGCCTCCAGCGCAGCATGGGACAAAAACGCCGACAGCGGCGACATGTCGTCTTCTTCCGACGGGGTAAACTGGCGAGTGGCGGTCACCAGCTCTTCCAGGTTTTCCACCCGGGACTGGGCCTTTTCGCCTTTTTCCGCCTGATACATGGCCTTGAGCCCAGACAGCTCAATCACGCGGTCGGTCTGCACATGCAGCGGCAGCTCGCGGGTGTCGTCTTCCAGCTGGTTGATCAGGTTGATAAAGCGGCTCACCGCCGAAGCGGCCCGGCCGGTCAGCACCTTGTCTTCCACCAGCACCCAGGCCGCCCGCCACAGGGTGAGCTCCCGATCCCGGGCCGCCTCGCGAATGAGCCCCAGCGTGCGCTCGCCAATGCCTCGTGTAGGCGTGTTGACGATGCGTTCAAACGAGGCCTCGTCGCCTCTGTTGTTGATTAGCCGCAGGTAGCCGAGGGCGTCCTTGATTTCCTGCCGTTCAAAAAAGCGCAGGCCGCCATAGATGCGGTAGGGAATACGCTCCTGAATAAGCGCCTCTTCCAACACTCGGGACTGGGCGTTGTTGCGGTAGAGAATGGCGCTGTCACTCAGGCTGCCATCCTGATTGCGCCACTGCTTGATGCGCTCCACCACAAAGCGGGCCTCGTCCACCTCGTTAAAGGCGCTGTACACGGCAATGGGCTCACCTTCGGTGCCCTCGGTCCACAGCTCCTTGCCCATGCGCTCGGCATTGTTGGCAATCAGCCGGTTGGCAGCCTTGAGAATGGTGCCGGTGGAGCGGTAGTTCTGCTCCAGCCGCACCGTCTCGGCACCGGGAAAGTCTTGCAGAAAACGGGAGATATTTTCCACCCGGGCACCGCGCCAGCCATAAATGGACTGATCGTCGTCCCCCACTATCATGACCCGGGCGCTGTCGCCTGCCAGCATGCGCAGCCAGGCATACTGAATATTGTTGGTATCCTGAAACTCGTCCACCAGAATGTGCTGAAAGCGCTGCTGGTAGTGCGCCAGAATGTGCGGCTTATACAGCCACAGCTCATGGGCGCGCAGCAGCAACTCGGCAAAGTCGACCAAACCGGCCCGGTCACAGGTCTCCTGATACACCTGATAGATCTGGCGATAGGTCTTTTGCAGCGGGTCGTTGAGCACCTGAATATCGCCCGGGCGCAGACCTTCGTCCTTGCGGCCGTTGATGTAGCTAGCCACCTGACGCGGCGGCCACTGCTTTTCATCCAGGTTCAGGCTCTTGAGAATGCGCTTGAGCAGGCGCAGCTGATCGTCCGAGTCGAGGATCTGAAAATCCTGGGGCAGGTTGGCGTCCAGATGGTGCGCCCGCAGCAGCCGGTGCGCCAGACCGTGAAAGGTGCCCAGCCAGAGGCCGAACAGGCGGCCGCCCAGCAGTTGCTCCACCCGGCTGCGCATTTCGGCGGCGGCCTTGTTGGTAAAGGTGACCGCCAGTATGCCCGAGGCCGGCACCTGTTCCACCTGCATCAGCCAGGCAATGCGATGCACCAGCACCCGGGTCTTGCCGCTGCCGGCCCCGGCCAGCACCAGCATATTCTGGGAAGGGGCGGCCACCGCCTCTCTTTGCTTGTCGTTCATGCCGTCAAGCAGGCTGGATACATCCATCACAACTCCTGTCTGTACTTTAAAGGCAATACCGCGCAAGCCCGGAGAGGAAAGGGCAGCCAACGCCAACACGCAGCAAGTACATCCATGTATACTCGACGATGGCATCCCTGCCATCGACGGTTGGCTAAGGCTATCCCTTCCCTCTCCCGAATAGTGTGTATTGCTGTAAACCGGCGATTATAACAGCTCGAGCAGATGCTCCAACCGCATCAGGGCCACCTGGGGCAAACACTGCAGATCCGCTTCGGTGCGGCCGTTGTCGTTGAGCCACACCGCCTGACAGCCACTGTGCACGGCACCGGCCACATCGGTATTAATATGATCGCCGATATGCAGAATCTCGCCGTGGTCCACCCCGGCCTGCTGCGCCAGCCGGTCAAACAAGTCCGGTGCCGGCTTCATGCGACCATGGGGGCCGGCCTTGAGCACTATCTCGAAATAGGGTGCCAGCTCGGTATGCTCCAGCGGCATATTGCCGTTGGTGATCACCGCCAGCCGGTACTTGTCCTTGAGCGCGGTCAGCACTCTATGGGTGGCCTCGGGCACCACTATTTTGCCCCGCTCGGCGAGAAAGCCCTGATAAAAGGTCTCGGCCAGCTGTTCCGCTTTATCTTTTGGTAACCCCTGCTGACACAGACCTTCTGCCAGCACGCGCAGCCGGCAGGCGCTGACATCGTGAGCCAGGGCCGGCTCTTCGGCAATCAGCCGGCGTTTGATCGCCGCCAGATTGTCCTTGCCCAGCAGAGTGGACTCCGGGTAATCGTTACGCAGCGCCTGCAGCAGCCAGTTCTCGGCTGCTGTCATTACCGGCACGTTGTCGTAGAGGGTGTCGTCCAGATCAAAGCTGAGCACCTTGACCGGTGCCATTCGTTTGTAAAAGCGCATGCATGAGTTCCGGTTTCAAAAGTCAGTGAAGGCATTCTAACCTGCTTTCGTCTTTCCCTTCACGCCTCGAAAACCGTCTGAGCGTCCTCGCCGGCGAAGCAGCAGCTGGGTTACCTCCGCCGACACGCTTCCAGCCCCTCCATGGGACGCTCGGCAAATGCCATCCCTGGCATTTGACGGTCGGCTTCACAATCCCAGCTGCGGCTTCGTTTGGCATTGGCGTCGGTTGTCAGCGAGTCATTTGGCAACTCGGTGGTGAACAAGGAGGGCAAAGGGTGTCTGCTTCGCAGCGCCCTCTGCGCCAGGGATGGCGCAGCGGAGCCCCCATGGAGGGGTTCACGGCGTGCCGGAGAAGCAGTGCCCTTTGACCGACGTGATTGCACGGACTTAATGGCCGCCTTACTCCTCATCCTTACGACGTTTGGCGCGCGGGTGGGCCTGGTCGTAGGCGTTGGCCAGATGCTGAAAGTCGAGGTGGGTATAGATTTGCGTGGTGGCCAGATCGGCGTGGCCCAGCAGTTCCTGCACCGCGCGCAGGTCGCCGCTGGACTCAAGCATGTGGGTGGCAAAGGAGTGGCGCAGCTTGTGGGGGTGCACATGACCGGCCAGTGCCTGCTGCTGACCCCGCTTGGCCAGGCGCAGCTGCACACTGCGGTGGGTAATGCGCCGGCGCTGCTTGCTGACAAACAAGGCCGGCTCGTCGGGGCCGGCCAGCTCGGGGCGTACCGTCAGCCATTTTTGCAGCCAGTCCAGCGCCATGCGCCCCACCGGCAGAATGCGCTCCTTGTTGCCCTTGCCCGTGACTCTGACCTGACGTTCGGCAAACTGCACATCATTCAGATTAAGATCCACCAGCTCCGCCAGTCGCAGACCGGAAGAATACATCAGCTCCATGATGGCTCTGTCCCGCACCGCCAGCGCATCGGACTCGTCCAGGTTCATCAGCTGATGCAGTTCATCCACATCCAGGTTTTTGGGCAGGGGCCGGCCCTGCTTGGGCGCACTCACGCCCTTGGCGGGATTGGCCACCAGCCGGCCATTCAGCACCAGCCAGTCGCAGAAACTGCGCAGGGCGCTGAGTTTGGCGGCAATGGAGCGGGGCGACAGCCCCTGTTTGTGCATGCGGGTGGCCAGCCCCCGGGCATGGGCCACCGACAGTTCGCCCCAGCCGGCAAGATGCAGCTCGGTCAGCTGCTCACTGATGGCAGTAAGGTGCCGGCGGTAGTTGTCCAGAGTGTGCGGGCTGAGCTGACGCTCCACCCGCAAATAATCGAGAAAGTCATCAATGGCTGAAGCCAGTTCAGGCGTGGCCATGTTCCACCATGCGCGGCAGCAGCAGCGCCAGAAAGCCGGCCAGCTGGCGAATAATCAGGGTATCCATGCCCGAGCGGTAGTGACTGCTGTCGGCACTGCCAAAGGCCAGCAGGCCCATTTCGCCCTGCTGACCAATGCGGATCAGGGCGCAGGAATTGACCAGAGAATCACCAAACAGCCGCTGTTTTTCTTCCCGGCCCAGCCGGCCCAGATACACGTCCTGCCCTGCCATGCGCTCGCGATAGAGCTTTTCCAGCTGCTCGCCGGGCCGGGCTTTGGGCAGATTGCACCAGCGGGCATCCGGCACCAGCCGCACTGCCGTAACACGAAGCCGCTCCCGCAGAGCATGGGCAATGCGCTGCTCCAGCTCCGCCGGCGTGCGGCAGTCAAACAGGCGGGGATACATATCAAGGTAAACGCGAAAAATACGCTCGTTCTCGCCCGCCACCGACATCAGCTGAGTGATTTCTTCTTCCAGCTGATGAATACGCTGGCGCTGGCGCTCCATACGGGCTTCCACCAGCGACACACTGCCCCGCTGCTCGTGGGGCAGCCGCAGCTGCTCAAGCAGGCCGGGGTGGCGCACAAAAAAGTCCGGCTGGCTGGCCAGGTAATCGGCAATGTGGCTTTCATCGAGCCCCGCCTCGGCCAGGGCGCTTTTATCGGTCATAGGGAGATCTGTCCGTCAAACACATGAGTGGCCGGGCCTGTCATGAATACCGGCTTGCCCGGGCCCTGCCAGGCGATGGTAAGGCTGCCGCCGGGCAGCGCTACCTTTACCCGCTCCGACAACTTGCCCCAGCTCATGCCCATGACCGCCGCCGCACAGGCACCGGTGCCGCAGGCCAGGGTTTCGCCGGCACCGCGCTCGTGCACCCTGAGCTTGATTTCACGGGCATTGATAATTTGCATAAAGCCCACGTTCACCCGGGCCGGAAAGCGCTCGTGGTTTTCCAGCACGGGCCCCAGGGTGGCTACCTGATCGGTGTTGATATCATCCACTTCCACCACGCAATGGGGGTTGCCCATGGACACGGCACCACAGAGCACAGTTTGGTCCTGGGCGCGCACCAGATAGGTTTTTTCCGCCTTCTGAGCCTTGAACGGAATATTGGCCGGATCAAACTCGGGCACCCCCATATTGACGGTGACCTGATTGTCCTTTTCCAGCTGCAGCACTATGTTGCCCTTTTGCGTGCTGACGGCAATGCGATCCTTGTTGGTCAGGCCCTTGAGCCGCACAAAACGGGCAAAGCAGCGGGCACCGTTGCCGCACTGCTCCACTTCGGAGCCATCGGCATTAAAGATGCGGTAGTGAAAGTCGAGCTCGGGATCATAGGGCGGTTCCACCAGCAGCAGCTGATCAAAACCCACCCCAAAATTGCGATCCGCCAGCTGGCGGATCACGTCAGGATTGAAAAAGACTTTCTGGGTGACGCCGTCCACCACCATAAAGTCGTTGCCCAGCCCCTGCATTTTGGAGAAATGAAGCGTGCTCATGGTTCAGGCCTCGGGCAGCAGGTGCTCGCCCCGCCACAAGTCCGCCAGCTGCTCGCGCTCACGCACCACAAAGGCCTGTTCACCGTCTACCATCACTTCAGCGGCCCGGGGGCGGCTGTTGTAGTTGGAGGCCATCACAAAGCCGTAGGCACCGGCAGAGCGTACCGCCAGCAGATCCCCTTCGGTAATGGCCAGTTCGCGGTCTTTACCGATAAAGTCACCGGTCTCGCAGATGGGACCGACGATGTCATACACCGCAGACTGACGCTCCAGAGTGCTGTCTACCGGAATAATGGCCTGCCAGGCGCTGTAAAGTGCGGGCCGGATCAGGTCGTTCATGGCCGCATCCACAATGGCGAAGTTCTTGGCTTCACCGGGCTTGAGGTGCTCCACTCTGGTCAGCAGCACACCGGCGTTGGCGGCAATGGCCCGGCCCGGCTCAAATACCAGGGTCAGATTGCGGCCCTGCAGGCGATTTTTCAGCTCTTCGGCGTAATGGCGCGGCTCCGGCGGCGTTTCGTTGTCGTAACGCACGCCCAGACCACCGCCCACATCCAGATGTTTAATGTGAATGCCGTCTTCGGCGAGATCGTCAATCAGCACCAGCAGCTTGTCGACCGCCTCCAGAAAAGGCGACAGCTCGGTCAGCTGAGAGCCGATATGGCAGTCTACGCCGTGAATATCGAGGTGACTCATGGCCGCGGCCTGGCGATAGATATTCCGCGCCTGTTCGATGGGAATGCCGAACTTGTTTTCCTTCAGACCGGTAGAGATATAAGGGTGAGTGCCGGCGTCGATATCCGGATTTACCCGAATGGACACAGGGGCCTTTACCCCCATGGCAGCGGCCACACCGTTAATGCGCGCCAGCTCGGCTACCGACTCCACGTTAAAGCAGAAGATGCCTTTTTCCAGACCCAGACGAATTTCGTCTTCGCGCTTGCCCACCCCGGAAAACACCACTTTTTTCGGATCGCCGCCGGCGGCAATAACCCGGCTCAGCTCACCACCGGAGACAATATCAAAGCCCGAACCCAGCCGCGCCAGCACATTCAGCACCGCCAGATTGGAGTTAGCCTTCACTGCATAGCACACCAGATGATCCACCTCGCCGGCGGCCTGATCAAAGGCGTTCCAGTGGCGCTCCAGAGTAGCGCGGGAATACACATAAAGCGGCGTGCCGTATTGCTCGGCCAGACGGGTGAGATCGCAGGCTTCACCGTAAAGGCGGCCATCATCCTGATAATTGAAATAATCCAAGGTTGTTTCCTTTACGACTGCTCAACCTGAGTGGGCTGCTGCTCGGTTTCGGGCAGGGTCAGCGGGCCTTTAAGGCCACATGCCGACAGGCCCAGAACCAGCGCAACCAGTGCGGTCAGCTTGAATTTGTTCATCGTATGACTGTGAATATGGTTCAGGGCTCTTATAATCGCATTCACATTCTCAAAAGCAATAGGAAGCGGGCAATGAACGACAGTGAATTTCATGCTCTGGCGGATGCCATTTATGAGCATATTGAGGCACGTATTGATGAAAGCGGTGAAGACATTGAATGTGAAACCGTGGGCGGCGTCATGAACCTGACCTTTGAGAACGGCGTCCAGTTTGTCATTAACCGGCAGGAGCCGCTGCATCAGATCTGGCTGGCCACCCGGGAAAACGGTCACCATTTTGCCCTGCAGGGCGACCAGTGGATAGATAACCGTCAGGGCCATGAGCTGCTGAGCTGGCTGACCCTGCAGGCCAAACGCCAGGGTGGCGTCGAACTGCCGCTGTAACAGCATCAATATAGCGCGGGCGGCAGTGGGGTTGCTGGTATCTCAGACCGGATCCGCCGGCAGCGGGTCCCGGTCGTCCTTGCTGGTGCGAAAGGTCAGCACCCGCACCTCGTCATTGGTGCGCACAATTTCATAATACTGGGGCAGGTTAAAGTGGCTGAAATGACTCTGCCCCTCTTTCTGCTCCTGGTTGGCGGTGTAGAGCCGGTTAATGCTCTGCACCAGCTCGTCTTTGCTGCCTGCCACCTGATGATAGACCTCGGTGCGGTTGGCCTCGTCAAGTATGTACAGGTTGTAGCCCTCACCGCTGCTTTCAAAGAAAAACTGCACCAGACCTTCACTGGCATAGGCATCCACCACCTCGGGCACCGGCTGACGCTGATGCTGATCCAGCCGCAGGGCATAGCTCAGTGCATTATTTCCTTGAGCATTCCCCTTGGTTGCGGGCACGCTGGTACGCTCTGGTTCCATGCGTTTCACACTCACACCCCGGCGCTCAAAGAAAATACCAAACTGCTCCAGCCCCAATTGTAACCGCTTGAGCCGATGACCGTTCACCGGACCCAGCCGTAATTCAATGCACTCCTGCACCAGCTGTTCAAAACGGGTGCGCAGCAAACTGCGCAAATGCCGGCTGTAGCAATACACATTCAGGGTTTCCGGCGGACTGGCACCCTGATGCATCTTGCCCAGCATGGCAGTCAGCGAGTCCACCACGGCGGTACTGCCGCCAAAATGCAGCGTACGCACCTCATCCCAGGAGTTGCGGTAAATAATATCTACTGAGCCCGCCAGGTTTTCCTGCTGACGGCCAAAACTGAAAGGGTTACTGGTGCTGGCACCAAATTCCAGGGTTCTGTCCCGCCGGTGGGCAGTAGGATCTTCTTCCAGATTAAGGAAGATAGCCAGGTGGCGCACTTCACAGGGCCGGCTCAGCGCCAGATTGCTCGGCTCCGGCAGCCGTGCCGGAAACAGAGCCGCCAGATCACGGCTGAACTCCTGCAAATGCTGCAGATTCAGATCCGTACTCTGATTAAACAGGTGCCACCGGCTTTGCTCTGTCAGCAAACCGTTAAAATGCGCCCAGGCTACCAGCTTGCTGGCATAGTCGCTGTGCTCTATGGCACTGCGGCCCAGAATATCGGCGGGGTTAAGACCATATTTATATAAATACCAGCCGGCCTGATTGACCCGGCCCTGAGGCACCTGCACCAGACTGATATCGGGTTCGCTCAAATCCGGCGCAATACGCAGGTTAATCAGCTGCACCTTGCCCGGCAGGTTTTCAAAGGCAGCATAGAGCTTGCGCGACAAAATGCCGATATCTTCCGGGTTAATGGACTCACTGATGTTATTGCGCCGGGCAAACTGGATCAGACTGCGATAGCTCTGCATCAGGGCTTCCAGCAGTTCGCCGTAGGCAGCCTTGACCTCTTCTACCTTCCAGTTGGCCCTGTTATCGAGTCTGGCCAGTTTTTCTGCCGGCCAGCCCCACAAACCAATTAACCGGTCCATGATCTGTTGCCGCCAGGCCAGAGACTCATCGTTTTCCTGCTCCGGCATCAGGGCTTCCGACACTTTCAGATAAAAACAGCGACGCACCAGATCCAGGCGCTTTTCATCCCCGATGGATTTCAGATAATCGGTCACTTTTTCCAGCATCAGCACATAGTGATCCTGGGTTTCATCGAGTGTTTCAGCAGTCTGAAAGACCCCCTTCAGCTGACGGCATAACAGCTGAGTGTCGGGATATTCATGGGAATAGGCTTCCATCAGTACGGTTTTCAGCACCGCCTTGTAGGGGGAGTCGATGCTTTTGTAGAGCTGCCACAGCGCCGAGCCAAAATATTCTTCTGCAGGAATGCGCGCAAATCCGCCCAGGTCCAGCCACTCATCGTGGTTAAGGGTACCGCTGGCAAACTGCTCCGCCACAAACTGATCATAGCCGGGCCCCAGCTTGCCGGGGGCAAACATCCACACCAGCCGTTTGCCGGCAATGCGCAGGTGGCTGCGGTAAAACTCATCCAGCAGCAGCAGATGCTGAGCGCTGCCGCAGCTCTCCCCTTGTACCGACTGCTGATTGTCGGTGCGAAACTTGTTATCGGGAATGAGAAAAAAGTTGAGCTCAACTCCCCGCTGATCGGCCCATTTGGAGATCAACAGGCACTTCTGCTGCAACAAGGCGGCCCGGGCCGGTGCCAGCGTGTGCGCATGACACACCCAGATATCCAGATCGGAGCGATGGCCCTGACCGATGGAAGAGGTGCTGCCCATGGAATAGAGACCCAGAATGTCACATTCGTGCTGCTCCAGGCCCTGATGCTCGTGGGCGGCACGGCACAGCTCGTCAATAAACTCCCGCTGACAGTCATTGGGCACAAACTGACAAATGCCTGCAGGCACGTCACCGGGAACATAACCCGGCAACAGAGCATGATGGTAGTGCAGCAATAAGGGCAACAGTTCAAATACCTGCTGGCCCTGACGATTCATCACCGCCGAGGCTCGCGTCAGCTTCTGCTGATTAAATTGCTCACACCGTTCAACGAGCTGATGAAAATTAGCGTGCAAAAGGTTCTGGCCTTCGTTGGACCGACATATAACCCGACACGGGTCAAAAGTGTGATCATGGTAACAATTAGTCAGTAAATGAACAATAACCTGCAAGACAGAGTCATGGCCCGCCGTTTAACCTTTGCTCTTTGCCTGAAACGCTCAGACAACAGTGATAACATCGGGCGCAATACTCACAAACAACGAGAGTTTTATGGCTAATCGCATCATTCGTATCGCCACCCGTAAAAGCCTGTTGGCTTTGTGGCAGGCTCATTATGTAAAGGAACGCCTGGAATCACTGCACAGCGACGTCACCGTTGAACTGGTCCCCATGACTACCAAAGGAGATGTGCTGCTCGATACTCCGCTGTCCAAAATTGGCGGCAAGGGGCTCTTTATCAAGGAGCTGGAGCAGGCCATGCTCGATGGCCGGGCCGATATTGCCGTGCACTCCATGAAAGACGTACCGGTGGAGTTTCCCGAAGGACTGGGTCTGACGGTGATTTGCGAACGCGAAGATCCGCGGGATGCCTTTGTGTCCAACCATTATCAAACCCTGGCTGAGCTGCCTGCCGGTGCCGTTGTGGGCACCGCCAGTCTGCGCCGGGAGTGCCAGATCCGCGCCCGCTATCCGCACCTGGAAGTAAAAACCCTGCGTGGCAACGTGCAGACCCGGCTGCGTAAGCTGGATGACGGCGAGTATGATGCCATTATTCTGGCAGCAGCCGGCCTCAAGCGACTGGAACTGGACGACCGTATTGCCGGCTTGCTGAGCCCGGAAGACAGCCTGCCTGCCAACGGTCAGGGTGCCGTCGGCATCGAGTGCCGCCTGGACGATGCCGAGTTGCTGGAGCTGCTGGCACCGCTCAATGACCGCGACACTCAGCTGCGGGTAGAAGCAGAGCGAGCCATGAACCATGGCCTGCAAGGGGGTTGCCAGGTGCCTATCGGATCTTATGCCCTGCTGGAAGGCGATCAGCTCTGGCTGCGGGGTCTGGTCGGCCGCCCCGATGGTACCAAAGTACTCTATGATGAGATTCGCGGCCCCGCCGAACAGGGCCGGACTCTGGGTGCCGAGCTTGCCAAACGTTTGCTGGCCGCCGGTGCTGATCAAATTCTGGCCGAGGTCTATTCGTCGTGATCCCGCTGGTGGTCCGGCCCGAGCCGCAAAACCACAGCTTGTGCGAGGCACTGCGCCGGGCCGGCCATCAGCCGGTGGCCACCCCGCTGCTGACCTTTGAATCCGGTGCTGAACTGAGCCGGGTGCCGGCGTTGCTTAGCGAGCTTGGCAGCAAGGATTATGTGATAGCGGTCAGCGTACAAGCGGTTAATTTCGCTGATAATGCACTGAAAAGTCAGAGTTCGGGCTGGCCTGACGTCACCTATGTGGCTGTGGGTGAGGCTACCGGTAGGGCGTTTGCTGCCGCAGGTATAACCAATGCGCTGGTGCCCGACGATCCGCGTTCGGAAGGGATGATAAGTCTGCCCGAGCTGCAGCATCCCGATGGCTGCCGAGTCCTGATCCTGCGCGGCGATGGCGGTCGCCACATGATGGCCCCTGCTCTGGCAGCACGGGGGGCACAGGTCAGCTATTGTGAAGTGTATCGCCGCTGTTATCGCCAGGACACTGACGGAACTCTGGTGCAACGCTGGCAGCAGCAGGGCGTGGACAGTATTATCATCACCAGTGGTGGCCTGCTACAGCATCTGTTTATGCTTGCTGAGCACACTGCAAAAAACTGGCTGCTGAGCCGCATATTGATAGTGCCCAGCATTCGCGTGGTTGAGCAGGCGAAACAATTGGGCTTTACCCACATCATCAATGCAAAAGGTGCATCCAACACGGCGTTGATCGGCGCACTTGGATGAGAGGAAAAGGAATGACTGACAAAAAACAAGAGCAACAGGACGACAAACTGGTCGCTGATACCACACCGGCGTCCTCCTCTGCCGAGTCCAACCACGAAGACACCACTCAGACCGGGCAGTCCGGCAACACCCAGGCGGAGCAAGCGGCCAAAGAAAAACAGCCTTCATCGGGTAAAGGTCTGGCCACCGTTGCCATCGTGCTGGCAGTGGTACTGACCGGCGGCCTTTACTGGCACGGTCATCAGCAGGGTGAAAACCAGGCCGCACAGCTGGCTGCCATGGAAAGTCGCCTGGCCGAGCAACAAGCCACCATCAGCTCACTGAAAAGCCAGCAGAGCTCAGCCCTGAATGAAATTGAACGTGCTCAGAGCAGCGTGACCGAGCAGGTGGAAGGTCTGTCCCGCAAGGTGCTGGATCTGGATACCAAGCGCCCCAATGACTGGATGCTGGCAGAAGCCGAATATCTGGTGCGCATGGCCGGCCGCAAACTGTGGCTGGAACAGGACGCCGTGTCTGCCGCCATGATGCTGGCCAATGCCGACGAGCGCCTGGCCGCTGTCAATGATCCCACTCTGGTACCGATACGAAAAGCACTGGCCGATGATATTGCCAGCATCAAATCAGTGAAAAAAGTCGACCGCGAAGGTCTGGTCATCAAGCTGAACAGCATTAACGATCAGGTCGACAAGCTCAAGCTGGCCGGCATTATTATGGCGCGGGCCGAAGAGCCCGATCTGACGCTGTCAGAGTCTGTAGATGACTGGCAGGAAAACCTGAAAAAGAGCTGGGCCAGCTTCAGCGAAAACTTTGTTACCGTCCGCCGCCGTGACGGTAATGTGGAAGCCCTGCTCTCTCCTCAGCAGCACTGGTATCTGAGTGAAAACCTCAAGGGCAAGTTGCTGCAGGCGCAGCTGGCAGTCTATCGCGAGCAGCAGGAAATTTACGACAGTGCTCTGGCCCAGTCCGAGCAGTGGCTGACCGACTATTTTGCCGACGACAGCGTGCGCCAGTTTATGCTGGAGCAGATTGGCCAGCTCAAGGGCCAGCAGATAAGCGTAGATTACCCCGAGCAGTTTGCCGCTCAGGAGCGTCTGCAGCAGCTGCTGGATGACCGGCTGCAACGCCTGCTCACCGGCCTTTAAGGAGGACTTATGATACGTCTTGCTGTTATTGTTGCCTTTCTGGCGGCCGGCTTGATCTATGGTCCTGCCTTTATGGGCAAGCAGGGTTATGTACTGTTCAGCCTGGGCCATTACACCATTGAAACCACCGTCACCGTATTTTTGGTGGCGGCAGTGCTGTTTTATGTGCTGCTGCTGTTTATTGAATGGCTGCTGGGCCGTATTTTTGGCATCAGCCACCGCACCAAGGGCTGGTTTATGGGCCGCCGCCGCCGCAAGGCCCTGAACTATACCCAGAGCGGCATGCAGGCACTGGTGGCGGAAGATTACGCCAATGCTGAAAAAATGCTGCTAAAAGGTACCAAGGGCAACGAGCTGGCGCTGCTTAACTACCTGAATGCAGCCAGTGCTGCTCAGGCTCAGGGTAATGACCAAAAGCGCGATGACTATCTGCAACAGGCCCGCGAGCAGCACCCCGCTGCCGGCCTGGCGGTGGGCATTACTCAGGCCCGGCTGCAATATCAGCAGGGAGAGTTTGAGCAGGCCCTGGCCGGTGTGCAGGAGCTGGAAAGCACTTATGGTCAGCAGCCGGCGCTGCTCAAACTGCAAAAAGATGTATATGTGGCTACCGGCCAGTGGCAGTCCCTGCTCGGTATTCTGGATACTCTGGCCAACAAGAACCTGATTGACGCAGAAGAAAAAGAAGCGTTGCGTCATCAGTCCTGGCTGGGCCGTTTTGATCAGGCCGCTCACGATGAAGGCAGCAATGGCCTTATCAAGGTGTGGCAGGCACTGCCACGTAAAGACAAATACAATCCTGAGCTGCTGCTGCCCCTGTGTAACCGGCTTATCAGCCTCAAGGCCCACAAGGAAGCTCAGCAGCTGCTGCTGGAAGGTCTCGACAAGAAAACCGATGCCGGCCTGCTGCTGTGCGCGACTCATCTGCAACTTAGCGACTATCACCCGCTGCTTGCCGCGCTGGAAAAGAAAGCCAAAAAGGAAAACCTGCCTGAGCTGCATTCCGCCCTTGGCCGCCTTTATATCAAGGCCGGTAAAGATGAACAGGCCGAGCCGCACCTGCAGCAGGCAGTGGCACAAAAGCCCGATGCACAGGACTATATACTGCTGGCTGAGCTGGCAGAAAAGCGCAAGGATCTGACCCAGGCCAATGACTACTACAAACACAGTCTGGCCCTGGGCACGGCCTGAGCCACAGCCATAAACGCAAAAAGAGGAGCTTCGGCTCCTCTTTTTTGATCGTGCACTTTCGTCGGGCAAAGGGCACTGCTTCTTCGGCACGCCGTGAACCCATCCATAGGGGCTCCGCTGCACCATCCGTGGCGCAGAGGGCACGACGAAGCAGACACCCTTTGCCCTCCTGATCACGAACTGAATTGTCTATCAGTGACCAGCTAACGGAACCGATATTTCAGGAAGCAGCAGCAGGGTTTGCCGGAACCGACCGTCAAATGCCAAGGACGGCATTTGCCGAACGCCCATGGGGTGAGCTTGCTCACCGTGACGAAGTAAAAAAGCCTGACCGAACATTGAATATGTTCGCAGCAGGCTTTTTTAATGAGTGGCATTCAATGCAGCGTGTCGGTGGAGGCAACCCTGCTGTTGCTTCACATTGCGGATCAGACGTCTTTATACAGCTTGATCAGGGTCGCCGGATCCCGCTCCAGAAAGCCCTTGCTGCCGTGCTGGCGCATCAGCTGGGCGGCCAGCCCGGACATGGGGGTAGCACTGCCGGCGCGCAGGCTTTGAGCTACTGCCATATCCAGATCTTTAAGCAAAGTGCGCACATGCCACTTGGGATCAGGATCGGACTCTTCCGCCATCAGGGGGCCGGTAATCTGCATGGGTTTGGAGTCGGCAAAACCACCGGCCAGGGCAGTGGGGATCTGCTCGGCATCAACGCCGCAGGCCTTGGCCAGCGCCATCATTTCTGCCAGCACCATCAGGTTACAGCCCACTATCATCTGGTTGCACACCTTGGTGACCTGGCCGGCACCCACGCCGCCCATACGGGTTACCCGCTGGGACAGCGGTGCCAGCACCGGGCGAATGTGCTCAATATCAGCTTCTTCGCCGCCACACATGATGGCCAGGGTGCCTGCCTCGGCACCGGCCACGCCGCCGGACACCGGTGAGTCAACCCAGCTCATGCCGCAGGCGTCTTGCAACCGCCTGGCATAGTCTTTGGTAGCCTCGGGATCGGAGCTGGAAAAGTCCACCAGCAGCTGGCCGGCCCGGCCATGCTCAGCCACGCCGCCCTCGCCAAACACCACGGCTTCCACCACAGCAGTATTGGCCAGACACAACATCACTACATCTACCCGCTCGGTCAGCTCACCAATGCTGGCAGCCACGTTGGCACCGGCGGCAGCCACCTCGGTCAGCTTGTCAGCACTGCGGTTCCATACAGTGACATCATGGCCGGCAGCCAGCAGCCGCTGAGTCATGGGGTTGCCCATCAGACCAATGCCGATAAATCCCAGTTTCATACCTTCTCCCTGTTTGTGGAATTTGCGCACCGGTAATAACACAGGCCTTTCTGCAATGCCAGGCACAGCCAGCAGCTGAGCACAAAAGGCATGGTCAGCATGGGCAAGCCAAGCTTGAGCATGACGGCGGTCATCAACCCGGCCAGAGCCGGTGCCAGCAGCATCCAGATTTGTTTGTGGCCACCCCAGAACATGGCAATGGCGGCCAGTACACCGTTATAACCGGTAAGGCCAAAGTTGATATAGTCCGGGTTCACCAGCAACAGCAGTGCTGCACCACTGGACACCATGGCACCCACAAAGGCCCAGCCCAGCATCTCTATGCCAACCAGTAACAGAGCGACACAAATTAATACCGCCGGCACCGTATCTGGCAGAAAGATCACCTGGCCAATAGCCGACAGTGAAAAGTTGTAGCCCTGCGGTACTTCATCGGCCACCCGCTGCCCCACAAAATACAGCCAGGGCAGTACCACCAGGTTAAACGGCAGCGTATACCAGGGAATGGCGGCCAGCCGGCGCAGCCGGTAATACAGCCAGGCTGAAACCATGCCACCCAGTGCTGACATCATCAGCCAGAACGACGTGTGCTCGGCAAACAGGCCAAAGGCCAGCCCCACCAGGGCGGCGTTAAAGCCAAACAAGCCGTCGCGCCAGGCGTCCGGCTCCCACTTACAAACCAGCGCCAGCAAAGTGGCAGCCAGGGTCGCCAGCATCATGGTGGCGGCCATCCAGGGAGACACCCAGAGCACACCCGCCACTATCAGCGCACCGGCAAGGCGGTTGTTTATAAAATATATCTGGCCGATGGCGGCCAGCAGAGAAGACAACAGCGCCACGAAAGACACTCCTGTGCCAAAAGGGAAGAAAACAGAGACGGCGCGATTAAAACAGCTGAACGAAAACTGGTCAATAAATAATTGTAAACAGTTTTGTATTAAAGGTTATGAGGGTTTCAACAGAAAACCTCATTGTTAGTAAAATGTAAAAAAAGCAGGCAGACAAACAAAAATGCCGGGAAAACCCCGGCATTAAAACAGAGCCTCAGCCTGTCAGCTGGCCAGAAAAAAGCGATAGGCGGGATCTTGAGTTACGTCGTACCAGGTGTAACCCAGCTCCGCCAGATGCTGCTCAAAAGATGCCATGTCGCTGTCGGGCAATTCAAAGCCGCACAGCACCCGGCCAAACTCGGCACCATGGTTACGATAATGGAACAGGCTGATGTTCCAGCGAGTGCCAAGGGTGTGCAAAAAGCGCATCAGGGCACCGGGCTGCTCAGGGAAACGAAAGCTGTACAGCCGCTCCTGCAGCGGCTTGGGCGTACGGCCACCGACCATATAGCGAACATGAGACTTGGCCAGATCATTGTCGGTCATATTGGCCACCGGATAACCGGCCTGCTCAAGCTCCGCCATGATCTGCACCAGCTCCCGATCGCCGTCGGACAGCCGCACCGACACCAGCAATGCTGCCTTGTCGTCGGAAGAGTAACGGTAGTTGAACTCGGTCACCATGCGGTTGCCGAGCACCTCGCAGAACGCCAGAAACGAGCCTTTGCGCTCCGGAATCGTCACTGCCAGCACTCCTTCCCGCTTTTCTCCCAGCTCACATCGCTCGGACACATAACGCAGGGAATGGAAGTTGACGTTGGCACCACTCAGTACCGCCGCCATACGGGCATGAGAATAATCCCCGGCCTGGCTGTATTTCTTCAGACCTGCCAAAGACAATGCACCGGAAGGCTCGGCAATAGCGCGGGTATCTTCAAAGATATCCTTAAGGGCAGCACAGATCTCGTCGGTCGTAACCGTGATGACACCATCCAGAAATTCCCGGCACAGGCGAAAGGTCTCAGTGCCAATGCGCTTTACCGCCACGCCGTCGGCAAACAGGCTGACCCGGTCGAGAGTGACGATGTCACCGGCGTTGAGCGCCGCCTTGAGACAGGCGGAGCCCTCGGCTTCCACCCCTATCACCTTAACCTGGGGCAGCAACTGCTTGATGTATACCGCCACGCCGGCGGCCAGGCCGCCGCCGCCCACGGGCACAAACACATGGGTCAGGCGGGTATCCTGCTCCAGCAGCTCCCGGCCCACTGTGCCCTGGCCGGCAATCACGTCTTCGTCATCAAAGGGCGGTATCAGGGTGGCACCGGTTTCCTGCATCAGCTCCAGACAACGGGCATAGGCTTCGTCGAAGTTGTTGCCGTGCAGCACTACCTTGCCGCCAAAGCGGCGCACCGACTCCACCTTGATGTCGGGGGTGACGGTGGGCATGACGATGGTGGCATCAATGCCCAGCTTGGCCGCCGACAGTGCCACACCCTGAGCGTGGTTGCCGGCAGAGGCGGCAATAACGCCGTGCTGCTGCTGCTCGGGGGTAAGCCCGGCAATTTTGTTGTAGGCACCCCGCAACTTGAAAGAATGCACCGGCTGCATGTCTTCCCGTTTGAGCGACACCGGGTGCCCCAGCCGCTCGGAAATCTTTTTGAGCGGGGTCAATGGTGTTACCCGGGCAGCCTCATACACCGGCGATAACAGAATGCGACGCAGATACTCGGTAGCCGAACGGGGCGTGCCTTTCTCTTCTTTCAATGCCGGCTGTGCCATGGATCAGCCTCCCAGTTTGCTGCGATCACGCACCGCGCCCTTGTCGGCGCTGGTAGCCAGCGACGCATAAGCGCGCAGGGCAAAAGAGACTTCCCGCTCACGATCTACCGGACGCCAGGCCTGTTCACCCTTGGCATCCATGGCTTCGCGGCGGGCCGTCAGCTCCTGCCCGGATACCGCCAGCTCAATTTTGCGGGCCGGAATGTCGATCTCGATAATATCGCCGGTCTGCACCAGACCGATGGTGCCGCCGTTGGCTGCTTCCGGAGAAACGTGACCGATGGACAGACCGGAAGTACCGCCGGAGAAACGACCATCGGTGATCAGAGCGCACTGAGTACCCAGTCCCATGGACTTGAGGTAGGTGGTGGGATACAGCATTTCCTGCATGCCCGGGCCGCCTTTAGGACCTTCGTAGCGAATCACCACCACCTCACCGGCCTTCACTTCGCCGCCGAGAATGCCGGCCACAGCGGTGTCCTGGCTTTCATAAACCCGGGCCGGACCACGGAAGGTGAGGTTGTCGTCGGCCACGCCGGCGGTTTTGACGATACAGCCGTCAATGGCCAGGTTGCCGGCCAGCACGGCGAGACCGCCTTCCTGGCTGTAGGCGTTCTCAAAACTACGAATACAGCCCTCGGTACGGTCATCATCCAGGGTGTCCCAGCGGCAGTCCTGGCTGAAGGCCTTGGTGGTACGAATGCCTGCCGGGCCAGCACGGAACATGGTTTTCACCGCTTCATTACCGGTCACCATGATGTCGTATTCGGCCAGCTGCTCCGCCAGGGTCATGCCCAGCACGGTATTCACATTGGTGTTGAGCAAATCTGCCCGGGCCAGCTCGGCCAGAATGCCCATCACACCGCCGGCACGGTGCACGTCTTCCATGTGATACTTCTGAGTGGACGGGGCTACCTTGCACAGCTGAGGTACCTTGCGCGACAGGGCGTCGATATCGTCCATGGTGAAGTCTGTTTCCGCTTCCTGAGCAGCGGCCAGCAGATGCAGCACAGTATTGGTGGAGCCACCCATGGCGATATCCAGCACCATGGCGTTTTCAAACGCGGCCTTGGTGGCGATATTGCGCGGCAGCACGCTGGCGTCGTCACCTTCGTAATAACGCTTGGTCAGCTCCACAATGCGGTGACCGGCGGTCTTGAACAGCTGCTCACGATCGGCGTGAGTGGCCAGCAGGGAGCCGTTACCGGGCTGAGACAGACCCAGCGCTTCGGTCAGGCAGTTCATGGAATTGGCGGTAAACATGCCGGAGCAGGAACCACAGGTAGGGCAGGCGCTGCGTTCAACCTGTTCGCTCTGTTCGTCAGAAACGGTGGGATCGGCCCCCTGAATCATGGCGTCCACCAGATCCAGCTTAATCAGCTGATCGGACAGCTTGGTCTTGCCCGCTTCCATGGGGCCACCAGAGACAAAGATCACCGGAATATTGATCCGCAGAGCGGCCATCAGCATGCCGGGAGTAATCTTGTCACAGTTGGAGATACACACCATGGCATCGGCGCAGTGGGCATTCACCATATATTCCACCGAATCGGCAATCAGCTCCCGGCTGGGCAGGGAATACAGCATGCCGCCATGACCCATGGCGATACCGTCATCCACCGCTATGGTGTTGAACTCCTTGGCCACACCGCCGGCGGCTTCAATTTCCCGGGCCACCAGCTGACCCATGTCTTTCAGGTGAACATGACCGGGTACAAACTGGGTGAAGGAGTTCACCACGGCGATAATCGGCTTGCCGAAATCATTCTCGGTCATGCCGGTGGCGCGCCACAGGGCGCGGGCGCCGGCCATATTACGACCGTGGGTGGTGGTGGCTGAACGATACCTTGGCATTCCTTTTACTCCTGATATTACTTGAGAACAACGGGACGTGACTGCGCCCCATCTCCATTAATTTGAATTAGTCTTTTACCGGGGTGAGCCAGCCCCATTTGTCCTGGGTAGTGCCGTCAAACAGGCCAAAAAACGCCTGCTGCAGCTCCTTGGTGATGGGGCCGCGTTTGCCTTCTCCCAGAGTGATACCGTCCACGCTGCGTACCGGAGTCACTTCAGCGGCGGTGCCGGTCATGAACATTTCGTCAGCCAGATAGAGGGCTTCACGGGCAATGGCTTCTTCCCGCACTTCATAGCCGGCTTCCCGCGCCAGAGTCATCAGGGTATCACGGGTGATGCCCGGCAGTATGCAGGCGGTGACCGGCGGCGTGTAGAGTACACCGTTTTTGATAAGGAAGAGGTTTTCTCCGGCACCTTCACTGAGGTGGCCGTGTACGTCGAGGGAAATACCTTCGCTGTAGCCGTGGCGCTTGGCTTCACCGGAAATCAGCTGGGACGACAGATAGTTGCCCCCCGCCTTGGCACCGGTGGGCATGGTATTGGGGGCCAGCCGGTTCCATGAGGTCACGCACACGTCCACGCCGTTTTCCAGCCCTTCTTCACCCAGATAGGCACCCCAGGGAATGGCGGCGATGATCACATCACAGGGCACGTCCTTGGGAGCATTCAGCCCCATGCCTACGTTGCCGATAAACACCAGCGGGCGCAGATAGGCGCTGTCGAGATCATTGTCGGCTACCGCTGCCCGGCAGGCATCTATCAGCTCCGCTTTGGTATAAGGGACTTTCATACGATAAATTTTGGCGGAGTCGAACAGCCGCTGCACATGTTCTTCCAGCCGGAAAATCGCCGGCCCTTTTGGCGTGTTGTAAGCGCGAATGCCTTCAAACACTGACGAACCATAGTGCAGAGCATGGGTCATCACATGTACCTGGGCTTGATCCCAGGGCACCATCTTGCCGTTGAACCAGATATAGTTGGCGGTAGACATTATTGTTTTCCTCAGGCCGTTTGTTTCAGCGGTTGCTCCATGCAGAATGCTTCTACACGGGTCACATTCATCAGCTTTTCAAGCTGATTGCTCAGCAGTTGAATAGGACGCTCACTGCTGACAGTGACTCTGATGTTCAGATTCTGACAATCGGCAGAGGTGGACATTTCCATGTCATCCACCCGAAAGCCACGGTGGCGGGTCATGCGCAGTACTCGCTCAAGCACTTCCGGACGAAACTGGGCTTCTATCTGCAAATTATGCTGGTTCATGCTTTTTTCTCCATCATCTGATCGTTGGCAACGCCCGGCGGCACCAGGGGCCAGACGTTCTCTTCCTCTGAAATCCGCACATGTAACAGATAGGCAGTGTCGGCCTGCAGCATGCGCGCGATAGCGGGCTGCACCTGCTCCTTGCGGGTTATGGTTTCGCCCGGAATGCCAAAGGCGGCAGCCATGGCCACAAAATCCGGGTTGTCGGTGAGAATGGTTTCACTGAAGCGGCCGTCAAAGAACAACTCCTGCCACTGGCGCACCATGCCCAGGCGCTGGTTGTCGAGCAGCACCATTTTTACCGGCAGCTGAGCACGCTTGAGGGTGCCCAGCTCCTGCACGTTCATCATGAAGGAGCCGTCGCCGGACACCAGTACCGACTCATGCCCGGGGCGGGCCAGCTTGGCACCGATGGCCGCAGGCAGGCCAAAACCCATGGTGCCCAGGCCGGCACTGCTGAGGTGGTTGCGCGGGCTGGTAAAGCGCATGTGCTGAGCCACCCACATCTGGTGCTGACCCACGTCACAGCTGACCATGGCGGTGTCTTCCAGGGCATCACTCAGTTGCTTGAGCATGAGCGGCGCATAGATAGCCTCACCCGGATGATCGTAACGCCACTGATGCTCGGCCTTGAGTGCCTTGCAGTGTTCGCGCCAGGGATCGATGGCCAGGCGCTCACCGGTAAGCAGCGGCAGTACTTCTTTCAGTTCGGCGTTAATACCCACCTGAGCCTGACGCACCTTGCCGAACTCGGCGGCGTCTTTATCCAGATGAATCACCTTGGCGTTAACCGCAAAGGCATCCAGCTTACCGGTCACTCTGTCATCAAAACGGGCACCGACTACAATCAGCAGATCACTCTGCTGAACAGCCAGATTGGCTGCTTTTGTTCCGTGCATGCCCAGCATGCCCAAAAACTGCTCGTGGTCGGGATTCAGCGTGCCAATTCCCTTTAGGGTGGTTACCGCCGGAATACCGCTTTGCTCGGCAAAAGCACGTAATTCTGCCTCGGCATTTCCCATGCCAACGCCACCACCAACGTAAAGGACCGGCTGGCGTGCTTCGGCCAGCATGGCCCTGGCTTTGGTCAGCGCAGCCTCATCAAGAGCGTTGGGGGCTGTGGTGCAGGGTATGGTGGGACGCGGCTCAACCAGGGCAACTTGTACGTTTTTGGGCACATCAATCAATACCGGACCTGGCCGGCCGGAACGGGCCACTTCAAAGGCTTCGGCGATGATATCGCCCAGATCTTCCACGTTTTCCACCAGATAGGAATGTTTGGTGCAGGACAGTGACATGCCCAGCACATCCACTTCCTGAAAGGCATCAGTACCGATCGCCGCCATGGGCACCTGACCGGTAATGGCTACTACCGGAATGGAGTCAAGCATGGCGTCGGCCAGACCAGTGATCAGGTTGGTGGCGCCGGGACCGGAGGTGGCCATGCACACACCTACCTGACCACTGGCTCTGGCATAGCCCACAGCGCCCAGGGCGGCGGCCTGCTCATGCCGGCACAGCAGATGCTCCACGCCGCCGTCATAGAGGGCATCATAGAGCGGCATGATGGCCCCGCCGGGATAGCCGAAGATCTGGGTTACCCCTTGTTGTTTCAGTGCCTGGACAATGTACTGTGAGCCATTCATGTGATTTTCTGTCCCTGTATTACTGGTTGCTGCCAAAGTTTTTATAAAAAAAAACCCCCGAGCTTGCTCGAGGGTTTGTGTTTTCTGCTGGCCGGTTATCGGCTTTCGTCAGTCCACAGTGCCCCGAGCGGAGATTTAATAATCACCACTAGGACCACAATAATGCTGACAAAACGCACGATGGAATTCATAAAACCAACCTAAAATAATTGCTGCTTGCCGAGGCTCTCGGCGCGTTAGGCCTATAGAACTAGCATAGTGTTCTACACTACACAAGACTTTATTGAATAAGGATCACAAAAAATGCTGATTAAAGCTTCGTCATAACCAGTTTAAAAAACCATACATTAATTCAAAGGCAAAATATAAAACCAAGGAATTTGCCATGTCTCTTGCGGTTGTGTTTGCCCGGGCCAGTTTGGGAGTATCCGCACCACTGGTTACGGTTGAAGCTCATTTGGCCAATGGTTTGCCGGCTTTCAACATAGTGGGCTTACCGGAAACCACGGTAAAGGAAGCCAGAGATCGTGTACGCAGTGCACTGATTAATGCTGGCTTTGAGTTCCCTGCCCGGCGTATTACCGTTAATCTGGCACCAGCAGACCTGCCCAAGGATGGTGGCCGTTTTGATCTGCCTATCGCCATGGCCATTCTCGCGGCCTCGGAGCAAATTCCCGATTCTTCCCTCGATGGTCTGGAATTTCTTGGTGAACTGGCACTGACCGGTGAATTACGTGGTATCAAGGGTGTCTTGCCTGCCGTACTGGCCGCCAGAGACAGTGACAGAAGACTGATCATTCCTGCAGCCAACGGTCCCGAAGCCGCCCTGCTTACTCCATGCCCAGCTTTGCTGGCAGGGCATCTGCTTAACATTACCGCCTGGCTGCAGCAGGAGGGAGAGCTGGTACATCCCGAGCCGGTTATCTGTACCGAACATGCCGGCAATACCTGTTTAAGTGATGTGATCGGCCAGGAAACAGGCAAACGGGCGCTGGAAATTGCTGCCGCCGGTGAGCACAACCTGTTATTTTTGGGGCCACCCGGCACCGGTAAAAGCATGCTTGCCAGCCGGTTATCAGATTTACTGCCCCCCATGACAGAAACCGAGGCGCTGGAAGCCGCCGCTGTTCGCTCCATCAGTGGTCAGCCACTGGATCCTGAACGCTGGCGGCAGCGGCCGTTTCGTCAGCCTCATCATTCTTCTTCAGCTGCAGCCCTGGTAGGCGGAGGCAGTTACCCAAAACCGGGAGAGATCTCTCTGGCCCACCATGGCGTGCTGTTTCTTGATGAGCTGACCGAGTTTGAACGCCGGGTGCTGGATGCGCTGCGCGAGCCATTGGAAACCGGCAATATCAGTATTTCCCGGGCTGCTCACAGTGTCACTTTTCCTGCTCGTTTTCAGTTGATTGGTGCCATGAATCCCAGCCCCTGCGGCCATTATCAGGACGGGCTGAGCCGCAGCTCACCGGAGCAGATTTTGCGCTATCTCGGCAAAATCTCCGGCCCCTTTGTTGATCGCTTTGATCTGTCGGTAGAGATCCCTCTGCTGCCACCCGGAGAGCTGAGCCGGCCCCGGCAAAAGTCAGAACGCTCAGCCAAGGTACGAGCTCGCGTGCTGGCGGCCCGAGAGCGGCAACAGCAAAGAGCGGGCAAACCCAATGCACGCCTGAGTGCCGCTGAACTGGACAAGCTGTGCCCATTAGCGGCCAGTGATGCAGAATTTCTGGAACAGGCACTGCAACACATGAAGCTGTCTATTCGCGCATGGCATAAGCTCATCAGGGTTGCCCGCACCATTGCCGATTTGGCCGGTGATAGCCATATTGGTCGAGAACACCTTATGGAAGCGCTGGGCTATCGTGCCATGGATCGGTTACTGACAAGACTTCGTCAGTAACCTCTGGTACAAAAACGGCCGGTAATAACCGGCCGCCGTTACTGAGTGATGGCAGTATCAGTCAGCGGAGAGCAGATATTCAACAACCCGGTAAAACCTGTCTTCCGAGCCAATCTCACTCATATTCAGCTGGTATTTGCCACGCACAATTAAGGTGGGAGTACCTCGAATATTAAACTGTTCCGTCTGCCGGTCGTATTTAGCAATCATGCCATTCAGGGCAAAGCTGTTAATAACACCGTCAAAATCCTTGGCATCTACGCCATTGGCCACGAATACCTCTTTTACATCATTGATGGAGCCGGGCACTTTTTTCTGGCGATGAATACGATCGAACATCACAGGAGTCAGCTTATCTTCCACCTTAAGCAGCTTGGCAGCTCCATAGGCACGCTGTAATACCGGTCCCAGTTCCTTTCCGAGAAAGCCTACTGGTACTTTATTTATTTCAGCTTCAGGTACCCGCTCTTCCAGTTGCTGCATCAATGGCTGAAAACTATAGCAGTGAGGACAGATATAAGAGAAAAACTCTGTCACTTCCCGCTTACTACTGGCGATTTCACTGACCACTGTGTACTCGACCCCTTCCTTAAATTCGGAAGCAGCCTGGGTCACGGGCACAAAAAACATGGCAATAAAGGCAAAAATCAACTTTTTCATCAGGTAGTCCTGTTTATGTCAGACAGCTTCAAGTTAAGTAATCAGTCCCACAAGGTCAAGGATAATGGCGGGGTCGTGAGACTTTCCGCTTGTTCATTAAGAGCTGTGATTTGCTGCTGCCAGTACTCTTCAGTATTAAACCAGGGAAAGGCTGCCGGAAATGCCGGGTCGCTCCAGCGTAACGCCAGCCAGGCCATATAATTAACCATACGCAACCCCCGTAGCGGCTCTATCAGGGCAAGTTCTGCAGATTTAAATGAACGTACTGTTTCATAACCGGCGAGCAGGGTGTCAAGCTGTAACAATTGCTCTTGTCTGTCCCCACTCAGCATCATCCATAAATCCTGCACTGCCGGGCCACGCCGGCAGTCATCAAAATCCAGCAGCCAAGGGCCGTTATTCCATAGCAAATTGCCGGCATGGCAGTCACCGTGCAGCCCTGTCAGCTCTTTGGGCTGATAATACTCAATAATTCCGCGGCCAAGAGACGTCAGCGCATCAAAGAAGCGATGCTGAAGGCGAGCAGGAATCACCGCATGCCGCTCCAGTATGTTGCAGGCTTTTGATAACTCTGCCTCTGGTGCGATACCAGGCCGCAGGCTTAAGGAATGGCTTTCTCCCACCAAATGCAGGCGAGCCAGCTGCTCTCCCAGGGCTTCCAGCTGATCCAGGCTATCCTGTTCAAAGGCACGGGCCGGTACCGACTTCCATACCGAAAACAAAAGACCACCAAACTCAAACAGGCACACTCCATTCCGTTGCAGCGGCTCTGCCACCTGAACACCTTGCGCTGCAGCGGCAGTAACAAAGTCGAGTTCCTGGTCAATCTGCTCACGGCTCCAGCGTTCAGGCCGATAGAATTTGGCCACCAGAATACCGTCGCTTTCCGACTGAAAACGATAAACCCGATTTTCATAACTGTTCAGTGCCATCAGGCCACGATCCACATAAATGCCTGCGCTCGCCAGCGCTTCATCTATTACATCCGGGGTCAGTTGGTAATAATCCATAATACTCCCATAAAAAAAGCCGCAGACCTGCTGCGGCTTACTCTAGCATGCATAAATCATCAGAACTCGTTAAAGAACTTACTCTCGGTGCGCACAGATGATTTGCTGTCACTTTCATCAGCATTTTTGCGACTCATCACAAAGGTAATGTCTCTCACCGGTGCGTCGAGCAGATAAGGGTCAACAGACAGGCTGACTGGCAGGCTCATCACTTCACCGCCTTCAATACTGACTTCAGTCGGGCCAATCCAGTCAATCTCGTCCATGCCTTCCACGCTAAGCTGATAAGTAGCAGGCTCAAGTGTCTTGTTGAGCAGTTTGAGCGTATAGGTGTTTTCAATCAGCCCTTCCGACGTTTCACGGTAAAGCTGATTTCGGTCACGAATCACTTCCAGCCCCATGGGCATGATGCGGGTAGCCATAAACGCAAAGGCAGAAAGCATGATAAGCATAACAACGCCGTAGCCAATCAGCTTGGGCCTGGCTACATGAGTTTCTTTATGCTTAAGCTTATGCTCTGTGGTGTAGCTGATAAGACCCGGCTCATAGCCCATCCGCTCCATGGTCTGATCACAAGCATCGATACAGGCACCACAGTTGATACATTCATATTGCAGGCCATCACGAATATCGATACCCGACGGACATACCTGCACACACATATCACAATCAATGCAGTCTCCCAGGCCCAGCTCTTTAGGATCCTTCTTGCGTGGACGCGGGCCTCGGCTTTCGCCCCGCTCGGCATCATAGCTGACAATAAAGGTGTCTTTATCAAACATGGCTGACTGAAAACGAGCATACGGGCACATATGAGTACACATAATGGTGCGCATAAAGCCCGCATTACCATAGGTACAAAAAGCAAAGAACAGCACCCAGAATCCTACCCAGAAGCTGGCGGAAAAGGTGAGCAGCCCCCATGCCAGCTCCTGAGCCGGCACAAAGTAGGCAATAAAGGTGAAACCAGTAAGCAGCGATACTGCCAGCCAGCCAGTGTGTTTGGCAGCCTTGCGCCAGATTTTGTTAAAGCTCCAGGGTGCCTTGTCGAGCTGACGACGTTTATTGGCGCTGCCTTCAAACTTTTCTTCAAACCAGATAAAGATAAAAGTCCATACCGTTTGCGGACACAGATAACCGCACCAGACCCGGCCAAGAAAAGTAGTCATAAAGAACAAACCGAAGGCAGCTATCATAAACAGCAACGCCAACAGAGTGAGATCCTGCGGCCATAGCGTAGTTCCAAAAATATGGAATCGCTGCTGCTCTACATCCAGCAATATTGCCTGACTGCCATTCCACTGAATCCAGGGTCCTACCAGGAATACCAGCATCAACAGCCAGCCCATCTGCTTGCGCACACGCTGCCATTTACCGGTTTGTGCCCTGACATAAATATGACCGTCATCAGCTGGTCGGTGAGAACGTTTTTTGGGAGTGACGTCTTTAACGTCAATTCTGCTTTTTTTATCAGTCATTGCTGCTCACATCGTTGCTTCAGTTGTTGTCTGGATCTGCCACAAGATGTAACCCCTTGTTAACATGCAGATAAAATGCTACTTATGGCGCATTTTGCGTCAAAAACGAAGGCTAAAAGGTGACCGGGATCACTTTTCTATTGAACGGACTTCCTTGTATCCATCCAGTGCTTCCATGATAGGGCATTCTGGTTGCTGATCTCCATGACATTGATCAGCCAAACAGCGTAAACCCTGCAGAAGTTGTTGCATCTGAGCAATCCGCTGTTCAAGTTCAGCGATTTTAGCCAAGGTCAGCGCTTTTACCTCTGCGCTGGTTCTGCATTCATTATCATGCAGTATCAACAGTTCCCGGCACTCATCAAGGTTAAAACCGGCTTCCCGGGCATTTTTGATAAAACGAATACGACGCAGCAGGCTGTCGTTATAACTGCGATAACCGTTATCTGTCCGTTCCGGTTCAGGAATAAGACCAATGGATTCATAATAGCGAAGGGTTTTGGCAGTCAGGCCGGTTAACCTGGCGACCTTGCTGATATTCATGGCTGGCTCCGCAGACACTAAACATGTTTCAACCATAACCTTTCCCCTTGGGTAAAGGTCAAGCCAATTATCAGCCATAACGAAAAAAGCCCGATACATCAGTATCGGGCTTTTCGAATAGAGTGTTTGACTGTGACCTACTTTCACATGGCAGCTACCACACTATCATCGGCGCGGTTGCGTTTCACTTCTGAGTTCGGCAAGGGATCAGGTGGTACCACAACGCTATGGCAGTCAAACAAATTTTGGTGCTGATACCCGGATTTGAACTGGGGACCTCACCCTTACCAAGGGTGCGCTCTACCGACTGAGCTATATCAGCAAAATTGGGTGCCTGGCAGTGACCTACTTTCACATGGCAGCTGCCACACTATCATCGGCGCGGTTGCGTTTCACTGCTGAGTTCGGCATGGAATCAGGTGGTTCCACAACGCTATGGCCGCCAGGCATTAAACTTGAATTCGGAAAAAGCTGTTTTGATGAATCTGTTTTGTTCTCGAGACCGCAAGTCTCTCACACTTCTTGGGTGTTGTATGGTTAAGCCGCACGGGTCATTAGTACAGGTTAGCTGCACGCCTCACAGCGCTTCCACACCCTGCCTATCAA
>NZ_JAWJBK010000006.1:0-73022 GCF_032842915.1 Oceanimonas sp. CAM02
GGCCCGAAGGTCCCCTGCTTTCCCCCGTAGGGCGTATGCGGTATTAGCCGTCGTTTCCAACGGTTATCCCCCTCGACCGGGCAGATCCCCAAGCATTACTCACCCGTCCGCCGCTCGTCAGCAAAAGTAGCAAGCTACTCTCCTGTTACCGCTCGACTTGCATGTGTTAGGCCTGCCGCCAGCGTTCAATCTGAGCCATGATCAAACTCTTCAATTAAAGATTTGATGCTCAATGAATATCTGAATTGCTGCTATTGCTAGTGCACTTCACAAATCATTGAAAAACAATATTTTTTGTTTCTCAATCGACTGCGAGTGCCCACACAGTTTGCTTGATAAATTGTTAAAGAGCGTTGACCGCTTTCGCTGGTCAGGGCTGCGTATTCTACGCAACTCTTGGTGTTCGTCAAGCGTTGATTTGAACTTTGTTTTGTTCGTTTTCAACGTTTGTGACCGTAGGCCGCTTGCCCCGTGTCAGTGGATGCGCATTATAGGGAGCCGCGATTTTTGCGCAAGGGCTTTTTTGACAAAAATATGGCTTTTAGCGCCGAACGCTCAAACCTTGAACAAAGCGTTTATATTTACAACTTTTCCTGCTCTTCTACCGCATCGGAGTGTCCTAAACGAGTCACTAACAGCTGATCTATCTTATAGCTGTCAATGTCCACCACTTCGAACTTGTAGCCTGCATGCAGTACAAAGTCGGTACGCTTGGGAATTTTACGCAACATATACATCATAAAGCCGGCAATGGTTTCGTAGTTTTCATCTTCCGGGAACTCATCAATATTCAGTACTCGCATCACATCTTCCAGTGGTGTCAGCCCTTCCACCAGCCAGGAGCTGGCATCACGGGACACTATCTGCTCTTCCTGATGTTGTACCAATTCCCCCATTACTATGCTCATTACGTCTTTAAGGGTAATGATGCCCACCACCAGCGCATATTCGTTCATAATGATGGCAAAGTCCTCGCCCGCCGTCTTGAAGTGCTCCAGCACCTCATACATGGACAGCGTATCGGGAATGATCAGCGGGATACGCAGTATTCCTTCCTTTTGCAGAGAAATAGGCTGCTGGTGTAATACCTGCATCAGAATGTCACGAGAGTCCACGTAACCCACGACCCTGTCCAGGGTATCTTCGCATACCAGAAACTTGGCGTGAGGATGCTCAGCAATCTTGGCCTTGATGTCTTCCTGATCTTCGTGAAGGTTGAAATAGATAAGGCTTTCCCGGGTAGTCATGGCCGAGGTGACAGTACGCGACTCCATTTCAAATACGTTTTCGATGAGATGATGCTCCTGCTCCTGCAGCACGCCGGCCTGTGCGCCGGCATCCATCATGGCAATGATGTCCTCGGGGGTAATTTCATCCTTACGCATGGTAGGTACATGAAACAGCCGGAACAACAGATTGGCCAGACCGTTGAACAGCCATACCAGCGGCCGGAACAGCACTATCATAAACCCCATGGGACGCACGACTGCCACTGCAATTTTCTCGGGAGCAATCATGGCCAGCCGCTTGGGTATCAGGTCCGCAAACAAAATGAACAAGGAAGTGACCATAAAGAAGGACCCGAAGAAAGCGGCCTTATCTACCCAGGAGCCGTCAAAAAACAGACCGAACAGACCTTTGGTGAAGGGAGTGAAGGCCGATTCTCCGATTATGCCACCCAGGATGGCTACAGCATTGAGCCCTATCTGTACTATGGTGAAAAAATTTCCGGGCTGCTCCTGTAATAACAGTACCTTTTCAGCATTGAGGTTACCGTCGCTGGCCATCAGCCGCAGTTTCATTTTACGTGCCGCCGCCAGGGCGATTTCGGAAACGGAAAAAAATGAGCTGATCGCTACCAGCAGCAGAATAATCAGCACTTGCTCAAAGGTTGTCATGGTCAGGTATTACCGTCTGGAGGAGTGTTCTGCCAACAAAAGACTGACAGAAGAAATAAAACGCATGAAATTTAACCCAATAACGATTTTTTTTCCATTAATCCTGCTATGCAAACCTGGTTCACACTCAGCCTGAGGAACTTTTTCAGCCTGGCGTGATTGTGCAGCTAAAAGGTACAAGAATGAAAGGGCAGCCCCAGACTATGGGCAAGACAACATAGTGTCGCAGTTGAGAGAAAGCGTGTAGAGCATCGTCACCGGCGATATGATATGTCATACAGGCTACAGAAAACGTATGGAGGGTTATGACTCTGTCAAGACTATCACTGTTCACCAGCTTACTGTTTGTATTGACGGTTTCCTGTTATGTAAAAGCCGAAAGCAAAGAATATTGGACCTATCAGGAATATATGAATGCCTTTCCTGAGCAACAACAGCGTGAGCAAACCTTTGCAGAGCGCGTGCGACAACCGGTTACAGAAAAATCCTCAAAGATAGCCACTCCCCTGAACATTGCCATGCTTACACCCGATGTGCAGGCATCAGACTACTGGTGGCGCAACCGTATCAGCATGGCACGCCGCCTGCAGGAGATGGGCATCCCTTTTTCACTGACCAGCTACTCATTCCAGCCGGCTACCACCATGCGCCAGCAGGAACAGTTGCTCGCTGATGCGCTGAAGAGCAATCCCGACTACCTGATTTTTACACTTAATGCACTGCGCCATAGAGTACTGGTAGAAAAGATTCTTGCCCGTGGTCATCCTAAGCTTATCCTGATGAACATCACCACCCCCCTTAAACACTGGCAGCATAATCAACCTTTCTTCTATGTTGGCTTTGATCACCGGGAGGGAACCCGACAGTTAAAGGAAGCCATAAAAAAAATGCTTGGGTCCGAGGCTAACTACCTGATGCTTTACGGAACACGGGGCTATATCAGTGAAGTAAGGGGTGATGAGTTTATTCGTCTTACTGCCACCAATCCCGGTTACCAGCTGCGTAATGCATTCTATACCGATGTAAAACCGGACATCGCCAGACAAGCAGTGTTACAGGCACTGAATGATGATAAAGACATTAACCTGATTTATGCCTGCACAACTGACATCGCCTTGGGGGCCGCCGATGCTGTAAAACAACTGGGCCTTCAGAACAGGGTTATTCTTAATGGCTGGGGTGGCGGTATAGCGGAGCTGGATGCGATTGCCAAAGGGGATCTCGATATCACTGTCATGCGCATGAACGACGATAATGGTATCGCCATGGCAGAAGCCATCCGCCTTGATCAGGAAAATAAACCCGAGCAAATTCCCTTAATCTACAGCGGTGACTTTGCCATTGTGGATCGACACACGCCAGCCGCAGAAATGGAGCAGCTAAAAGCGCATGCCTTCCGTTACTCTCAATAAAAAACCTGTTACTCCCTTGCTCAGAGTACTGTTAGGAGCACTGCTGCCGGCTTTTATGCTACTGGCTGCCGCCTTGCTGCTGCTGACCTATCGCAGCACCTCAACCATGGTCAATAACAGTATTCAGCAGCAACTGGAAAGTGCCAGTGCTCGCCTGCAGATCCTGATGAGCAGCTACCTCAACAGCCTGGATGGCGTTCTTTCGGCAACAGCAGAGCAACCGGAAATAGCGCAGGCATTAAAAACTGACAACACACAACTGGCACAAAAAAGGTTGCAAGATACACTGTATCACCGCAATGGAGAGCTGCTTGATTTACTGATGATCAGTAAAGGAGGACAGCACTGGATCAATATGAGCTCACCACTGTATATAACCCGCCACAGACTACATCAGTTAATTACTTCCCCACCACTGTACAACCAGTGGATCAGCGCCGAGCTGAAAGCTCCTTTAAATACATTATTTACACTAACGCAACGTTATCCTGTGATATCTCCTGACTCGGGCCGAGTAATAGGCAGCTTGCTGGGAGGTATTGTGCTTAACGATAACCTTACGCTACTGCGACAGCTCGGGCAGGGAGCTGAAAATCTCAGCATACAACTCATTCTGAACAACAAACCGGCGGGGTATGCTTATGTGAACAACAATAATATTGAGACGGATATAATAACAAAAATCCTCTCGCTCCAGCAGTCTTACGGGCAATATCAGGGGCACTATTTTAGTCTGCAACCAATTGAAATAAATGGTGAAGTCAATGAACTAAAATTGCTGTTAGTCACAGACAATACCATTGCCCAGCAACTGCAGGAGGCCTATGGCCATCACACACTGCTGGCCCTTATGCTGGTGTTAATTACTGCATTGCTGCTGTCTTTATATACCCTCAGACTGATCTCACTGCCTCTTGCTGACTTGACCCGCTTTGCTGAAAAAATACGCAGAGGCCAGCACGCTACCTTCTCACCGGATCGTATTCAGGAATTTAATTTCCTGGGTAACAGCCTGGAAAGTATGGTGTCAGCGCTGCAGCAAAAAGAGCAGCGACTCACTCATCTGTTTGACGCAGCCAACTCCGCGGCCATTATTATTGGCAACAACAATGAAATTCAGGCGATAAACCATGCCGCCGCAGCCTTGTTCAAAAGAAGCCGGGAGCAGCTCGCCGGTACCATGCTCTCTCATTATTTCACTCCTGAGCAACTGGCTCCCCTGCTACAAGCCATTCATCAGGCCAGAAAGGGTAACAAAGTAGATGGAGTTGAAACCCGGATGGGCTCTCTGCCTCACCGGCCCAGTTACCAGCTATGGACACTGGCACCCGTGTTTAATAACGGTCTGGTAACGGCTGTGCAGTTACAGGGGCAGGATATTACGCGCATTAAACAGGTAGAAGCTTCATTACAGCTGAACAATCTGGTAATGGCCAATATGCTGGAAGCGGTGATGATCTTTGATCAGCAACGCCGGCTGGTGTATGCCAATCCAGCCTATCATCACATTACCGGATATACCCTGGATGATAAGCTGGGGCAGCCTCCCCATCTGGCACTGCCGCTGGCAGCCACAAAAAGTGTCGATCCGTGGCAACATATTGATGAGCAAGGCCACTGGCAGGGGGAAATAAAATGTGAGCTGACTCCGGGTCACATCAGCGCCATCTGGCTGTCTATTCGAGGACTGAATAATGAACACGGAAACATCAGTCATTATGTAGTAGTGTTTTCTGAGCGATAAAAAAACCCGGGAAATCCCGGGTTTTCTGTTATTCAACCGTAACGCTTTTGGCTAAATTTCTGGGTTGATCCACATCGGTTCCTTTTATCAAGGCCACATAATAAGACAGCAGCTGCAGCGGCACAGTGTAAACAATGGGCGCAATCACTTCGTCTACGTGCTCCAATGACATTACCCGCATGGTGGCATCTCCTTTAAAGCCGGCCTGTTTGTCGGCAAATACATAGAGAATGCCGCCCCGGGCACGCACTTCTTCCACGTTGGATTTCAGTTTCTCCAGCAGCTCGTTGTTGGGTGCTACCACGATAATCGGCATATCAGCGTCGATCAGCGCCAGCGGGCCGTGCTTGAGCTCGCCGGCGGCATAGGCCTCGGCGTGAATATAGGAGATTTCCTTGAGCTTGAGCGCCCCTTCCATGGCGATGGGGTACTGCTCGCCCCGGCCCAGGAACAGGCTGTGGTACTTGTCGGCAAACTCTTCCGCCAGCAGCTCGATGTCGCCGGCCAGGGCCAGGGTACTGACAATGTGCGCCGGCAGCGAACGCAACGAGCGCACCAGCTCGGCCTCGGTCTGCTCGGTCATGTTGCCCCGGCAACGGCCCACCGCCGCCACCAGCATCAGCAGCGCCACCAGCTGGGTGGTAAAGGCCTTGGTAGAAGCCACGCCAATCTCGGCACCGGCCCGGGTCATAAAGGCCAGATCCGACTCCCGCACCAGAGAGGAGCCGGGCACGTTGCAGATGGTCAGGCTGCTCATGTAGCCGGACTCCTTGGCCAGCCGCAGCGCCGCCAGGGTGTCGGCGGTCTCGCCGCTCTGGGACAGGGTGATCAGCAGGCTGTTGGGGCGCACCACCGACTTGCGGTAGCGAAACTCGGAGGCGATTTCGATATCACAGGGCACGCCAGCCAGCGCTTCGAACCAGTAACGGGCCACCATGCCCGCATGGTAGGAAGTGCCGCAGGCGATCAGCTGAATGTGCTCCACTCGTTCAAAGATATCCCTGGCACCATTGCCAAAGGACTCCACCACCACGCCCTGCTCACTCAGCCGACTTTCAAGCGTGTCGGTAATGGCCTTGGGCTGCTCAAAGATTTCCTTCAGCATATGGTGACGGTATTCACCCTTATCGCCGGCGTCGTGGGTGACGTCCGACTCCTGCTCGGCCCGGGTCACCGGCTGGCCGTCGCTGTTGAAAATATGAATGTCACGGCGGGTCACCTCGGCTACGTCTCCTTCCTCCAGAAACAGGAAGCGGCGGGTCACCGGCAGCAGTGCCAGCTGATCGGAAGCGATAAAGTTCTCGCCTAACCCTAAGCCAATTACCAGGGGGGAACCGGAGCGGGCCACCACCAGGCGGGAAGGATCGTTCACGTCCATCAGCACGGTGCCGTAGGCACCGCGCAGTTCCTTGACCGTAACCTGCAGTGCCGCCAACAGGCTGTCGGTATGCTGACGATGCCAGTGCACCAGATGAGCGATCACCTCGGTGTCGGTATCGGACGCAAACTCGTAGCCTCTCTGCTGCAACTCGGCGCGCAGCTCTTCGTGGTTTTCGATGATGCCGTTATGCACCACGGCAATATTGCCGGACACATGAGGATGGGCGTTGCGTTCCGACGGCTCACCATGGGTGGCCCAGCGGGTGTGAGCAATGCCGGTGCCACCGGCCAGCGGCTGCTGCTCGAGCGCATCGGCCAGCGCCTGCACCTTACCCAGACGGCGCATTCGGCCCAGCTGGTTGTCGTGAATAATGGCCACCCCGGCAGAGTCGTAACCCCGGTATTCCAGACGGCGCAGGCCTTCCACCAGAATTTCTGCCACATCACGCTGGGCCACCGCCCCTACAATTCCACACATGCTCTACATCCTCGTTATTCGGGTGCTATCACCAAAGTGATGCCCTTTTGCTGTAACTGTTGTTGATCTGTCTCGCTGATGCCGCTGTCGGTAACCAGGGTATGAATACGGCTCCAGGGCAGCTCCAGATTGGGTATTCTGCGGCCCAGCTTGTCCGACTCCACCATCACCACCACTTCCCGGGCCACCTCGGCCATCACTCGCGACAGGCCGGTGAGTTCGTTAAAGGTGGTGGTGCCCCGTTCCAGATCGATGCCGTCGGCACCGATAAACAGCTGATCAAAGTCGTAGGAGCGCAGCACCTGTTCGGCCACCTGGCCCTGAAATGACTCGGAGGATGGATCCCAGGTGCCGCCGGTCATCAGCAAGGTCGGCTCGGGCTCCAGCTCGCGCACCGCGTTGGCAATAGCCAGGGAGTTGGTCATCACCACCAGGCCGTGTTTGTGGCCCAGCTCGCCCAGCAGTGCCGCCGTGGTGCTGCCGCTGTCGATAATGATACGGTTGTGATCGCGAATGCGCGCCGCCGCCGCCCGGGCCAGTGATTGCTTTCGTTTCGAAACCGGCTCGGCAGGGTTTTCCGCCACCATCTCGCTCGGCACCGGCACGGCCCCGCCATAACGCCGCAGCAGCAGGCCGTTTTTCTCAAGGGCCGTGAGATCCTTGCGAATGGTGACTTCCGATGTGTCGAAACGCCGGGCCAGCTCATCCACGGTCACTTCCCCCTGCTCGGCCAGCAGAGAGACGATGGTATGGCGGCGTTGTTGCGTATTACGTTTCGACATAATGGCTTAAGTTTCGGTTTGAAAGCAGAATGCTAACAGAACAAAACAAAACCGATCAACCAAAAGAAAGCTGTCAGCCGTAAGCTGTAAGTGATCAGCAGCCCGAGTTGCCGGATGAATACGGTGGAGAGATAACATTTTCAGGCGAATGCAGGATCAAAAAAAGCGCCTGTGAAATCACAGACGCGCTTATTTGTTTATCTTAAAGCTGACAGCTTATAGCTTCTTTTTAACGGGACGAGGCCAGTTTTTGATATGGCGCTGAGCCACACGGGTGATCACCAGCTCGGCTTCGGCCACGTCTTTGGTCACGGTACTGCCGGCCCCCAGAGTAGCATTCTTGCCGATGCGCACCGGGGCCACCAATTGGGTATCGGAGCCGACAAAGACGCCGTCTTCAATGATGGTCTGGAACTTGTTGACGCCGTCATAGTTGCAGGTGATGGTGCCGGCACCGATGTTCACCCCCGCACCTATCTCGGCATCGCCCAGATAGGTCAGGTGGCCCGCCTTGGAGCCCTTGCCCAGCCGGGCCTTTTTCATTTCCACAAAGTTGCCGACATGGGCGTCTTCACCCAGCACGGCACCAGGGCGCAGACGGGCAAAGGGGCCGGCGCTGCTGGCGCTGCCCAGCTCGGCGTTTTCGACGATGGAGTAGGGTTTCACCTCGGCATCGTCACCGATCACGCAGTTTTTGAGAATGACACCGGCGCCAATTTTGACTCTGTTGCCCAGGCGCACGTCACCCTCGATGATCACATTCACGTCGATCACCACTTCCTCGCCGGCAGTCAGACTGCCGCGCAGATCAAACCGGGCCGGATCCAGCAGGCTGACACCCTCACGCATCAGCCGCTCGGCCTGCATGTTCTGATAGGCCCGTTCCAGGCCCGCCAGCTGCACGCGATCGTTGGCACCTTCCACTTCAGCTGTGCTGGCCGGTTGTACGGTAGCAATATCACAGCCATCGCGGTGAGCCATGGCGAAAATGTCGGTGAGGTAATACTCCCCCTGAGCGTTATCGTTGTTAAGCTCGCCCAGCCAGGCCCTGAGCCGGCCGGCCTCGGCCACCAGCACGCCTGTGTTCACCTCGGTAATAGCCAGCTGTTCAGGGCTGGCGTCCTTCTGCTCAACAATACCGGTAACCTTGCCGTTTTCCCGCACGATGCGGCCATAACCGGTGGGGTTGGCAAGGCTCACAGTGAGCAGGCCCACGCCACCATTGGGCTGGGCGGCAATCAGCCGCTGCAGGGTCTCCGCCTGCAGCAGCGGTGTGTCGCCGTAGAGCACCAACACCTTGGCATCGTCGGCAATATCGGGCAGCGCCACCGCCACTGCATGGCCGGTGCCCAGTTGCTCGGCCTGATGGGTCCAGTGCAGCTCCGGCGCCTGAATGCGTGCTTTCAGCTGGTCGGCACCATGGCCGTAGACCAGATGAATGCCGTCCACCTCGCAGGCACGGGCGGCATCAATCACATGGGCCACCATGGGTTTGCCGGCCACTGAGTGCAGCACCTTGGGAAGAGAAGAGCGCATGCGGGTGCCCTTGCCCGCCGCCAGAATTACCGCCTGAATCGTCATGAACCTATATCCCGTTTGAAATGACCGTGAGGAGTGAGGAGGTAGAGGTAAGGAGTAAAACCCCGTTTGCAGAACGGTTGTTTCTCCTCACCCTTCACTCCTGACACCTCTCCGTTAATGCCGGTATTGTGATTTTTTTGCAAAAAAAAAGCGACCCTGAGGCCGCTTTTTCGAACGTTAGGCTTAACGAACGTTTTTCTTAACCAACTGCAGCACGCGCAGTTTCGCCATGGCCCGGGCCAGTTCGGCAGCTGCTTCTGCATAGTCCACATCATGTGAGGAGTTCTGCAGCTTGGCTTCTGCCGAGCGTTTGGCTTCTTCGGCCTTGGCTTTATCCAGATCTTCGGCGCGAATTGCAGTGTCGGCCAATACCATGACACTGCTGTTCTGCACTTCCAGCATGCCGCCGGAAACATACAGAACTTCCTGCTCACCAGCCTTGGTAACGTATTGCACCAGACCGGGACGGATTGCCGTCAGCAGGGGGGCGTGTCCGTAACGAACGCCCAATTCACCCTCAGAGCCGGAAACAGTCACCGCGGTCACAGAGCCGGAAAACAGACGCTTCTCGGCACTGACGATGTCCAGATGAAAGTTATACTCAGCCATCAGGCCCTCCTTAGAGGCTTACAGTTTCTTGGCTTTTTCGACCGCTTCGTCGATGGAGCCAACCATGTAGAACGCCTGCTCGGGCAGTGTGTCGTAGTCACCGTTCAGAATGCCCTGGAAGCCGGCAATGGTGTCTTTCAGAGACACATACTTGCCGGGGGCACCGGTGAATACTTCGGCCACGAAGAACGGCTGAGACAGGAAACGCTCAATTTTACGGGCGCGGGCCACAGTCAGCTTGTCATCTTCAGACAGTTCATCCATACCCAGAATGGCGATGATGTCCTTCAGCTCTTTATAGCGCTGCAGTACAGTCTGTACACCACGGGCAACAGAATAGTGCTCTTCACCAACTACCTGCGGATCCAGCTGACGGCTGGTGGAGTCCAGCGGGTCAACGGCCGGGTAGATACCCAGAGCAGCAATCTGACGGCTCAGTACCACGGTCGCATCCAGGTGAGCGAAGGTGGTGGCCGGAGACGGATCGGTCAAGTCATCCGCAGGCACGTATACGGCCTGTACAGAGGTGATGGAGCCGGTCTTGGTAGAGGTGATACGCTCCTGCAGAACGCCCATCTCTTCGGCCAGAGTCGGCTGGTAACCTACTGCAGAAGGCATACGGCCCAGCAGTGCGGATACTTCGGTACCGGCCAGGGTGTAACGGTAGATGTTGTCCACGAACAACAGTACGTCACGACCTTCTTCACGGAACTTCTCAGCCATGGTCAGACCGGTCAGGGCCACGCGCAGACGGTTGCCGGGCGGCTCGTTCATCTGACCGTATACCAGAGATACCTTGTCCAGTACGTTGGAGTCGGTCATTTCATGGTAGAAGTCGTTACCTTCACGGGTACGCTCACCTACACCGGCAAATACGGAGTAACCGCTGTGCTCGATGGCGATGTTACGGATCAGTTCCATCATGTTTACGGTTTTGCCTACACCGGCACCACCGAACAGACCAACCTTACCACCCTTGGCGAAGGGGCATACCAGGTCGATTACCTTGATGCCGGTTTCCAGCAGCTCGGCAGAGCTGGACTGCTCTTCGTAGCTGGGGGCTTCACGGTGAATGGACCAGCGCTCTTCTTCGCCGATGTCGCCTTTCTCATCAATGGGGTTACCCAGAACGTCCATGATGCGACCCAGGGTCTGTACACCTACCGGCACCTGAATGGGCTTGTTGGTGTTTTCGATTTCCAGACCACGGCGCAGGCCGTCGGAAGAACCCATGGCGATACAACGAACAACGCCGCCGCCGATTTGCTGCTGCACTTCCAGAACCAGACCCTGGCCCTGGCCTTCCGTCGTAATCTTCAGCGCATCGTAAACGTGGGGAACCGCATCTTGCGGGAATTCCACGTCAACAACGGCGCCGATGATTTGGACTATGATACCCTTACTCATGTCAAATCCTCTAAACCTTTGAATACCTTTGCCTTATACGGCACCGGCCCCGGCAACAATCTCACTCAGCTCCTGGGTAATGGCGGCCTGACGGGCCTTGTTATACACCAGTTGCAGATCGTTGATGAGGTTACCGGCGTTATCGGTGGCGGCTTTCATCGCTACCATCCGGGCCGCCTGTTCGCTGGCCAGGTTCTCGACTACACCCTGATAAACCTGGGATTCCACAAAACGTACCAGCAACGTGTCCAGCAGCGATTTGGGATCCGGTTCATAGAGGTAGTCCCAGCTGTGGCTGGCCACTTCTTCATCCGATGCAGGCAAAGGCAACAGTTGATCGACTGTCGGCTTTTGCACCATGGTGTTTTCAAACTTGTTGTACACCAGGTACAGCTTATCTATCTCGCCCTTGTCGTACGCTTCCAGCATGACGCTGACAGAGCCAATCAGGCTATCCAGTGAGGGGTTGTCGCCCAGACCAGAAGTCTGTGCCAGTACCTTGCCACCATAGCGGTTGAAAAAACTCACCGCTTTGCTGCCAACCAGGCACATGTCAACGCCCACACCCTTGTCGGTGTATGCTTTCATTTCGTTCATGGCGGCTTTGAACACGTTGATGTTCAGACCACCACAAAGGCCACGATCGGTGGAGACGATAATAAAGCCTACGCGCTTGACCTCACGGTCTTCCAGATAGGGGTGCTTGTATTCCAGGTTCCCCTGCGCGATGTGGCCGATCACCTTGCGTATGGTTTCAGCGTATGGGCGGCTGTGGTCCATGCGATCCTGCGCTTTGCGCATTTTCGAGGCGGCCACCATCTCCATAGCGCTGGTGATCTTCTGAGTGTTTTTCACACTCCCGATCTTGCTACGTATTTCTTTTGCGCCGGCCATGTCGCTTCTCCAATTCAGGTGGCAGCAATAAACGCTGCCACATGGTTACCAGGACTGGGTAGCCTTGAAGCTATCCAGCAACGCAGTCAGCTGAGCCACAACATCTTTGTTGTAGTCGGCTTTCTCGTTGATCTCCGCCATCAGGGCGGCATGTTCTGAATTGGCGTAAGCGATCAGGGCCTCTTCGAACGTAGTGATGAGCTTCAGCTCAACATCGTCCAGGTAGCCGTTTTCAGCAGCGAACAGAGACAGCGCCTGCTCAGCAACGGACATGGGGCGATATTGCTTCTGCTTCATCAGCTCGGTCACTTTCTGGCCGTGATTCAGCTGCTTGCGGGTCGCATCGTCCAGATCGGAGGAGAACTGGGCAAAGGCCGCCAGTTCACGATACTGAGCCAGGGCGGTACGGATACCACCAGACAGCTTCTTGATGATCTTGGTCTGGGCTGCACCACCTACCCGGGATACGGAGATACCCGGATCAACCGCCGGACGAATACCGGAGTTGAACAGTTCGGTGGTCAGGAAGATCTGACCGTCGGTGATGGAGATCACGTTGGTCGGTACGAACGCAGACACGTCACCGGCCTGAGTTTCAATGATCGGCAGCGCAGTCAGTGAGCCAGTCTGACCTTTCACTTCGCCATTGGTGAACTTCTCAACGTAGTCGGCAGACACACGAGAAGCACGCTCCAGCAGACGGGAGTGCAGGTAGAAAACGTCACCCGGGTAGGCTTCACGGCCCGGCGGACGACGCAGCAGCAGAGAGATCTGACGGTAAGCAACGGCCTGCTTGGACAGGTCATCGTACACGATCAGGGCATCTTCACCGCGGTCACGGAAGTATTCACCCATGGCACAACCAGCGTAAGGCGCCAGGTACTGCAGGGCAGCAGACTCGGACGCAGAAGCCACCACGACGATGGTGTTCTTCAGCGCGTCATGCTCTTCCAGCTTGCGAACCACGTTGGCAATGGTGGACGCTTTCTGGCCGATGGCCACGTACACACACTTAATGCCGGAGTCTTTCTGGTTGATGATGGCGTCAACAGCCAGAGCGGTTTTACCCACCTGACGGTCACCGATGATCAGCTCACGCTGACCACGGCCGATCGGAATCATGGCGTCAACAGCCTTGTAACCGGTCTGTACCGGCTGGTCTACTGACTGACGATCGATTACGCCGGGAGCGATCACTTCTACCGGAGAAGTAGTATCGGTCTCGATGGCGCCCTTACCGTCAATCGGCTCACCCAGAGTGTTAACCACACGACCCAGCAGGCTGCGGCCTACCGGAACTTCCAGGATACGACCAGTAGACTGAACCTTGGTGCCTTCGGCCAGGTCGGCGTAAGGACCCATCACCACGGCACCCACGGAGTCACGCTCCAGGTTCAGTGCCAGGGCATAACGTTTGCCCGGCAGTTCAATCATTTCACCTTGCATGATGTCAGCAAGGCCGTGAATACGAATGATGCCATCGCTTACAGAAACGATGGTACCTTCGTTTCGTGCTTCACTGACAACATTGAATTGCTCGATGCGCTGTTTGATCAGCTCGGCAATTTCAGTTGAATTCAGTTGCATGCTCTATTCCCCAATCAAGATTGCAGCGTTTCGGCCAAGCGGGACAGACGGCCCCGCACACTTCCGTCGATTACCATATCACCGGCGGTAATGATGATGCCGGCCATCAGGCTCTTGTCGACGCTGCAATTCAGGTTCACCTTGCGTCCCAGACGCTGTTCCAGTGAGGCCTGAATCTTGGCCACTTGTTGCTTGGTCAATTTGGCGGCCGATACCACATTGGCGTCAATCACCCGGTCCAGTTCCGCCTTCAATGCGGCGAACTCCTGTACCACTGCCGGCAACACACTCAAGCGTCCGTTTACGGCCATTACCCGAATCAGGTTCTGGCCTTGCTCGTCAAGCTGTTCGCCACAGACAGCCAAAAACACGTCGGCCATCTTTTCCGCGTTCAGATCGCTGCCAAGCACCTGGGCCATGCTGTCGTTTTGTGCCACTTCGGCAGCAAACGTCAGCATGGACAACCAGTTCTCGACCGCTTTTTTCTCAACGGCAAAATCGAAAGCTGCTTTGGCATAGGGGCGAGCAATGGTTTTCATTTCCATGGCTCTAGTTCCCTTACAGTTCAGCTACTACTTTCTCTACAATGTCGCTGTTGGCAGCGGCATCAATCTGACGCTCGAGGATTCTCTCTGCACCCACCAGGGCAAGAGCAGCAACCTGCTTACGCAGTTCCTCTTTGACACGATTGCGTTCGGCTTCAACTTCAGCCTGGGCTTGTGCCAGAATCTTTTCACGCTCGGCCTGGGCCTCACGCGTTGCATCCTCGATGATCTGGGCCTTACGCTTGTTAGCCAGCTCAATAATTTGAGCAGACTCCAGCTTGGCTTCCTTCAGCTGTTCGGTTGCATTAGTCTGCGCCAGGGCCAGGTCTTTCTTGGCACGCTCGGCCGAAGACAGACCGTCAGCAATTTCTTTCTGACGCTTTTCGATGGCATCCATAATAGGAGGCCATACATACTTCATGCAGAACCAAACGAAGATGATAAACGCGATCGTTTGACCGAGGATTGTTGCGTTCATGTTCATCGCAACTCTCCTTTAAAGTTGGTTAGCAGACTGATTAACGTACCGGGCCATTAAGCGGCAACGGCGAAGATCAGGTACAGAGCCATACCAACGGTGATCATCGGGATGGCGTCAACCAGACCTACCACGATGAAGAAGTTGCCGCGCAGGGCAGGCAGCATGTCAGGCTGGCGAGCAGCACTTTCCAGGAACTTGCCACCCAGCATAGAGATACCGATAGCACCACCGATAGAAGCCAGACCCAGCATGAGAGAGGCAGCGATGAAAATCATTTCCATTTTATTTCTCCAATTGTTAGCGGTTAGAACGACAGCTTGTTAAATTTTTGTTATCTTAAATTAATGTTCTTCATAGGCCATCGACAGATAGACGACGGTCAGGATCATGAAGATGAAAGCCTGCAGGGTGATAATCAGAATGTGGAATATCGCCCACGGCACATTAAGGACCCATTGAGACCACCACGGCAGCAGGCCAGCGATAAGGATGAAAATCATCTCACCGGCATACATGTTACCGAACAGTCGCAGACCCAGGGAGATGGGTTTAGCGATCAGGGCAACGGTCTCAAGCACCAGGTTAACGGGAATCATGGACCAGTGGTTCAGCGGTTGCATGGTCAGCTCTTTTACAAAGCCGGACACGCCTTTCATCTTGATGCTGTAGAAAATGATCAAGAAGAAAACACCAAACGCCATGGACATGGTGATGTTAACATCGGCGGAAGGAACAACCCTCAGGTAAGGAACGCCCAGCAATTGAGCACCGTAGGGCAGATAGTCGACCGGGAGAAGATCCATCAGGTTCATCAGGAATACCCAGACAAAAATAGTCAGCGCCAATGGGGCAACCAACGCACTTTTGCCATGGAAGACGTCCTTGACGGATTTATCCACGAATTCAACCAGCAGCTCAACGGCACATTGCCACTTGCCCGGAACTCCGGAAGTTGCACGGGATGCAACCTTGTTGAAGCTCCACAAGAACAGCGCACCCAGGACAACGGAAACAAGCAAAGAATCGATATTCAACGCCCAGAATCCCGAACCAACCTGCAGATGAGCCAGGTGGTGAGAGATATAACCCTGGGAAGTTAGGACATCTCCTGTTGCAGCCATGTGTTTTCCTAGTAACGGTTGTTGAGAGTGAATGAAAGAATCCACTGCATCAGCAATGCCAGGGCGTAAGCCGTGTACAGGGGCAAGATACTTACCTCCATGTACTTGAACACCACAATGAATAACAAAATGGTGCTGGCCAGCTTAATCCCTGCCCCGCTGTAAAAGCTCGCCACAATGCTTTGCGGCGTGGCGTCGCTGGTACTTTTGATCAGCACCACCACACTGAAAAGGCATTGGGGAACCCAGTAGATTCCGCCCCCCAAGAGAGCGGAACGAGCGGCGGCCTCGTTTTGTCCTAAACCGAACAAAGCGGTGACTGCCACCACCAGAAGTAACTGATAACTCAGAATTACCAGCGCCACTTGTCTGTCACTGAGGTGCCGGGTTTTCTGCTTCACAACCACTCCTGATACAGTTAGGGGCCTTCCCGATGCACTTCCACCGGTTAAGCCCCAAAAAAGCAGGTCAAATTATACCCGTGAACGCCACAAATGCAATTACACTAAATCCTTATTTTTCGCGGATTTCAGTGCTTTTTTTATGCATTTTCAGCACACTTGTGTTGACTGAAGGTTTACTACAATTTTTGCACAAACCTACTTGTCAGCGTCATCGCCAATGCCAAAGAAATGGCCAATTTTATCCAGCTCATTCAACGAGTTATAGGAAATAACCAGCTTACCTTTATCTTTACCCGATGACTTTATTTCTACTTTTATCCCTAATTTTTCACCAAACTCCTGCTCAAGCTGGGTCATGAACAGAGAACGAGGCTGCTCATTTTTCGGCTTTTGCGGCGAAAGTACCTGTTTCACCAATTTTTCGGTTTCGCGTACCGTCAGTCCTTTTTGCACCACGATATGAGCGGTTTGAGACTGAAGTTCAGCTTCCAGAGCCAGTAATGCACGAGCATGGCCCATTTCCAGTGAGCCGTGCTCAACCAGCTGCTTGACGTCATCGTTGAGCTGATTAAGACGCAGCAGGTTACTTACCGCACTGCGGCTTTTGCCCACGGCATCGGCCACCGTCTGGTGAGTGAATGCAAACTCTTCAATCAGCCGGGTCAGGGCACGGGCTTCTTCCATCACGTTGAGATCTTCGCGCTGAATGTTTTCAATCAGGCCAATGGCCAGCGCCTGCTTGTCAGACACCGGCTTGATCAGCACAGGCACCTTGCCAAGACCGGCCATACGTGCCGCCCGCCAGCGCCGCTCGCCCGCCAGAATTTCATAACCGCCGGCTTCAAGTGGCCGCACTACGATGGGCTGAATGATACCCTGCTGACGAATGGACTCGGCCAGTTCTTCCAGTGCCTGCTGTGACATGTCCCGGCGAGGCTGGTATTTACCCGGCTGCAGGGTATTGATGGCCAGATTTTGTAATTCGCCGCCGGCTCCTGCTTCAGAATGAGTATCGGCCTGTTCCCGGCGCAGATTGGCAGCTGAGCTGGTGCTGAGCAGAGCGTCCAGGCCTTTACCCAGTCCGCGACGTTTCATGTTCATGCTGTCTGTTCTACCTGTTCGGAGTTGGACTGTTCATCTTCAGCCCGGCGAAGAATTTCACCGGCCAGCGCCAGATAGGATTTGGCACCTACCGACGACTTGTCGTAATACATGGCGGGAGTGCCGTGGCTGGGGGCCTCGGCCAGACGGACATTACGCGGAATGACGGTACGATACACCTTGTCGCCGAAATAGCTTTTCAGCTGATCGGACACCTCATTGGACAGGCGGTTGCGGTGATCGTACATGGTGCGCAATATACCCTCGATTTTAAGCTCCGGATTCACCACCGCCGCCAGCTTACTGATGGTATCCACCAGCGCAGTCAGACCTTCCAGTGCAAAATATTCACACTGCATGGGTACCAGCACCGAATCGGCCGCCGACATGGCGTTCACCGTCAGCAGGTTAAGGGATGGCGGGCAATCGATGAAAATGTAGTCATAGTGCTCTCGCACCGGTGCCAGCGCATTACGCAGCCGCACTTCCCGGGCAAAAAATTCCATCAATTTAATCTCGGCGGCGGTCACGTCACCGTTGCCGGCGATCAGGTCATAGCCTCCGCTGGTATCGGTGACCACCACATCGGCTACCGGCAGCTCGTCAACCAACAGCTCATAAGCGGTATTGGCCACCTGGTATTTGTCGACACCGCTGGCCATGGTGGCGTTGCCCTGGGGATCGAGATCGATCACCAGCACATTGCGTTTGGTGGCCGCCATGGATGCGGCCAGATTCACACAAGTAGTAGTTTTACCTACCCCACCTTTCTGATTGGCAATAGCAATGACTTTTCCCACCGAAAACCTCTACTGGCTGGCTTGCGAAATGACCACCAGATGGCGGTCGCCTTCCTGCCCGGGAACGTGCAGCGGATAAACACCGGAGCAGCTCAGGTGGGCGGGCAGGGTTGTTAACTCCTGCGCCGGAATTTGTCCCTTAAGGGCAAGAAAACAACCGTCCGGTGCAGGCAAATGAGCGCACCAGCTTAGCATGTCGTCAAGGGAAGCAAAGGCCCGGCTCAGCACACCGTCGAACTTTTGCTCAGGCTGAAAGGCTTCCACCCGGCTCTGTACCGCTTCCACATTGGTCAGACCGAGCTGATGCACTACGGTGCGAATAAAGCGAATACGTTTACCCAGACTGTCGAGCAGCACAAACTGTTTATCCGGGTTAATAATGGCCAGAGGAAGGCCTGGCAGCCCCGGGCCTGTGCCCACATCGATAAAACGCTTGCCTTCAAGGTAAGGGCTCACTACCAGGCTGTCCATGATATGGCGCACCAGCATGGCTTGCGGATCCCGAACCGAGGTGAGGTTATAGGCTTTGTTCCACTTGTGCAGCAAACTCACCAGTGCGATCAGCTGCTCGGCCTGTGATTCACTTACGTCAAGACTGGTCTCGGCCAGCAGCGAGTTCAGTTGTTGCAGCATCATAAACCTCAGGCCGACTTACGCAGCAAACCGCGTTTTTTTAAGTGAACCAGCAAAATGGAAATGGCCGCCGGGGTCACACCGGAAATACGCGATGCCTGCCCCAGGGTTTCCGGGTGAGCCTGGTTGAGCTTGGCGATCACCTCGTTGGACAGGCCGGAGACCTCGGCATAGTCCAGATCCAACGGCAGTTTAGTGTGTTCGTTGCGCAGCTGCTTTTGAATTTCGTCCTTCTGGCGTTCAATGTAACCGGCGTATTTGGTCTGAATTTCTACCTGCTCGGCGGCCTGCTCATGGTCAATGCCAGGGCCGATGCCTTCAATGGCCATCAGGGTAGGGTAATCCAGCTCTGGGCGGCGCAGCAGCTCCTCCAGATTGTGTTCCCGGCTGAGGGGCGTTTTCAGTTTTTCATTCAGCGCCGGAGCGGCGGTGTGATTAGGGTTGATCCAGGTGCTGCGCAGACGCTGACCTTCCTGCTCGATGCGCTCCACCTTGTCGCAGAACAAGGCCCAGCGATGATCGTCCACCAGACCCAGTTTGCGGCCTTCCTCGGTCAGGCGCAGATCGGCATTATCTTCCCGCAGCAGCAGGCGATATTCCGCCCGGCTGGTAAACATGCGGTAGGGCTCCTGTGTACCCAGAGTGGACAGGTCGTCCATCATCACACCCAGATAGGCCTGATCCCGGCGCGGTGACCAGGCATCACGATCAGCGGCACGCAACGCAGCGTTGGTACCGGCCAACAACCCCTGAGCCCCCGCTTCTTCATAACCAGTGGTGCCATTAATCTGGCCGGCAAAGAACAGATTGTGAAGACACTTGTTTTCCATGTTGGATCGCAGATCCCGGGGATCGAAGTAATCGTACTCGATGGCGTAACCCGGTCGCATAATATGAGCCTGCTCAAAACCGCGGATCGAGCGCACTATCTGCAGCTGAACATCAAAGGGCAGACTGGTGGAAATGCCGTTGGGGTAGAGCTCAGTGCTGGTCAGGCCTTCCGGCTCTACAAAGATCTGGTGAGCATTCTTATCGGCAAAGCGCATGATCTTGTCTTCGATCGACGGACAGTAACGAGGCCCGATCCCTTCGATCACGCCGGCATACATGGGGCTGCGATCCAGGTTCTGGCGGATTACCTCATGGGTACGCTCATTGGTGTGGGTGATGTAGCAGGGCACCTGTTGTGGATGATCTGCCCGGCTGCCGATGAAGGAGAATACCGGAGTAGGATTGTCGCCGGGCTGAGCCTGCATTACCGAAAAATTCACGCTATTGGCGTCAATACGGGGCGGAGTGCCGGTTTTCAGGCGGTCGATACGCAGCGGCAGTTCCCGCAAGCGGCTGGCCAGAGCAATGGACGGCGGATCACCGGCACGACCGCCCTGATAGTTATCCATACCGATATGGATGCGGCCATTAAGAAAAGTCCCTACGGTCAACACCACGGTTTTGCCATGAAACCTGAGGCCGGTCTGAGTGATCACGCCGGTAACCGTATCGCCATCGAGGATCAGATCGTCACAGGCCTGCTGAAAGATCTTCAGGTTGGGCTGGTTTTCCAGCCGGGTTCTGACGGCCTGGCGATAAAGCTGACGATCTGCCTGAGCGCGAGTAGCACGAACTGCAGGGCCTTTTGAGGCATTCAGGGTACGAAACTGAATGCCTGCACTGTCTGCAGCCTGAGCCATGATGCCACCCAGGGCATCAATTTCTTTTACCAGATGTCCTTTGCCAATACCGCCGATGGCTGGATTACAGGACATTTGTCCGAGTGTATCGATATTGTGGGTCAGCAGCAGGGTATTGGCTCCCATACGGGCAGCGGCGGCGGCTGCCTCCGTTCCGGCATGACCACCACCTACAACGATGACATCAAATGACTCTTCATATTGCATATCGAACACTCTTGAAACACTCAGCTGAAAGGATCTTTCCCCTCTGTGCCGGCGTGTCGTTGCTACCGGTTTACTCAAGGGGTGCACATTTTAGCTGTTTTACCGAAGGGATGGAAACCGGATCTGGGCGATCCTGCCATCACTTAATAGATCTTAGATCTTTAGATCGATCTTCTGTTGGATCTATTATTAGTGCCGTCAGGATCTGTGAATAAGTGTTATTTGATCAGTCAGATCATTTACTTAAGTGAGATCATTCACTGTGGAAAACGTATCCTGAACCTCAGTATGGATGGTGGTTAACTTGGTGTTTTATCCACATATGCTGACGGGATGAAATTTAATTTATAGGATAACTATAGGTTTAACACCGGTTTGCAGCATACTTATCAACATCTGTGGTTTTTGTCTTGTAAAAAAGATGAATGATCCAATGGCCTGGATCTGTTGATAACTTGGTGGAAGAAAATGCAGATCGCTTTCTGCATTTATGTTAATGATGATCCCGGTCAGCGTGGTATCAGCTGATCCCTGCTTCATTCAGGCACTGATCAAGCCAGATCTGTGCCTTCTGTTCCAAAAGATCTTCCGTTCTTACGTCTATTTCAAGTCGATCGCCGATCCGTGTTCCGCCCAGCTGCGCCAGTTGTTGATCCAGTTTCTGTATGGCGTGGCAAAAGGTATCGTAGCTGCTGTCACCCAGGCCTACTGCGAGATAGTTCAGCTGCTGTAAATCTGGCTGCTGATGCTGCAGAACATCAAGCAAAGGCTGAATATTGTCGGGTAAATCCCCTGCACCATGAGTGGAGCACACCAGCAACAGATAATTATCGGGGGTGATCAAGATGTGATCAAGCTGGGGAGAAGTGTGGATAACCGTTGTATGATCGGCAGACTGCAGATGATCAGCCAGGTCATCTGCCAGATCTTCGGCATTACCAAGGGTGGATCCCACCAGCAGAGTAAAGTGACTCATTTGTGCTCCTGTTATCGTAAAAAGGCTATTCTAGTGCTTATGTTTTCTGCAGGCATAGATTTCGCTGATGGTTTGAAGGCTATGTTACCTGTTCGATTATTGTGCTATTGCTGATTAAGTTACTGTTAATAAAAAGTAAAAAATGTTGTTAAAGTGAACAGGAACTTCTTTTTTTGTTCTAAGAAAGCATAAATATTCTGCTTTTTAGTATATATATTTGGAAATTAGTCATTGACCCGAGAACGGTGCCATATTTCAATAGTATGGGGTCTCGTAAGGTGTATCCCCGATGAGGTTTAGAAACAATAACAAGGAAGACATCGTGACGTATATTCATGACACCATTGTCAAACTGCAGAAGACCAGTCCGGCACAAGCAGAATTTTACCAAGCCGTAGAGGAAGTGCTCGACTCCCTGCAGCCCATTCTCGAAACCAATGAGAAGTACCAGAAACACGCCATCATTGAGCGCATGGTTGAGCCAGAGCGCCAGATCATGTTCCGGGTTCCCTGGGTTGACGATCAGGGCAACGTGCAGGTTAACAAAGGTTACCGCATCGAGTTCAACTCGGCGCTTGGCCCGTACAAGGGCGGTCTGCGTTTCCACCCCAGCGTAAACGCCGGCATTATCAAGTTCCTGGGCTTTGAACAGATTTTCAAAAATGCCCTTACCGGCCTGCCTATCGGTGGTGGTAAAGGTGGTGCCAACTTTGATCCCAAGGGCAAATCCGACGGCGAAATCATGCGCTTCTGCCAGTCCTTCATCAATGAACTGTACCGCCACATCGGCCCGACCACTGACGTGCCCGCCGGCGATATCGGCGTGGGTGCCCGTGAAATTGGCTATATGTTCGGCCAGTACAAGCGCCTGACCGGCAACTACGACGGCGTGTTCACCGGCAAGAGCCTGCTGTGGGGCGGTTCTCTGGTGCGTAAGGAAGCCACCGGTTACGGTTGTGTGTACTTCGCTCAGTATATGCTCGAAGCCAAAGGCGACACTCTGGCCGGCAAGCGCTGTCTGGTGTCCGGTGCCGGTAACGTAGCCATTTACACCATTGAGAAGCTGTATCAGCTGGGTGCTGTTCCGGTGACTTGTTCAGACTCCAGTGGTACCGTATATCACGAAACCGGTATCAACCTGGATACGCTGAAAGAACTGAAGGAAGTACGCAAGGTTCGTCTGAACGAATACGTTGCTGCTCATCCGGAAGCCAAGTTCATTCCTGCCGCCGACTATCCGGCCGATGGTAATGCAGTATGGCGTATACCGGCTCAGCTGGCCTTCCCCTGTGCCACCCAGAACGAGCTGTCTGAAGCCGACGCCAAGGCACTGGTTGCCAACGGTGTGATTGGAGTATCTGAAGGCGCTAATATGCCATCCACTCAGGATGCGGTAGAAGTGTTCCTGGATGCTAAAATCAGCTACGGCCCGGGCAAAGCTGCCAACGCTGGTGGTGTGGCCACCAGTCAGCTGGAAATGGCGCAGAACGCCAGCATGCAGCGCTGGAGCTTTGAAGAAGTGGACGAGAAGCTGAAAGTGATCATGAAGAACATCTTCCTGAACGCCAGCGAAACGGCTGCTGAATTCGGTGAGCCCCACAACCTGGTGCTGGGTGCCAACATTGCCGGTTTCCGCAAGGTAGCCGATGCCATGATTGAGCAGGGCGTGGTGTAACACGACCCCCCTCACCAGCGTAACGTCTAAAGGCCCGGCAGACCGGGCTTTTATTTTTTCTAAGCTTACGACTCAGATTTCGGTAGCCACTACCGATATTTCCACCAGCAGCTCGGGGCGGGCCATGGCGGCTTCCACGCAGGCCCGGGCAGGTGCATGACCTTCCGGCACCCAGGCATCCCACACTGCGTTCATGCCGGCAAAGTCGGCCATGGTTTTTACATAAATAGTGGCAGAGAGCATATGTTCGCGGTCGGATCCGGCTTCTTTCAGCAGCTCGTCCACTTTTTCCAGCATGGTGGTTGTCTGGCCGGTAATATCCTGAGTGGCATCCTTGCATACCTGGCCGCACAGATAGATGATGCCGTTATGCTTAACGATGCGGCTCATGCGCTGGCCAACCTGCTGACGTTCAATAGTCATTTATACTTCCTTTCCAGTTCAGCTGAGTGTTAAAAACCAGACATTACCGTCTGTCTTGATTTTGTAAACCGCTTATTTTTGTTATTCCGAAATAATCCGGGCCGGATCACTCAGGTTTTTGCTACAACTGGCTTCGTCCACCAGATAGAGAATGGACTCGTAGTGAATGCCACTGTGATGGCTGAGGCCCAGCTCGCAGGTGCGGCTGTTGCTCACGCCCCGGCGGCAATCGGCGGGCACCTGGGCACGCAGCGGCTTCAGTGCCGCTGCGTTGAGATCGGGGGTGGTGAAGCCCTTGTCGCCGGCAAAGCCGCAGCATTCGATGTGCTCCGGCACCACCACCCGGGCGGCGCAGCGGTTGGCCAGGGTCAGCATGGCGTCGGCCAGTCCCATGCGCCGGCTGCTGCAGGTGATATGCAGCATCACGGTTTCTTCCACCGGAGTCATCGTCAGTCGCTCCAGGGCATGCTCCAGCACGAACTGTACCGGTTCAAACACCTTGAGCGGCAGGCGCTGAGTCTCCAGGCTGCGTTTGGCGCAGGGGCTGGTGTCCATCAGTACCGGCCAGCGGCCTTGTTCGCTGGCCTGCCACAACCGGGCCTCCAGATCGGCGGCCTTGTCGTTGGCCAGGGCCAGCATGCCCTTGCTCTGATAGGGCATGCCGCAGCACAGGTTGTTCAGATCACCCGGCAGCACAACCTCAAAGCCGGCTTTTTCCAGCACTGCCAGGGTGACTTCGGTAAGGGAGCGGGTGTCTTTCGCGCCCGGTGACTGCCCCAGCGTGCGGCTGGCGCAGGACGGAAAATACACCACCTTGTCCGGACCTGTGCCGCCGGCCCTGGGCCGGTGCGGGTTGGCGGCCGGGGTTTCCGGCAGCCACAGTGGCACCCGGTTTTTGCTCGCCTTGCGTAATCCGCTGTTCAGCCGGGTCAGGGTGTTTGCACCCAGCAGTTTGCGGCCCAGGCTGGCGGCGTTCAGCCCCAATGCCACGGCCTTGGTGGTAGCGGTGAAGTGATCCGCAGTCCAGCGGGCGATGGGCTCGAATCTTTGATAACGAACGGTGCGTAACTGACGCACCAGATCGCCGGTATTGATGCCCACCGGGCAGCGCTGGGCGCACAGGCCGGTGGCGGCGCAGGTGTCGGTGCCCTGTTTATCGAACACGGTTTGCAGGGTGTCGTCGGTGTGCTCGCCGGTGGCGGCCCGACGGCTCAGCTCGCGAAACAGCACGATGCGCTGGCGCGGGGTCAGGCTGAGATCCCGGGACGGACACACCGCCTCGCAAAAGCCGCATTCGATGCATTTGTCGACCAGCTCGTCGGCGGCGGGCAGCGGCTTGAGGTCTTTCAGGTGGGCCTGATGATCGTCGTTGAGGATAACGCCGGGATTGAGCAGTCCCTCCGGGTCGAACAGGGCCTTGATGCGTTGCATCAGGGCGTAGCCGTCGCGACCCCACTCCAGCTCCACGTAGGGGGCCATGTTGCGGCCGGTGCCGTGCTCGGCCTTGAGCGAGCCGCCATAGTCCACCGCCACCAGCTGGGCCACGGCATCCATAAAGCCGCCGTAACGATCCAGCTCGGCCTGGGAATCAAACCCCTGAGTGAACACAAAGTGCAGGTTGCCGGCCAGGGCATGGCCGAAAATAATGGCCTCATGGTAGCCGAAACGGTCGAACAGGGCGGTCAGCTTGCGCACCGCCGGCGCCAGCTCGGCCACCGGAAAGGCCACGTCCTCGATGATGACGGTGGTGCCGGTTTCGCGCACCGCGCCCACCGCCGGAAACATGCCCTTGCGCATGCCCCAGAGGGTGGCACAGGTGACCTTGTCCTGGGTGAAGGCGACTTCGTTGCAGCGTGCAAAGGGGGTGACCGCGGCCATGGCCTGCTCGCATTTGTCCAGCAGCTCCGCCTCGCTGGCGCCGTGCACCTCCACCAGCAGGGCGGCAGCTTCCCCATCCAGCTCGGCCACAAACCCGGGCATGCCCGGCTTGTCGGCGATGGAGGCCAGGGCCCGGCCGTCCATCAGCTCCACCGCCGCCACCTGGGTCTCGGCCAGGGCGGTCACCGCCCGGCAGGTGGTTTCGATGTCCGCATACACCAGCAGGCAGGAGGCTTTGAAGGGGTGATCGGGCACGGTGTGATAGCTGACCTCGGCCATAAAGCCGAGGGTGCCTTCCGAGCCAATCATCAGGTGGGCCAGCATGTCGAACGGGTCGTCAAAGTCGGTCAGGGCGTTCAGGCTGTAGCCGGTGGTGTTTTTCAGCCGGTACTTGTGGCGAATGCGCTCGCTCAGCTCAGGGTTGGCCTTCACCTCCTCGCTCAGCTGCTTGAGGCCGGCCAGCAGCTCGGGTTTCTGCTCGGCAAAGCGGGCCCGGCTGTCGGCGTTCACGGTATCCAGTTGCGTGCCGTCGGCCAGTATCAGCTTAAGGCCGTGCAGGGTGCGGTAGGAGTTCTGGGCGGTACCGCAGCACATGCCGGAGGCATTGTTGGCGGCGATGCCGCCGATCTTGCAGCTGTTGATGGAGGCCGGATCCGGGCCGATTTTACGGCCGTAGGGCGTCAGGTAGCGGTTGGCGTCGGCGCCGATCACTCCGGGCTGCAGGGCAATGCGCCCGCCCTCGTCCTCGATGCGGTGGCCGCGCCAGTCGTCGGTGAGGGTGATCAGCACCGAATCGGACACCGCCTGGCCCGACAGACTGGTGCCGGCGGCGCGAAAAGTGCAGTGAAGGCGGTGTTGCCGGCAGGCCGCCAGCACGCGCACCACTTCGTCTTGGCTTGCCAGCCGCAGCACCAGTTTGGGCAGCAGCCGGTAAAAGCTGGCGTCGGTGCCATAGGCCAGGCACAGGGACGGATCGCTGATGATGCGCTCACTGGGCAGAAAGGTGGCCAGCTCGTCAGCCAGCCGCTGGTAGCGGGCCTCCATCAAGCATCCTCCAGAATAAGTACCGTCAGGGCGCTGGGCCCATGGGCACCGTAGGCCAGGGTTTGCTGAATGTCGGCGGTTTTGGACGGTCCCGAGACCAGCAGCAGGTTGGTGGGCATTCCCTGATTCCAGCCTTCGCTGGCCATCATGGCCGGCAGGTTGGTGTGCAGGGTGGAAGCCTTCAGGATGGCGACATGATGAGGCGGCACCAGCGACAGGGTACGCGGCTCCTCCGGGCCCGGCCACAGCACCAGGCTGCCGGTGGCGGCAATGGCGCCATGGCAGCCGGTGATGCCGGCATCCACCTGATTGAACAGCTCATCCTTCCACTCTTCCAGCGGGCGGTCAAAGCACACCCGTTCGGCGGTGCCGTTCAATGCTAGCGTGATCTCGTCAAAAAATTCGCCGCCGGTGCCGGTGGCCACCCGTTTAACGCCGGCCTGCGCCAGCCGCTCCCGCAGGGTGGTCACCAGGGCGGTACGGGGCAGGCGTAGCACCTCGGCATGGTTTTGTTCCAGCAGGCCGGTCAGCCGGGCCAGCATGGTGTCGGCATCGGTCTCGTTCCAGATGGGGTAGTCAGGCTCCGGGGCGTTGAGTGGCAGCGCATTGACCCGGCGCAGCCGGTCGAGAATGGCGGTACGGGCGGTCGACATTATTTGTTCCTCTCGGCCATGAGTTCACGCAGGGTTTTGGCGGCGGGTCTGGGCGCGGTGCGGCAGCGGGTCCAGGGGCCCAGTTTGCTTGGGATCAGCCGGCGCAACCGGGTCGCACACCAGGTCATGGTGCGGTACAGGGCCGGCTGGCGGGTAGCCAGGGCGAAGCTGCGCCAGATAAAGGCTTCGGTGTTGCTGGCTGCCGCTTTCTGACCGCGCAGCGGTAAAGCACCCGGGTTGGGCTCCTGCTTGGCCTCATGGCGCAGCCGTTGTAACAGTTCGGGGATCGGAATGCGTACCGGACAGACTTCGCCGCAGGCACCGCACAGGCTGGAGGCGGTGGGCAAGTCCTGAGTCGCATCCAGGCCCATCAGATGGGGTGAGATGATTTTGCCGATGGGGCCGGGGTAGACGGTACCGTAGGCATGGCCGCCAATGCGGGTATACACAGGGCAGTGGTTCATGCAGGCGCCGCAGCGAATGCATTGCAGGGTCTTGCGCAGTTCCTCGTCGGCATAGGCCTGGCTGCGGCCGTTGTCGAGCAGCACCAGGTGCACTTCCTTGGGGCCGTCCAGCTCGTCGTCCTTGCGCGGGCCGCTGATCATGTTGAAGTAGGTGGTGATCAGCTGGCCGGTGGCAGAGCGGGTGAGGGCGCTGAACAGCGGCGGTACATCGGCCAGGTATTCCACCACCTTTTCAATGCCGGTAATGGCGATATGCACCTCGGGCACGGTAGTGCACATGCGGCCGTTGCCTTCGTTTTCCACCAGGCAAAGGGTGCCGGTTTCGGCTACCGCGAAGTTGACCCCGGACACGCCCACATCGGCGGTGCGGTACTTTTCTCGCAGCACCCGGCGGCCGGTCTGGATCAGGGTGTCCACGTCCAGGGTGTGCTCAAAGCCGGGCACGTGTTCGGCGAACAGGTCGGCTACCTGCCGCTTGTTCTTGTGAATGGCGGGCATGATGATGTGCGACGGCGTTTCCCGGCCGAGCTGGACGATATATTCGCCCATGTCGCTTTCCAGGCAGGTAATGCCTTCTTTGGCCATGGCGGCGTTGAGCTCAATTTCCTCGCTCACCATCGATTTTCCCTTTACAGCCAGGGTGCCGCCGTGGGACTGAATGATGTCGGTGAAGATGGCATTGGCCTGTTCGGCGTTTTCCGCCCAGTGCACGCGAATACCGTTGGCAATGCAGTTGGTTTCAAGCTGTTCCAGCAACTCGGGCAGCTTGCTCAGGCAGCGTTGGCGAATGGCCTCGGACCGATCGCGAATGGCGCTTTCCTCGTCGGCATCGTCAAAAGCGGTTTTACGCTTGTCGCGCAGGTAATCCATGGCACCGCGAAAGTTGGCGCGCAGCTCCTGGTCGGCCAGGGCTGCTTCGGCCTGGGGGTGAAAGTATTGGGGTTGGTTATGCATGGCGTTCCTCCAGCCGGTTCAGCAGAAAGCTGGCCAGGTGAATGCCCTGAAGGGGGCGACCCTGGTATTCCAGAGCACCGTTGATATTGAGCAGGCAGCCCCAGTCGGCACTTATCAGCTGCTCTGCCTGAGTGTCACTCAGATGCTGGGTTTTGTCTTGCACCATGGCCTCGCTGATGGCCGGGTGACGCACCGCAAAGGTGCCGCCAAAACCACAGCACTCGCTTTCGTAGGCCTGCTCGCGCAGCTCAACATGGTCCAGCTGGCCGAGCAGCTGGCGGGCGGTGACATGCACCTTCATCTCCCGGCGGGCGGCGCAGGAGGTGTGCAGCACCACTGAGGTGTCGGGGCCCTTGTCTTCCAGCCGGATGCGGCAGACATGCACCAGAAATTCGGTGAGTTCAAATACCCGATCACAGAATTCATTGGCTTTGTCCTCGTGTTCACTGCCGGCGAACAGGCGACGGTAGTGATGATGCATCATGCCACCACAGGATCCAGACAGTACCACCACCGGCCAGGGCTCGGGAAACAGCGCCATCTGGCTCAGCGCTGTGGTGCGGGCATCGTCGTTGTAGCCGGAGGAGTAGGCGGGCTGGCCGCAGCAACTCTGCTTGGGCACATAGACAACCTCGACCCCGGCCAGCTCCAGCAGACGAATGGCATCCAGCCCGCTTTGGGGCGAAAACAAATCCACCAGGCAGGTGGCGTAGACATAGACCTTTTCGGGTCTGGACGGATAGAGGCGAATAGCGGATGACATAAGCAATTCCTGTCAGGGTTACAACAAGGCCGCCGGCGAGTACCGGCGGCGGCAGAGCATCAGGACAGCGGCAGCAGCGGATCCGAGATACCCATTCCGTAGATGGCGATCATACCAATCACGCCGATGGCCACCAGGTAGTAAAGGGTGGGCAGGGCGGTCTTGCGCAGCGTGGTGCCTTCCCGGCCCATCAGGCCGACGGTGGCCGAGGCCGCCACCACGTTGTGAATAGCGATCATGTTGCCGGCGGCAGCCCCCACCGCCTGCAGCGCCACCACCATGGCGGTGGACACCCCAAGAGTCTGGGCCACCTCGAACTGGAACTGGGAAAACATCATGTTGGACACGGTGTTGGAGCCGGCAATAAAGGCGCCCAGGGCACCGATCACGCCGCTGATGGCCGGGAAAAAGTCACCCACCTGATCTGCGGCCACCCGGGCCGCCATCACTGGCATGCTGGCCAGATCCGCTTCGTTGACGCCGGAGTTGATAAAGATCCGTACCATGGGCACGGTGAACATCAACACAAAACCGGCGCCGATCAGGGTCTTGCTCGACTCGTGAATGGCCGGGCCCAGATCCTTGAGCGAACGGGTCTGGCTCAGTACTGCCACCAGCGACACGAACACCAGAATGCCGCCGGGCAGGTACAGGGGCTGAATGCCGGCGCTGATCCCTGCCTCGCCCAGCAGGTTGTTGAAGGCAATGTTCCAGCCGGTGAGCAGGCCCTTGAAGCTGTCGCTGGTGCGGCTCAGTACCAGCAGTACCGGCAGCAGCAGATAGGGGAACCAGGCCAGGGCCAGGCTGATGGGCTTTTTCTGCAGGTCTTCCTTGTGAATGGCCAGGGTGCCCAGCCACTCCGCCGGCCAGTCTTTTTCCTCGGGGAAGTCAAAGGTGTGTTTGGGCACCAGAAAGCCCTTGCGGGCGGCGGTGACCACCACGGCCAGCCCCACCAGGCCGCCGATCAGGGACGGAAATTCGGGGCCGAGAAACACACCGGTGAAGGCATAGGGAATGGTAAAGGCGAGGCCCGCGAAAATGGCAAAGGGCAGAATTTCCAGGCCCTGCTTCCAGCTTTTTTCCTTGCCGAAAAAGCGGGTCAGCATCATGCACATGAACAGCGGCATCAGAATGCCGACAATGGCGTGGGTAATGGCCACGTTGCTGGTGACCGTTTGCAGGTAAGCCGGCCAGCCGGAGCCGGCTGCGGTCAGGGTGGTGTTGATGGCGGCATTGTCGAGGCCGGTGGTCACGCCCACGATAATGGGGGTGCCCACGGCGCCGAAGGACACCGGTGTGCTCTGGATCATCATGCCCATCAGCACCGCGCCCAGAGCCGGAAAGCCCAGCGCCACCATCAGGGGGGCCGCCACGGCGGCGGGAGTGCCGAAGCCGGAGGCACCTTCAATAAAGCAGCCAAAGCACCAGGCCACGATAATGGCCTGAATGCGCCGGTCCGGGCTGATGGCGGTAAAGCCGTTGCGTATGGTGGTAATGGCACCGGTGTGCTTGAGGGTGTTGAGCAGCAAAATGGCACCAAAGATAATCCACAGCAGCGAGACGGAAATCACCAGTCCTTGCAGGGTGGACGCCAGCACCCGGGTGCCGGTCATGTCCCAGACCAGCAGGGCGATGACCACGGTCAGAATAAAGGCTAGTGGCATGGCGCGTTTGGCCGGCCATTGCAGGCCCACCAGCAGCACGGCGGCGAGCAGTATGGGAGAAAATGCCAGTAATGCCAGCAAAGTATCAGTCATAATGTGTGTATCCTTGTCACCTTGTTCATGGGTGGCAACCACTCCACCCGTATCCTTAATAATGTAGAGTACGATGGCACTCGCGGTGTTAAATGGATGTAAACTTTAATAATCTGTTTTTTGTTGATATATAGATTTAATGAAACTCATTGTTTCCAAAACTGGTTAAATAATGCCGAGAACCGACGATCTCATTCTGTTTTCCCAGGTCATTGAGCTGGGCTCTTTCAGTAAGGCCGCTGATACCAATGGTCTGACCAATTCGGTAGTGAGCAAACGCATTGCCCGGCTGGAGCAGGAACTGGGCAGCACCCTGATCCACCGCACCACGCGCCGGCTGACGCTGACCGAGGCGGGCCGGGTGTTGTTTGAGCACGCTCAGGCAGTGGCGCAAACAGCCCAGGAGGCTTTTGATGCGGTGACGGGCTACAGCGAATCCTTGCAGGGGCACATTCGCATGTCGGTACCTACCATTTCCGGGGAGTTGCTGCTGGCGGAGGCGGTGGCGCAATTTTGTGAACTGCATCCGGCTATCAGCGTCGACATGTCCCTGGACAACCGCTTTGTGGATCTGGTGGGTGAGGGTTATGACCTGGTGATCCGCACCGGTCATCTGGAAGACTCCAGCCTGATCGCCCGCCATATTCTGGACTCGCGCTGGACCATCTGTGCCGCCCCTGCCTACCTCAGCCGCCACGGCAAGCCTCAGGTGCCGGAAGATCTGCTGCAACATAACTGCCTGATTTACAGCTATCAGGAAAGCGGGGCCCGGGACTGGCTGTTCAGTCGCCATGGTGAGACCTATTCGCTGCGGGTGAGCGGCAACTTTTCCACCGACAACGCCGCCGCCCTGCGCAAGGCGGCCCTGGCCGGCCATGGCCTGGCCTATGTGCCCCGTTGCCTGGTGTATCCGGATCTGCAGGCGGGGCGGCTGGTGGAGCTGCTGCCCAGCCGGGTGGGCAAGGTATTGGGCATTTATGCTGTATATCCCTACAACCGCCAGCCGCCCCGCAAGATAAAGCTGCTGATTGAACATATTCGCGCCCGTTATATGGAGATCAGGCATTATTTCTGAGTATGTCTTCAGTCAGCCGAAAGTGAATGTTCCCGTGACATAGCCTTGACCCACCAACATAAGCTGTGGTTTGTTGTATGGCTAAATGTTTGATTATCTGGCCGGTGTGCAATGTGTTCATTGGTTCGGGATGAGGTTTATCATGATCAAAACCGCCGTAATCGGCTATGGCCCAACGGCCAGTATTTATCATCTGCCCTTTATCGACAGCCTGCCGGAGTTCGAGCTGGTGGCTATCAGTACCTCGCGGCCGGAGCGGGTGGAGCGGGACTGGCCTGAGGTGAAGGTGTATACCGATGTGGATGAAATGCTCAAGGAGTCCGGTGCCCGACTGGTAGTGATCACGGCACCCAACGAGGTGCATTATGAGCTGGGCCGTAAGGCACTGAGTATGGGACTGCATGTAGTGATGGAAAATCCGGCGGTCACTCAGCTGCACCAGGGCAGTGAGCTGATGCGCCTGGCGGAAGCCAGCCGGCTGTGTCTGATACCTTTTCACAATCGCCGTTGGGACAGTGATTTTCTTACCATCAAGCGCTTGCTGGCCGATGGCAAGGTGGGCCCGGTGCATGCTTTTGAATCGCACTTCGATCGCTTTCGGCCCACTCCCAAAGGGCAGCAAGACAAACCCGGTGTAGCCGCAGGCTCCTGGTTTGATCTGGGCGGCCATCTGGTAGACCAGGCGCTGGAGCTGTTTGGCAAGCCTCTGGCGGTGACCGGCCGCTGTTTGTCTCAGCGCCCGGGCTCTGATGTAACCGATTACTTTCATGTTCAGCTGCATTACGCCAGCAAGGAAGTGGTGCTGCATTCCAGCTCTTATCATCCCGGACCCACCTTGCGCTTTAAGTTGCAGGGCGAGCGGGGCTGCTATATCAAGCTGGGTTTTGATCCACAGGAAGAGCGCCTGCGGGACGGTATAGTGCCCGACTCGCCTTACCTGGCCAAGGAAGCAGAAAGTGATTATGGCATTTTCTATTCCGAGGACGATCCGGAAGTGATCGTGTCAGAGGTGGGAGGCTACCGGCATTTTTATGAAGAAACCGCCAGAGCCATTCGCGGTGAAGGCCCGTTGCCGGTCACCATTCGTGATGCGCTCAACGGGCTGAATATTATCATGCTGGCGGAAAAGAGCAGCCGGGAGGGAAAAACCCTGCCGGTGCCCGATGTGAATTACTGAGCCGGCTGCCGTGTTGGTGTGAGCAAACGGCTCAGCAGGGTGAGGTGCATAACATAGCGCAGGGCTACATAGGCCACCACCAGGGTGGCCACTACCAGCTCGAACTGAGCCAAGTGGCGCAGGCTGTTAAGGTCCGCCCCCTGCAGACCCAGTGTACCCAGCAGGTCAGACACTTTGAACAGGGCGGTAGCACCTATTACCAACGGAAAGGTAAAGGCGGCATAGCCCGGGCTGAACGGTAGCCGGAGCAGATGAAAAAAAGCCACGTAAATTAATGCGGTCATCAGCACTGCTATGCCCAGCAGAATGGCCACAAGCAGCAAATCAGGCTGTGGCATCACTGTCAGGTAACCGGCCAGGCTCAGGCTGGCCGGGGCCGCCATAATGGCAATGGTCGGCTTGGCAGCATCGGGCACTACAGGGCAAAAAATCAACCGGTACAGCATCAGCGGCAGCAGCAGACCATAGCAGCTGAGACCAAACCACATCAGACCCTGCGCCAGCGGATCAAACACACCACCCGGGCTGGCGACGGCAGCCACAATAATACCTACCGGCGGCACAAACCAGCTGGGCACCATATGGTGCAGGCGAAATTCCTTTACCCGGTGGCAAATAAACACCAGTAAGAACGCCAGATGCAAACCGGTGGCCAGCAGCCACAACAGGTGGCGGGCCGGCTCAGGCAGCGCAGCAGACACCACCATGGTAGCCATGGCATAGGTAGGTAACACACTGCCCACCACAGGGTGAGCCAGATCTTGCGCCAGCAGGCGTGGGTGTAGCAAAAACTTGGCGGTCAGAATAATCAGCAGCAGGGCAGCGATGGCGGCTCCCAGGTTCTGAGCCTGTCCGTTGAACAGGCCGGTGTTTTCCCAGCTCCAGCCCAGACTGGCAACGCCCAGGGCCAGTCCGGCTATGGGAGTGGGGGCGGCAGCCAGACGATGACGGGTGTTGTGCAGCATAACGGCTCTCCTCAGTGACTGCCGTCATGATAAAAACAACTTTTCATTTATAATATCCAAATGATTTAAAGCTATTGTTTGGAAAAACTAAATGATAACCCTGAAGCAACTACGAGTGTTCACCAGCATTGCCCGCCATGGCAATCTGGGCGGAGCCGCCGATGAAGTCTGCCTGAGCCGGGGGGCTGTGTCGCAGTCGTTAAGCCAGCTGGAGCAGCAGCTGGGCAGCCCGCTGTTTGACCGGGTTCATCCCAGGCTGCAGCTGAACGATCAGGGCCGGCGGCTGCAGCCTGTGGCGGAAGACATTCTTGGCCGGGTGGCAGACATAGAACAGCAGTTTGAACAAGGCTCTCAAGGTGAGATGCTGGCAGGCAGCCTGCATATTGGAGCCAGTCAGACCATTGGCAACTATCTTTTACCCGCCTTGCTGGCGCGTCAGCCCTGGCTGCAGGCGGCAGTGACCATCACCAATACCCGCAATCTGTGCGATATGGTGGCCCGTTTTGAGCTGGATATGGCACTGATAGAAGGAGAGAACCGTCACGCTGATCTTGAGGCTCAGGCCTGGCTGACCGATGAAATGTGCATTGTGGCAGCCAGAGATCATCCTCTGGCGGGGCAGGGCCGGTTAACTCCAGCCAGCCTTGCCGGTTGTAACTGGGTGTTACGTGAGCCTCGCTCCGGCAGCCGTGAGCAGTTTGATCACCAGCTGGCCCCTTATCTTAATGGCATGGGACGCACACTGGAGCTGAGCACACCCGAAGCCGTGATGCAGGCGGTGGAGCAGGGCCTGGGGCTGGCGCTGATTTCCCGGCTGGCGGTGGCTGACCGGCTGGAATTAAGGCGGCTGGCGGTACTGGATGTGGGGTTAACGCTGTCTCGTACCCTGCAGCTGGTATGGCATCGCAAAAAATATCACTCTGCGCTGTTGCGCCGGTTTGTGGATGTATGTCGGGAAGCAGCACCAGGCTAGATTTTTATTGAAAATAGTTATCATTTATTTATTGTGTGAAATGAATCATACAGAGGGTCCTATCATAATAAAAAAGGAGGTGGCGATGATGTATGCAGGCAGGAGAAGACACGGTACAAATGGTGTTGTGCTGGCGGCATTACTGGTACTGACAGCGCTTCCGGCAAGTGCCGGGAACAAATTCAAGGCGATCACCACCTTTACTATCATTGCTGATATGGCCCGCAATGTGGCGGGTGAGGCTGCTGTGGTGGAGTCCATTACCAGACCCGGTGCCGAGATCCATGAATATCAGCCTACACCCGGTGATATTATTCGCGCTCATGATGCTCAGCTGATCCTTGCCAATGGCCTTAATCTGGAACTCTGGTTTGAAAAGTTCTATCAGAATCTGAAAGGTGTACCCGAAGTAGTGGTGAGCAATGGCATAGAGCCCATGGGTATCAATGATGGCCCCTATAAAGGCAAACCCAACCCCCATGCCTGGATGTCGCCGGAAAATGCTTATATTTACGTCGATAATATTGTGGCCGCTTTTGAAAAGTACGATCCGGACAATGCCGAGGTGTACCGGGTCAACGCTGCTGCCTACAAGCAGCAAATTGCCGAAGCAACCGCGCCTGTTCGCAAAGCATTTGAGCAAATTCCAGAACAGCAGCGCTGGCTGGTGACCAGTGAAGGTGCTTTTTCTTACCTTGCCCGGGATTATGGCCTGAACGAGTTGTACTTATGGCCGATCAACGCCGATCAGCAGGGTACGCCCCAGCAGGTGCGTCATGTGATCGATACGGTGCGCCGGCATGATATTCCGGTGGTATTCAGTGAAAGCACCGTCTCCGACAAGCCGGCCCGGCAGGTGGCCCGTGAAACCGGAGCTGATTATGGCGGTGTGCTGTATGTAGATTCACTGAGCGAGGCCGGCGGCCCGGTACCCACTTACCTGGAATTGCTTAAGGTCACGTCCAGCACCATTGTTAATGGCCTGACAAACGCTGCCAGCAAGGACGCTGACAAATGATTGCCTGCAGAGATATCAACACACTGGCGGCTTCCCCGGAAGGAGCTGGCATGGCAGTTGCTGGCGTAACCGTTACCTATCGTAATGGCCACACTGCATTGCGCGATGCCAGCTTTCATCTGCCGGTGGGAACCATAGCTGCGCTGGTAGGCGTGAACGGCTCCGGCAAGTCTACGTTGTTCAAGGCCATTATGGGCTTTTTACAGCCCGATGCCGGCAATATCCGGTTGCTGGGCATGCCGGTGAGCCGGGCGCTGAAGCAAAATCTGGTGGCTTATGTACCTCAGGCTGAAGAAGTGGACTGGAATTTTCCGGTACTGGTAGAAGATGTGGTCATGATGGGCCGCTATGGCCATATGGGATGGCTGCGCCGTCCCGGGGCTGCCGATCATGAAGCGGTGGAGCAAGCCCTGGTGCGGGTCAATATGACCGATTTTCGCCGTCGTCAGATTGGCGAGCTCTCTGGCGGCCAGAAAAAACGGGTGTTTCTGGCCCGGGCGCTGGCCCAGAACTGCCGGGTTATTTTGCTCGACGAGCCTTTTACCGGTGTGGATGTGAATACCGAAGAGCAGATAATTGCCTTGCTGCAGGAGCTGCGAAACGAAGGCCGGGTCATGCTGGTGTCCACTCACAACCTGGGGTCTGTGCCCGAGTTCTGCGACCGTACCATTATGATCAAGGGCACGGTTCTGGCTCACGGCACAACAGAAGAGACCTTTAATCAGGCCAATCTGGAGCTGGCCTTCGGTGGTGTGCTGCGTCACTTTATGCTGAACGGCGGCGTACTACCGATTGGAGTGATCAGTGACGATGAACGACCGCTGATCATCGAAGGCGGCCGGATACAAAGCCGTGACAGTTATGCCAGAGGTAAAGACGAGGGGAACGATGACACTTCTCCTTGAGCCCTTTACCTATGGCTATATGGTGAATGCCATCTGGGTATCGGCACTGGTGGGCAGCGTGTGTGCGTTTTTATCCTGTTATCTGATGCTCAAAGGCTGGTCGCTGATTGGCGATGCCCTTTCTCATTCCATTGTGCCCGGCGTAGTCGGTGCCTATATGCTGGGGCTGCCGTTTTCTCTCGGTGCCTTTCTGGCCGGTGGCCTGGCCGCCGGTGCCATGATGCTGCTGAACCAGCGCAGCAAGCTGAAAGAAGACGTGATTATCGGCCTGATTTTCTCGGCTTTTTTTGCTCTGGGGTTATTTATGGTGTCATTGCAGCCCATGGCAGTGAATATTCGCACCATAGTGCTGGGCAATATTCTGGCCATCGATCCTGCCGACATCCTGCAGCTGGTTATTATCAGCCTGGTGTCGCTGGCGGTGCTGCTGTGCAAATGGAAAGATCTGCTGGTGGTATTTTTTGATGAAAACCATGCTCATACCCTGGGGCTGAGTCCTGGTCTGCTGAAGCTGGTTTTTTTTACTTTGCTGGCGGCCTGCACAGTGGCCGCCATGCAAACAGTGGGTGCCTTTCTGGTGATCTGCATGGTGGTCACGCCCGGAGCCACTGCTTATCTGCTCAGTGATCGCTTTCCGGTACTGCTGGTGATTGCCGTTGCGCTGGGGGCCGTTACCAGCGCCCTGGGAGCTTATATCAGCTATTTTCTCAACGGGGCCACCGGAGCCCTGATAGTGGTGATGCAGACCCTGGTATTTTTGCTGGCCTTTGTATTTGCGCCCAAGCATGGCTATCTGTCCGCCCGCCGGCGCGCAGCCGAAGCCCGGGAGGCGCAGCCATGACAGATGCCTTGCTGTTGCCTTTTCAGTTCGACTTTATGGTGCGCGCCCTGATCATGGCCGTGGTGATTTCGGTGCCGGCGGCGCTGCTGTCCTGTTTTTTGGTGCTTAAAGGCTGGGCGCTGATGGGGGATGCCATGAGTCATGCGGTGTTTCCCGGTGTGGTGCTGGCTTATATGGCAGGCATACCGCTGGCGCTGGGAGCCTTTGGTGCCGGCATGGCCTGTGCGCTCAGCATTGGCTTTCTCGCCACCAACAGCCGTATCAAGCAGGACACCGTGATGGGCATAGTGTTTTCCGGCATGTTTGGCTTTGGTTTGCTGATTTATGTGCAGATTAGCGCTGAGGTGCACCTGGATCATATTCTGTTTGGCGATTTGCTGGGGGTAAGCCCAAGAGATATTCTGGAAACCGCTGCCGTGGCCCTGCTGACGGTGCTGGTGCTGGGCACCAAGTGGAAAGACTTTTTGCTGCACGCCTTTGATCCGGTACAGGCCCGGGCGGTAGGGCTCAAGGTGGGCTGGCTGCACTATGGCCTGCTGTGTTTGATCACCCTCAGTATAGTGGCGGCGCTCACTTCTGTGGGCCTGCTGCTGGCCATTGCCCTGCTGATTGCCCCCGGGGCCACCGCCTTTCTGCTGACCCGGCGCTTTATTCATATGCTGCTGCTGTCGGTGGCCATTGGCATTACCGGCGGCTTTTTTGGGGTGTATATCGCTTTTTACCTCGACAGCGCTCCGGCACCTACCATAGTGCTGCTGATGACGGTGTTTTTTGTCATCGCCTTTGTGCTGGCGCACCGTAAAAAAAACATACTCACTGAGTAACTCAGGCCTTGGGGCAGCCAAGGCTGCCCCAAGGTATGTCAGTTCAGCTCGTCATTTCCAACGCGCACCACCAGTTTGCCGAAGTTGCGGCCTTGCAGCAGGCCGATAAAGGCCTCTGGTGCGTGTTCCAGCTCTTCCACTATCTGCTCGCGATAGTGAATTTTGCCTTCCCTCAGCCACTGGCTCATGTCTTGTACAAATTCATCATAACGGTGAGCATAGTCATCAAAGATGATAAAGCCCTTTACCGTCATGCGTTTGATCAAAATGGTAGCCATCAGCTGACCCAGGCGATCCGGCCCGTCCGGCAGCGTGGTGGCGTTATATTGCGAGATAAGGCCGCACACCGGAATACGGGCACCGGTGTTGAGCAAGGGCAGCACAGCGTCCAGCACTTTGCCGCCCACATTCTCGTAGTAGATATCGATGCCATCGGGGCAGGCACCGGCCAGTTGTTCGGCAAAGTCACCGGCCTTGTGATCAAGGCAGACGTCCACGCCCAGGGTTTCCAGCGCATAGCGGCATTTCTCTTCACCACCGGCCACGGCCACCACCCGGCAGCCCTTGAGTTTGCCGATTTGCGCCACCATGGAGCCCACGGCACCGGTGGCGGCAGCGACGACTAGGGTTTCACCGGCTTTCGGCTTGCCGATATCCAGCAGGCCCATATAGGCGGTGAAGCCGGGCATGCCGAGCACACCCAGTGCCCAGGAAGGAGACATGTGGGCAGGATCCAGTTTTATCAGTCCTTCACCGTCAGACAGCGCATAGTCCTGCCAGCCGCTGTAGCTCAGCACCCAGTCACCGGGCTGATAACCTGAGTGCCGGCTGGCATGCACCCGGCTGACGGTGCCGCCGACCATAGGATCACCAATGGCCACCGGCTCGGCGTAAGATTTGGCATCGCTCATGCGGCCCCGCATATAAGGATCTAGGCTCAGATAAAGGGTACGCAGCAGCAGCTGGCCCTCGGCAGGCTCGGGAATGGCGGTTTCCTTCAGGGCAAAGTTTTCACGGGTGGGTGCCCCCACCGGGCGTGATGCCAGCGTGATCTGACGGTTGCGGTTGGCTGTTTGCTTCATGGTGTGCTCCTTAAATCGTGAGTTAACGCTTACATACTGGCCAGCAGTATCTGGCGGCAGTGCTCGGGAGTGACATCGCCGTGTTCGCCCAGAGCCACCATGCCGTGCTGTTCCAGGCTGTTGATAATGCCGTCGATATGTTCAGCCCCCAGACCGTACTCGCCAAGGCGGGTTTTTACCCCCATGGTTTCAAAGAAATCACGAGTATGCTCGATGGCGGCTTCGGCCTTGTCGTCATCGCTGCCTTGATGAATATTCCAGACCCGCTCGGCATACTGCACCAGCTTGCCGAGTTTGCTGGCCTTGCGCTGGCGCAGCATCTCCGGCAGCACCACCGCCAGGGTCTGGGCATGATCCAGGTTGTGCAGGGCGGTCAGCTCATGGCCCAGCATATGAGTGGCCCAGTCTTGCGGCACGCCGGCACCAATCAGACCGTTCAGCGCCAGGGTGGCGGTCCACATCAGGCTGGCGCGGGTTGAGTAATCCTGCGGCTCGGCCAGTGCCTTGGGACCCAGTTCAATCAGGGTTTGCAGCAGGCCTTCGGCAAAGCGATCTTGTACCGGTGCCTGCGCGGGGTAAGTGAGGTATTGCTCCATTACGTGCACAAAGGCGTCTACCACGCCATTGGCCACTTGCCGGGTGGGCAGAGTGTAGGTTTTGACCGGATCCAGTACTGAAAACTGCGGATAGACCAGTTCACTCTTGAAGGGCAGCTTGGCCTGCAGTGACTTACGGGTGATCACCGAGCCCTGGTTCATCTCGGAGCCGGTAGCCGGCAGAGTCAGTACGGTGCCAAAGGGCAGGGCTCTCTCTATGTTCTGTCCCATGCTGGTCAGGATTTCCCAGGCATCACCTTCAAACAGGGCGGCAGCAGCCACGAATTTGGTGCCATCGATCACGGATCCGCCGCCAACGGCCAGCAGAAAGTCGATCTGATGGAAGCGCACAAGATCTACCGCCTCCATCAGGGTTTCAAAGCTGGGGTTGGGCTCTATGCCACCAAACAACTGCAGCTGGCGGTTGCCTAGGGCCGCGGTCACTTCATCCAGGGTGCCAGTGCGGCGGGCGCTTTCGCCACCAAACAACACCAGCACATGAGCATTGGCCGGCACCAGCTGATCCAGGCTGGCAATTTTGCCGGCACCAAATTCGATGCGGGTGGGATTGTAAAAGCTGAAATCCTGCATGGTTTTCCTCGTTTACTTGCAATAAAAAATACCTGAGTAGACCAGTCGTCTAGTGAGTTGGTCTGAAAAAGCCCGCTGTTATGGCGGGCTGAATGAGCCAGTATCAGTGATGCATCAGCAGCTGCCGGGTCATGGCCATGGCCTGGTTCATGTGCTGTTCGTCTCTGTGCAGCTTGGTCAGCAGGCTGGCACCCAGCCACAGCTGATAAAGGCTGGTGGCCAGCAGGGCCGGCTTGCTCTCTGCCGGCAGCGAGCCATCGGCCATGCCGACGCCAATGCAATCCTGAATGCGGCCTATGATCTTGTCGGTGCCGGCTTTCAGGGTCAGACGCATGGCTTCAGACAGGTCAGCCACCTCGGCACTCAGCTTGACCACCAGACAGTCGCTGCGCCCCTGCGGGCTGCAATAGCGATGCTGCCACTCATTCCAGTAGCTCATCAGTCGTTCGCGACCATTCAGCTGCGGCTGGCCGAACAGCGCATTCAGCTCGATCAGGTACTGGCTGAAATAGTCTTCCAGCAGCGCCTGGCCAAACTGCTCCTTGGACTTGAAGTAGTGATAAAAGGAGCCCTTGGGCACGCCGGCCTGTTGCAGCAGGGTACTGAGCCCCACCGAGCTGAAGCCCCGGGCGGCGAGGATCTCGCGGCCGGTATTCAGCAGATGCTGGCGAGTATCTTGATGTTTAGTGTTCATGGAGTGAATACTACTCCATGACTAGACCGATCGTCTAGTCATGGTTTGGGGCTGATACTACGCTTGGCCCAGACTGAACTTTCGCACCAGTTGATGCAGGCTGTCTGCCAGACGCTCCAGATCCTGCGAAGCTGATGAGGTATGACGGGCACTGCCGGCCACTTCATCCGACATACGGTCAATGCCGGCCAGGCTGCCGTTAAGCTCCGCCGCCACCGCACTTTGCTGCTCGGTGGCGGTGGCGATCTGCAGGTTCATTTCCGTCATGCTGGCTACCGCCGTGCTGATATGTTGCAGGGAGTCGGCCGCGTGGCGGGCTTCTTTAGCACCCCCCTCGATGATCTGCTGGCTGTTATCCATGGCCTGGGTCACCGCTTCTGCCTGTTGTTGTAGACTGGCGATGGTCTGGTTGATTTCTTCAATGGACTGCTGGGTCCGTTGCGCCAGGTTGCGTACTTCCTCGGCCACCACCGCAAAGCCCCGCCCCGAATCACCGGCGCGCGCCGCTTCAATGGCGGCATTGAGTGCCAGCAGGTTAGTCTGCTCGGCAATGTCGCTGATGACCCGGGACACCACGCCGATGCGGGCGCTGTCTTCCTTAAGAGCCAGAGCCAGTGCGCCGGCCTGCCCAATTTCTCTGGCTGCCATTTCCACCTGGCGGCTGGAGTTTATTACTACCCGGTTGCTTTGTTCAGTTTGCTCTGCCGCCTCACGGGCGGCACCGGCAGCGTTTTGGGTATTAAGTGCCACATCGCGGAAGGTGGCTTCGAGCTGATGCATGGCACTGGCAATACGGGCGATTTCCTGCTGTTGGCTATCCAGCGCCGTGGATGACTGTGCCGACATTTGCCGTAGTTTTATGGTGGCTCCTCCCACTCCGTCCAGGCTGGCGGAGATCTCCTGCACCAGATTGCGAATGCCGGCCTGCATGGAAATAAAGCTATCGGCCGCCTTTCCCAGTTCATCCTGAGAGAAATAACGACGATCGAGATCCTGGTCGAGCATGCCGTTCCTCACTCTGTCCATCTGAGCGTTGAGCCGGGCAAGAGGCAGACGTATACGGCGGTTGATAATGATGCCCATGATCAGCATAAAGCCAGCCAGCAGCAGGCACAGAATAATGACCAGTGTGCTGATGTTATCGATCACCGCTGATTCCTGATCCTTGATGGCTTTTGCTTCTGCGGCGATCTGCTGCTGAGTTTCGCCCAGCAGGGCAACGATGGCATCAAAGGGGGCCAGCATATCGGTGAGCATTTTTACCCGGGCCGCGTCTATGTTGCCCGCGTCGATCAGCCGCAGGTAATCGCCCTGCATGCCCTTGTAGGCGGTGATGCGGCGGCGGAAGTCGTTGATAAAGGCACGCACCTCGGGGCTGTTTGCCTGGCGCTGCATGGCCTCCAGGTAACGTTCCACCTGCTGGTCGTTGTGGTTGATCTTGGCCAGGATGTCGGCGTGCTCGCGCCGGTCGGTGGTGAGACCGTAGTCAAGGGCGAAACGGCGGTAGGTGACGGTGCTGTAACGCAGGTTGGAAATAGTCTGCAGCAGGCTGATATTGCGTTCCACTATGCTTTCCACTTGCCGCTGTATGCCCTGCATGGACAGGTAGATATACAGGCTGAAGGCCAATACCGCCAGCAGCATGGCACCAAACGAGGCGGTAAGCAGTGTCTGGATGGATAAACGAGCGAGCATGTCCTTGACTCCCGAAGTGGTGGTTTCGGGAGTATAAGTAAAGGTTATTTAAAGCTAAAACTCATATAACCTTTGGAATTGATTGCTTATAACGATGAGTCCCGCCGATGCTTTCTGCAGGCTTATTTGCCGATACAAAACGAAGAGAAAATCCTGCCCAACAAGTCGTCAGAGGTGAATTCGCCGGTGATCTGGCTGAGCTGCTCCTGGGCCAGGCGCAGCTCTTCCGCCACCAGTTCGCCGGCCATGTACACCTCCAGCTGTTCCCTGGCCATGATCAGATGCTGGTTGGCGTGGTGCAGAGCGTCCAGGTGGCGCTGGCGGGCGCTGAAGCCGCCTTCGCCGCCGCCCTGAAAGCCCATGCAGGCCTTGAGGTGCTCTTTGAGCGCTTCTACTCCTTCGCCGGTGCGGGCGGAGATGGGATACACAGGGTGTTCGCCGTCGCTGCTCACGGTGAGCGGCTCACCGGTTAAATCCGCCTTGTTACGCACCACAGTGAGGCCAATATGGGCCGGCAGCCGGTCGACAAAGTCGGGCCAGATGTCTTTTGGGTGCTGGGCCGAGGTGGTGGTGCCGTCCACCATAAACAGAATGCGATCGGCCTGTTCAATTTCGGCCCAGGCCCGCTCAATGCCAATGCGTTCCACCGCATCGCTGGCCTCGCGCAGGCCGGCAGTGTCGATGATGTGCAGCGGCATGCCGTCCAGATGAATGTATTCCCGCAGCACGTCCCGAGTGGTGCCGGCAATGTCGGTGACAATGGCGGATTCCTTGCCGGCCAGGGCGTTAAGCAGGCTGGACTTGCCGGCGTTGGGGCGGCCGGCGATCACCACCTTCATGCCCTCGCGCATAATGGCACCCTGGCGGGCTTCGCGCTGCACCTCGGTGAGCCGGTCCATAATGCCGTAGAGCTCGCCGGCGATTTTGCCGTCGGAGAGAAAGTCCACTTCCTCGTCGGGAAAATCGATGGCTGCTTCCACGTAAATGCGCAGGTGAGTGAGTGCTTCCACCAGACCGTGTACACGGGTAGAAAACTCTCCCTGCAGCGACTGCAGCGCCGAGCGGGCGGCCTGCTCGCTGGACGCTTCAATCAGGTCAGCAATGGCCTCGGCCTGGGCCAGATCCAGCTTGTCGTTGAGAAAGGCGCGTTCGCTGAATTCGCCGGCCCGCGCCGGACGCAGGCCGGGCAGAGCCAGTATGCGGCGTACCAGCATGTCCAGCACCACGGGGCCGCCGTGGCCCTGCAGCTCGAGCACGTCTTCGCCGGTAAAGCTGTTGGGGCCCTTGAACAGCAGGGCAATGCCCTGATCCAGAATCATGCCCTGTTCGTCTTTAAACGGCAGGTAGTCGGCATAGCGCACTCTGGGCACTTTGCCCAGCACGGCCTGAGCCACGGCCTCGGCCCGGGGGCCTGAGACGCGAATAATGCCGACGCCGCCGCGTCCGGGGGCGGTGGCCTGAGCGACGATGGTGTCGTTGGACATGGGTTCTGTTACTCCGGAGTTAGCGGTTCAGTATGACGGAGATATCCGCCAATAAAAAAGGCGGCCCTCAGGCCGCCCAGTGTATTGCGTTATTGCTGCTCAGGCCAGAGGCCTTATGAGGCAGCCTTGCCGTGCAGGCCTTTCTTCTCCAGCTGGCGGAAAATGTACCACTGCTGGGAGATGGTGACCACGTTGCTCACCAGCCAGTACAGGGTCAGACCGGCAGGGAACCACAGGAAGAAGAAGGTAAAAATGATGGGCATAAACTGCATTACCTTCTGCTGCATCGGATCGGTGACCGTGGTCGGACTCATTTTCTGAATCACATACATGCTGGCACCCATCAGAATGGGCAGCACAAAGTAAGGATCCCGCACCGACAGATCGTCAATCCACAGCATAAAGGGCGCATGACGCAGCTCTACCGACTCCATCAGTACCCAATACAGGGAGATAAAAATAGGCATCTGGATCAGGATGGGCAGGCAGCCGCCGAGCGGGTTGACCTTCTCTTTCTTGTACAGCTCCATCATGCCCTGAGACATCTTCTGGCGATCGTCGCCATAGCGCTCACGCAGTGCCATCAGCTTGGGCTGCAGCATGCGCATCTTGGCCATGGAGGTGTATTGAGCCTTGGTCAGCGGATACATGATGCCGCGTACCACAAAGGTGGTCAGAATAATGGCCAGACCCCAGTTAACCGCAAAGCTTTGCAGGAATTGCAGCAGCTTGAACAGCGGCTGGGCAATAAACCACAGCCAGCCGTAATCCACAGTCAGATCCAGGTTAGGAGCCACTTCGGCCATTTCATCCTGCAGCTTGGGACCCAGCCACAGCTTGGCGGAGATGCTTTGCTCTGAGCCTGCAGGCACTGTGGTAACCGGCGCTTTAAAACCAATAATGCCCTGACCCTGATTGTTCAGGAAGCGGGTATAAAGCTGATTCTCACCATTTTCCGGTGCGACCCAGGCAGACACAAAGTAGTGCTGCAGCATACCAACCCAGCCGCCTTCGGTAGTACGGTTAAGGTTGGCTTCACGCACATCCTTGAAATCGTACTTGCTGTAGCGGGTTTCGCTGGTGGAATAGGCCGGACCGCGATAGGCAGAAGCCATCAGCATGCTGCCGCCGTCGTCACCGGGCTTGCTTTCGCTTTGCTTGAGCTGGGCGTAGAGCTGGGCCTGTACCGGCTGGCTGCTTGGGTTGTTGATGTCGTAGTTAACACCCACTACGTAGCGGCCACGCTCCAGGGTAAAGGTTTTGGTAAAGGTGACACCGGCTTCGTTGGTAAACGTCAGCGGCACGCTCAGGCTGCTTTCGCCTTCGGCCAGCTGATAGCGCTTTTGTTCAGCCTGATACAGAGGCCGGCCATTGGCGCTGGCGTCCGGACCGTCACGGCCAATCAGACCGCTCTGAGCCACGTTGACGAAGTTGGCACCCTGGCTCAGCAGTACGAACTTGTCGTCGGAATTGAGCTCGTCGTTGTGCTCCAGCAGCTCGGCGCGCACTATGTCGCCACCCTGGGTGTCGATAGTCAGCTCAAGGGTGTCGGAAGTAATGGTGACCAGCTGACGGCTGGCGGTAGTGGGAGCATCGGCAGGCACTTCGCCACCGGCCTGGTCCGACTCGGGAACAAAACTGTCGTCGCCTGTGCTGGTTTGAGTGCTCTGTTGCGCCGTTTCTGGCTGTGGCGCTTTATCCGTTTGCCACTGTTGCCAGATGAGAAAACTCACCAGCAGCAGCGCAATAACAAGTATGTTGCGTTGGGATTCCATAGTGTCAGTTTCTTCGCTTTGTCGGGACCGGATCGTGGCCGCTTGGACCTAAAGGATGGCATTTTAATAGACGTTTGATAGTTAACCAACCGCCTTTTACAAAACCGTGGAGTCGAATGGCTTCAATCGCGTATTGGGAGCAGGTGGGAGTGAAGCGGCACCTGGGGCCGAGCAGAGGGCTGATAACCAGCTGATAAAGCCGGATCAGGCCTATGCCGAGCTTTTGCAGCGGCGAGAGAGAGTGCGCCATAGCTTTTCCATCAGCTCGAACAGTTCGTCGTTGGGCACGTCTCCGATGCCTTTTTTGGCGATGACCACAATATCGACCGCAGGCAGTTTGTGCTGTTTAAGCCGGAATGACTCCCGCGCTACTCGCTTGACTCTGTTACGCCACACAGCGCGCTTGAGTGCTTTTTTGGGCACGGCAAGGCCAAGTCTCGGGTGTTCCAGACCATTGTGTTTGGCAAGCAAAGTGATATGAGGGGAGGCGGCTCTGACGGGGTTGTCGAAGACGTTTTTGAATTGAGCGGGAGTTAACAGACGTAACTCCCGTGAAAAGGCATGCCTGGCCATTAGGCGCTCAGACGGGCACGACCTTTGGCGCGACGAGCACGCAGTACCTTGCGACCACCAACAGTGGCCTTGCGAGCACGGAAACCGTGGCTGCGCTTGCGCTTCAGATTTGAAGGTTGAAAAGTGCGTTTCATTGTTATTACCGCTTCAGTTAACTGTACAGTTTGACCGCCATGGCATAAATGCCGTGCATCTGCCGAGACGACCCATAAAAGAGGGCGAATTCTAAACAGTTACGCGCACGGCGTCAATCACATGGCATTGAATACCGACCCGGTGCCGTTGCATGCATGGCAGACCGGATCGATTCCGGATCCTAAAGGATCGCGGGGCTGGCATTATACGCATACCAGTGTACTTGGCAACTATATCGAGAGCTGTAAATTAGCCGGCAGGCAACACCTTGCGCAAAAAGGTGCGGGTGCGCGGATCCTGTGGTCTGGTGAGCAGCTCGCCGGGCGGCCCCTGTTCCACAATGCGGCCGCCATCCATAAAGATAACGCGGTCGGCCACGTCCCGGGCAAAGCCGATTTCGTGGGTCACCACCACCATGGTCTGGTGCGCCAGCGCCAGTTTTTTCATCAGCCCCAGCACTTCGTCTACCCATTCCGGATCCAGTGCCGAGGTGGGCTCGTCAAACAGCATGACGTTGGCGTGGCTGGCCATGGCCCGGCCAATGCCCACCCGCTGCTGCTGACCGCCGGACAGCGACGAGGGATAGGCGTTGGCTTTATCTTCCAGACCAATGTCGCCAAGAATACGCAGAGCTTCGGCCTGAGCCTCGGCCTTCGGCTTTTTCCAGACGGTGATCAGGCCTTCGGCGATGTTGTCCCGGGCGGTCTTGTTGGCGAACAGGGCATAGTTCTGAAACACAAAGGAGGTGCGCTTGCGCAGCGCTATGGCCTGTTTGCCACTGTGTTTAGCCAGATCAATGGTAAAGCCGTCAATCTCCAGACTGCCCGCTTCCGGCGTTTCCAGCAGGTTTAGGCAGCGCAGCAGGGTGGATTTTCCGGTGCCCGACGGCCCCAGAATCACCACAATTTCACCTTTGCCAATATCCAGGCTGATGTCGTTCAGTACTGTCTGGCCGTCATAGACCTTGGTCAGATTGCGTAACTTGATCATGCTGCCTCTGGTTAATAAGCCGCGTTCAGGCGGCGTTCCAGCCGGCCCTGCAGATAAGTAAAGAACACCACCACTGCCCAGTAGATCAGCGCCACGGCAATAAAGGACTCAAAAAACTTGAAGCTGCTTGAGGCTTCTTTCTGGGCCGTGGCCATGATCTCCGCCACCCCCAGGGTAAAGGCCAGTGAGGTGCTTTTGATCATGTCGATAAAGTAGTTCATCAGCGAGGGCGTAGCGATACGCGCCGCCTGAGGCAGAATAATGCGCTTCATCGCCTGACCCCGGGTCATGCCGATGCTCATGGCCGCTTCCATCTGGCTTTTGTGAATACCCAGAATGGCGGCGCGAATCGACTCGGCCATATAGGCAGAAAAGTGCAGGGTCAGGCCAATGACCGCAGCGGTAAAGGCATTCATGCCAATAAAAACAGGAAAAATCTGGGGCAGGCCGTAATACAGCAAAAACAGCTGCACCAGCAGCGGCGTGCCGCGGAAAAACGAAATAAACAGCCGGGCCAGGGCGTTCAGCCCCGGCAGCGCAAAGGTTCTGATCACCGCCAGGGTGCCGGCGATGATCAGCGCGAGAACAAAGCCCAGCAGCGCCATTTCCATGGTGGTTCCCAGATATTTAAACAGGATAGGAAACAGCGCCAGGGTGTAGTCGAGATCGAACTGCATGCTTAATTACTGGTAATGTCGGCGTTCAGCCATTTCTCGGAAATCGCTTTCAGGGTACCGTCGGCACGCATGTCGGCCAGCGCCTGGTTCACCTCGGCCAGCAGCGCCTGCTGCTCGGGGCTTTTCACAAAGGGAAAGGCGTTTTCCATGGTTTCAAAGGGCTTGCCCGCCAGCTGCAGTGGCAGGCCGGCTTCGTTGATCAGCTGCACCGAACCCACTCTGTCCATTACAAAGGCGTCAATCCGGCCCAGGGCCACGTCCTGCTCCAGATTGGTCTCGTAGGTGATGATATTGATCTCGTTGTTGGTGTCGTGCTTGCGCATCAGCTGCTCAAAGTTGGAGCCCAGGTTGACCGCCACCTTCTTGCCCTTGAGATCGTCCAGGCCCTGAATGCTGTCATTACCTTTACGCACCACTATCTGCACGCCGTCATAGACATAGGGATCGGCAAAATCGTATTTTTCCAGTCGTTCGGGGGTTACCGTGATCTGGTTGGAAATGGTGTCGATGCGGCCGGTATCGAGCATGCCGAACAGACCGGAGAAGTTGGTGGTGACAAACTCCACATCCCGGCCGATGCGCTTGCCAATTTCATTCCATACGTCTACTTCAAAACCCTGCAGCTCATCCTGTTTGACGAAGGTAAAGGGGAAGTAGCGGCCGGACATACCCACCTTGACCGGATCGGCCGCCATGGCCGGGGTAATGAGGGCTGCTGACAGGGCCAGAGCAGCACCTGCACGGCGAAGGGATGCAAACATATAACTCTCCTTATTATGAACCTGGGCGGAAATCATTGTACCCGGCATCATTACAGCATAAATGACGGAGACCTTTTTATACCAGCCGGGCCATGAAGCCAAACAGATCCGCCAGCCAGACGGCAATAAAAATGCCGGCAACAGCCGGCATGGGTAACACTGTGTTGTAGCGCTGAGCTTACTCGGTAATAACGAACTTGCCTTTCATCATGCCGATGTGGCCGGGGAAGGAGCAGAAGTAGCTGTAGTCACCACCGGCAGTCATGCCTTCGGTGCTGAAGGTCACGGAGCTGCTTTCGCCACCGCCGATCAGATCAGTGTGAGCAATAATACGTTCGTCGCTGGTATCGAGATAGTCGTTATCGGCGCCGGCACTGATAGCGCCGTTGGCGATTTCCTGCATATCGGCGGTTTCACTCAGTACCCAGTTATGGCCCATGACGTTTTTAGCCAGGCTACCGGTGTGATTCAGTGTCAGCGTTACTTCCTTGCAGCTGGCAGGTACGCTCAGCTCCTGCTGATTAAATTGCATGGCATCGTTGCCTTCAATGGTCAGGGAGCAATCGTCTGCCATGGCGGGCAGGGCCGCAGACAGCAATACCAGGCCGGCCAGAGACTTTACTACTTTCATATCAAGAACTCCTCGGTTTGGGGAAGTACCAATAGTGCCCACATAAGGGTGCACAAGATATAACCATGACACAAGACAGTCATTATCATCAATACATTACATCAAGGATCCAGACACAAATCCGGATCATTGGTATCGGTGAGTGAACACAATATGTGTGTAGCTTGTTTATAACGTTGAGGATCCTGTGATTAAGGTGTGGTTTATTCACAGATGTCAAGGATCATATTTTTCAGGATCGGCCTGATCCGGCTAGAGATCCTGAAGGCGCACAAGTAGAATGACTGCCCCCTTGATTGATCCCTTACTTCAGGAGTTCCAATGAGCGCTATGCTTTGGCAGCAGTGTCTTGCCCGGCTACAGGACGAATTGCCTTCCGCGGAATTCAGCATGTGGATCCGGCCGCTGCAGGCAGAGCAGGGCGATGAGACCCTGACCCTGTTTGCGCCCAACCGCTTTGTGCTGGACTGGGTGCGTGACAAATATCTGATCCGTATTAATGGTTTGCTGAGTGAGTTCTGCGGCAACCAGTGCCCGCAGCTCAAGTTTGAGGTGGGTAACAAGCGCGCTCAGGTGAATCTGATGGCCGGCAGCAGCAGCCAAGCGCAACGCAACAGCAAGCCTCAGCCCCAGCCTCAGGTATTACCCTCCTGGAGCGAGCAGGAAGCACAGCAGCCGCGGATCAATCACAAGAGCAACATGAATACCAACTATACCTTTGACAACTTTGTTGAAGGTAAGTCGAACCAGCTGGCCCGGGCTGCCGCCCGCCAGGTGGCCGACAATCCGGGCGGTGCCTATAATCCGTTGTTTCTCTATGGCGGCACCGGTCTCGGCAAAACCCACCTGCTGCATGCGGTGGGCAACGGCATTCGTGAGCGCAAGGCCGACGCCCGGGTCATTTACATGCACTCCGAACGCTTTGTGCAGGACATGGTAAAGGCGCTGCAGAACAATGCCATTGAAGAGTTCAAGCGCTACTACCGCAGTGTGGACGCTTTGCTGATCGACGATATTCAGTTCTTCGCCAACAAAGAGCGTTCTCAGGAAGAGTTTTTCCATACCTTTAATGCGCTGCTGGAAGGCAACCAGCAGATCATTCTGACCTCGGATCGTTATCCGAAAGAAATAGACGGCGTGGAAGACAGGCTCAAATCCCGATTTGGCTGGGGTCTGACGGTGGCGATCGAACCACCCGAGCTGGAAACCCGGGTGGCCATTCTGATGCGCAAAGCGGCTGAAAACAAAATTCATCTGCCTGATGAAGTCGCTTTCTTTATTGCCAAGCGGCTGCGCTCGAATGTGCGTGAACTGGAAGGTGCGCTGAACCGGGTGATTGCCAACGCCAACTTTACCGGCCGCTCCATCAATATCGACTTTGTGCGCGAAGCGTTGCGGGATTTGCTGGCACTGCAGGAAAAGCTGGTGACCATCGACAACATTCAGAAGACGGTGGCCGAGTACTACAAGATCAAGGTGGCAGATCTCTTGTCCAAGCGGCGCTCCCGCTCCGTAGCCCGGCCCCGCCAGCTGGCCATGGCGCTGGCTAAGGAGCTGACCAACCATTCGCTGCCGGAAATCGGAGACGCCTTTGGTGGCCGGGATCACACTACCGTGCTGCATGCCTGCCGTAAAATTGGCCAGCTGCGGGAAGAGAGTCATGATATAAAGGAAGATTATTCCAACCTGATTCGAACCCTGTCTTCCTGATCGGAGAGTCCCATGCAGTTTACCATCAGCCGCGAAGCCCTGTTGCGCCCCCTGCAACTGGTATCCAGTGCCCTGGGAGGCCGGCCCAACCTGCCCATTCTCAACAATATTCTGCTGAGTGTGGATAACGATGCCCTGTCGATGACCGGCACCGATACCGAAGTGGAAATGGTAGCCCGGGTGCCCCTGGAAGGCAGCGTCACCGCTGGTCGCACGACTGTTCCGGCACGCAAAATGCTCGATATTTGCCGGGGCCTGCCTGACGGTGCCGAGCTGAGCTTCAGTCAGCAGGACGACCGTCTGCTGCTGCGCTCCGGTCGCAGCCGTTTTAACCTGTCTACCCTGCCGGCGGAAGACTTTCCCAATATTGAGGAATGGTCTTCCGAGCTGGAGTTCGACATCAATCAGCTGGCACTGAAAAAGCTGATAGAAGCCACCCAGTTTTCCATGGCCATTCAGGATGTTCGTTATTACCTGAACGGCATGCTGTTTGAAACCGACGGTAACAGCCTGCGTACCGTGGCCACCGATGGTCACCGTCTGGCCACCTGTCAGCGTGAGCTGGAGCAGGCGCTGCCGGCTCAGCAGGTGATAGTGCCGCGCAAAGGGGTGCTGGAGCTGGCCAAGCTGCTGGAACACGAGGATCAGGATGTGCGGCTGCAGGTGGGCAAAAACAACCTGCGCGCCGTGACACAAGGGTTTACCTTTACTTCCAAGCTGGTAGACGGGCGCTTCCCCGATTACCGCCGGGTACTGCCCCGGGAAAGCGACAAAACCCTGATCTGCGATCGGGAAGGGCTCAAGCAGGCCTTTACCCGGGCGGCCATTCTGTCTAACGAAAAATTCCGCGGTGTGCGTCTGAATGTGCAGGGGCAGACGCTGAAGATCACTGCCAATAATCCGGAGCAGGAAGAGGCCGAGGAAGTGCTGGATGTGCATTTTGAAGGCAGTGATCTGGAAATTGGCTTTAATGTTTCCTATGTCCTGGATGTGCTGGGTACTCTTAAGTCGGAACAGGTGAAAATCAGCCTGAAAGACGCCAGCAGCAGCGGCCTGATTGAAGCCGAAGATAATAGCGACGCCCTCTACGTGGTGATGCCCATGCGGCTGTAATATGGCCCTGCTTAACCTTCAGTTAAAAGACTTTCGCAATATTCCTCATGCCCGGCTGGTGCCGGCATCGGGTATCAATGTGCTGGTTGGGCCCAATGGCAGTGGCAAAACCAGCATTCTGGAAGCCATTCATTATCTTGGCGTGGGCCGCTCCTTTCGTACTCACCTTACCGGCAGAGTAATACAGCAGGGGGAGCAGGCTTTTACTTTGTTTGCCCGGGTGCAGCAAAGCGAAGGCGAAGGACTGCCGGTAGGTCTGTCCAAAACCCGTAGTGGTGACACCCGGCTCAAGGTAGCAGGTCGGGCTGCAGAGCGGCTGGCTGATCTCGCTCACATTCTGCCCATTCAGTTGATCCACCCGGAAGGGTATAATCTGCTGACTGGCGGCCCTAAGTTGCGGCGGGCTTATCTGGACTGGGGGTTGTTTTATTCCCGGCCTGAGTTTTTTTCCGCCTGGGGTCGCTACCGGCGTTTGCTCAAACAGCGTAATGCGTTGCTTCGGCAACAGCGGCCCTGGCGTGAGCTGAGCTATTGGGATCCGCAACTGGTGGCGGCAGGTGAGGCGTTAAGTGCCTACCGGCAGGATTATGCCGATGCCATCGCCCCGGTTATTGCCGCCATTGCCGCCGATTTTCTGCCGGAATTTGAATTCAGCCTTGATTTTTTTCGTGGCTGGGACCGGCAGACCGAGCTGGCACAAGTACTGCAGCAGGGCATTGAGCGGGATGCCAGCCTGGGCTACACCCAGTCGGGCCCGCACAAGGCCGAGATAAGAATAAAAGCTCAGGGCATGCCGGTGCAGGACTTGTTGTCCCGTGGCCAGCTCAAGCTGCTGGTGTGTGCCATGCGGCTGGCCCAGGGGCTGTATTTAAAGCAGCAGTCCGGACAGGACTGTATATTTTTGATCGACGACTTTGCGTCCGAGCTGGACCAACACAAGCGGGAGTTACTGGCTGCGCGGCTGAACGAGCTGCAGGCTCAGGTATTTATTTCTGCTATCGACACAAACCAGCTCGGTAACATGATCACACGGGATAACAGTAAGCTGTTCCACGTGAAACAGGGTGAAATCACCGAAACCCAGGAGTGCAAGCAAGCCAATGAGTGAACACACTTACGACTCTTCGAGTATCAAGGTATTGAAAGGTCTGGATGCGGTCCGCAAGCGTCCGGGCATGTATATCGGCGACACGGACGACGGCACTGGCCTGCACCATATGGTGTTTGAGGTGGTGGACAACTCAATCGATGAAGCCCTGGCCGGTCACTGTAAAGACATTATTGTCACCATTCATGCCGATGGCTCTGTATCTGTGTCTGATGACGGCCGTGGTATTCCCACCGATATTCACGAAGAAGAAGGCCGTTCAGCGGCGGAAGTGATTCTGACCGTGCTGCACGCCGGCGGTAAATTTGATGATAACTCCTACAAGGTCTCCGGCGGTCTGCACGGCGTAGGGGTGTCGGTGGTGAACGCCCTGTCGGAAAAGCTGCAGCTGACCATCTGGCGCAAGAACAAGGTGCATGAGCAAACCTATCATCATGGTGAGCCTCAGGCACCGCTGACTGCCGTGGGCGATACCACCCGCACTGGCACCCAAATTCGGTTCTGGCCCAGCCATGAAACCTTTACTGATACCAACTTCCATTACGACATTCTGGCCAAGCGCCTGCGTGAGCTGTCGTTTCTGAACTCTGGCGTGTCCATCAAGCTGCTGGACGAGCGCGACGGCAAGGAAGTGCACTTTGAGTATGAGGGCGGTATTCAGGCCTTTGTGGAATACCTGAACCGCAACAAAACGCCCATTCATCCCAAGGCGTTTCATTTCACCACTGAGCGGGAAGACGGCATTTCGGTGGAAGTCTCCATGCAGTGGAACGACTCCTATCAGGAAAACATCTTCTGTTTTACCAACAATATTCCTCAGCGTGATGGTGGTACTCACCTGGCCGGCTTCCGTGCCGCCCTGACCCGTACCCTGAACGGCTATATGGACAAGGAAGGTTTCAGCAAAAAGGCCAAGACCTCCGCCTCCGGTGATGATGCCCGGGAAGGTCTGACGGCGGTGATTTCAGTCAAGGTGCCAGACCCCAAGTTCTCCTCCCAGACCAAAGACAAGCTGGTATCCTCCGAGGTGAAAACCGCAGTGGAGCAGGCCATGGCCGAGCGTCTGCAGGAGTTTCTGCTGGAAAACCCCAACGACGCCAAGATAGTGGTGAACAAGATTATCGACGCCGCCCGGGCCCGGGAAGCAGCGCGCAAGGCGCGGGAAATGACCAGGCGCAAGGGGGCGCTGGATCTGGCCGGACTGCCCGGCAAGCTGGCCGACTGTCAGGAAAAAGATCCCGCCATGTCCGAACTCTACATAGTGGAGGGTGACTCGGCGGGGGGCTCTGCCAAGCAGGGGCGCAACCGTAAATATCAGGCCATACTGCCGCTCAAGGGTAAAATCCTGAACGTGGAAAAAGCCCGTTTCGACAAGATGCTGTCGTCTCAGGAAGTGGCCACCCTGATCACGGCGCTGGGTTGCGGCATTGGCCGGGACGAATATAACCCTGACAAGATGCGCTACCACTACATCATCATCATGACCGATGCGGACGTGGACGGTGCTCACATTCGTACTTTGCTGCTGACCTTCTTCTACCGGCAGATGCCGGAGATTATCGAGCGCGGCTATGTCTATATTGCTCAGCCGCCCCTGTATAAAGTGAAAAAGGGCAAGCAGGAGCAATACCTGAAAGACGAGCCCGCCATGCTGCAGTATCAGACCAGCCTGGCGCTGGATAACGCCACCCTGCATGTCAACGAGTCGGCACCCGCCATTGGCGGTGAGCAGCTGGAAAAACTGGTGAATGATTACCGCAAGGTACAGGAGCTGATTGAGCGGCTGTCACGCCGGGCACCGGAAATTGTACTGAACGAGCTGATCTATCAGCCCGAGCTGAGCCTGGACGATCTGACCGATGAAGCCAAAGTGAATGCCTGGCTGGCGGCCATTAACGAATCCCTGCAGGACAATAACACCAACGGCACCGAATACGTGCTGGATGCGGTTTACTCGGAAGAGCGCAACTGCCATCTGCCCCGGGTCAAGGTACGTCAGCACGGCATTGAGCGTGAATTTCCGATCAGCTACGACTTTTTTGCCTCCGGTGAATATCGCAGCATAGTGGCCCTGGGCAAGGGTATAGCCAACCTGATTGAAGAGGGTGGTTATGTGAAGCGCGGCGAGAAGACCAAGGCGGTTTCCAGTTTTTCTGAGGCCCTGGACTGGCTGATGAATGAAAGCAAGCGTGGCCTGTCGGTGCAGCGTTATAAAGGGCTGGGCGAGATGAACCCGGAACAGTTGTGGGAAACCACCATGGATCCGGAAACCCGCCGCATGCTGCAGGTGACCATTGAAGACGCCGTGGCCGCCGATCAGCTGTTCTCCACCCTGATGGGCGACCATGTAGAGCCGCGCCGCGACTTTATCGAGACCAACGCTCTGCGGGTAGCCAACCTGGATATCTGATCTTCGGTTTATCCGGTGAACTCAAAGGCAGCCTGCAGGCTGCCTTTTTTATGGCTGCTCGCTGGTTTCATTGCTTCCATCGGTACACTGATAAGCAGACTAGACTGGAAGAGACGTTGGTCATTCATCAAGGGGAGCATAATGAGTAACAACAGTCGCAAATATTCCAGCCAAATAGTAGATGGTATATCCAGAGCACCGGCCCGGGCCATGCTGCGAGGTACTGGCTTTAACGACGATGATTTTTATAAGCCTCAGGTCGGTATTGTATCTACCTGGAGCAACCTTACCCCCTGCAACATGCATATTAATGCGTTAGCACAGGAAGCTGCCTGGGGTACGGATGGTGCCGGTGGCAAAAGCATTATCTTTAATACCATCACCATTTCCGACGGCATTGCCAATGGCACCGAGGGCATGAAATATTCGCTGGTATCACGGGAGATTATTGCTGACTCCATTGAGGCTGTTGCTGGCTGCGAAGGCTTTGATGGTCTGGTGGCTATTGGCGGCTGTGACAAAAATATGCCCGGTTGTCTGATTGGTCTGGCCCGGCTGAACCGGCCCGCCATATTTGTCTATGGCGGCACCATACTACCCGGTGAAAATCATACCGATATTATCTCGGTGTTTGAGGCGGTGGGGGCCCATGCTAAGGGCGATATAAATGCCATTGAGGTAAAGCAGATAGAGGACACTGCGATTCCCGGCCCGGGATCCTGCGGCGGCATGTATACCGCCAATACCATGGCCTCAGCGATAGAGGTAATGGGCATGAGTCTGCCCGGCAGCTCGGCGCAGATTGCCATCTCAGACAGCAAGGTGCAGGATTGCCAGCGGGCAGGTGAGGCGGTGCTGGAGTTGCTGAAACAGGATATTTGCCCATCAGACATTATGACCCGGGAAGCCTTTGAAAACGCCATTACGCTGGTGATTGCGCTGGGTGGGTCTACCAATGCGGTACTGCATCTGCTGGCCATGGCCCATGCCATTGATGTGGAACTGACCCTGACCCTGGACGATTTTACCCGCATTGGTAAACGAGTGCCGGTGCTGGCCGACTTGCGTCCCAGCGGGCATTACATGATGTCTGAGCTGGTGGAGATTGGTGGCATACAACCACTGATGAAGATGCTGCTCGATGCAGGCCTGCTGCACGGTGATTGCCTGACCGTGACCGGTAAAACACTGGCAGAAAATCTGGCGGAAGTGGCACCTTATCCGAAAGAGCAAAAAATCATTCGCCTGCTCGATAATCCCATCAAGCCCGACAGTCACCTGCGTATTCTTTACGGCAATCTCGCACCGGGCGGTGCCGTGGCCAAAATCACCGGCAAGGAAGGCTTGAGTTTTACCGGCCCGGCCCGGGTGTTTGACTCTGAAGAAGAAACGCTGGAGCGTATTCTTGATGGCACAGTACAAAAAGGTGATGTCATCGTGATCCGTTATGAAGGCCCCAGAGGAGGGCCCGGCATGCGGGAGATGCTGAGCCCTACCTCAGCCATTATGGGCAGAGGTCTGGGTAAGAGCGTAGCCCTGATTACTGACGGCCGTTTTTCTGGTGGGAGTCATGGTTTTGTGGTGGGACACATTACGCCGGAAGCGCGTCAGGGCGGTCCGCTGGCTATAGTGCAAGATGGTGACATCATTACCATTGATGCTGAGCATAACCGGCTGGAAATGGAGCTGACCGACAGTGTCATTGCCGAACGGCTGGCCCGCTGGCAACCGCCTGAGCCGCGTTATCACCGGGGTGTGCTGGCCAAATATGCCAGCACAGTGGGCTCGGCCTCTTACGGTGCCGTGACCGATGGCCATGAAAACGGAAAGAAATAGCTTAAAAAATTATCAACAGCACTTGAAAGCGAAAATACACACCCCTATATCTGATAGTGAACAAGGCGGGTCGCTCGGTTGAGGGCCCGCAATGCCCGTCCGGTTGGAGGGCAAATCAATATCGCTCACTGGAGGATAGATGTATGTCACGCTTTGATTTTTCACCCCTGTACCGCTCCGCCATCGGTTTTGATCGTCTGGCATCCCTGATGGAAAATGCCGCCAACAATGGCAGCAACGGCAACAGCGGTTATCCCCCTTACAATATCGAGTTGCTCAGCGAGAACCAGTACCGTATTTCCATGGCGGTGGCCGGCTTTGCCCGGGAGGAGCTGGAGATCACCAGCCATGAAAACACCCTGATGGTAAAAGGCCATAAAACCCCGGAACAACAGGGCGGCCGTAACTACCTGTATCAGGGTATTGCCGAGCGTGGTTTTGAGCGCCGTTTTCAGCTGGCCGATCATATAAAAGTGACCGGCGCCGATCTGGAAAACGGCTTGCTGCACATTGATCTGGTACGGGAAGTGCCGGAAGCGGCCAAGCCCAGAACCATCAGCATCGGCTGAGCGTCTGACCTATTGCTTACGATTGGAGGATAGGATGATGAGTCGTTTTGATATGAGCCCGTTGTACCGTTCTGCCATTGGATTTGATCGTCTGGTAGGGGATCTTGAGCACCTGCTGCATGGCAAAAGTGGTGATCAGCCGCCTTACAATATCGAAAAACAGGACGAAGACAGTTATCTGATCACGGTGGCGGTGGCCGGCTTTGCCGAGAGCGAGCTTGAGCTGTCAGTGGAGCAGAACACCTTGCTGGTAAAAGGTAAGCATGAGCAGTCCAATAGTGAAAGCCGTTACCTGTATCAGGGCATCAGTAATCGTGACTTTGAACTGAAATTCCGGCTGGCAGACCATGTGCAGGTGAAGGGTGCCAAACTGGAGCACGGTCTGCTGCAAATCAGCCTGCTGCGGGAAGTGCCGGAGGCACTCAAGCCCCGCCGTATTGAAATTGGCGAGGGCCGCACTCTGGAGCATAAAAGCGAATAATCAGTAGCTCGATAAACACAACGCCGGCTTTAGCCGGCGTTGTTGTTTTCAGTGCTTACTCCCACTGCTGCTTCGGCTGCCACCGGCGTTGTCTGTTTACTACCGGACAGTACAAGGTTGGGATGAGTCCCAACATAACGATAAGCGCTGTCATGCCGGGCAACGACCCGGTATCTTGCTGCGAACTACAGTGTTACTGTCCTGGACTCCGGGTCCGTCATGCTGAACTTGATTTAGTACCGGAGTGACAAGTGGTTTGGGCCATCAGTTTTGGCTCTCACCGTAAATCGCCAGCACTTCCTTCGCCAGGATCTCGATACCGGCTTTGACGTCCGCTTCCGGCTGGGCGTAGTTCAGGCGAATGCATTGCTTGCTGTGAGCCCAGTCGTCGTCTTCAATGCCCGGGAAAAAGTAATGGCCCGGCACCACCAGCAAGCCCTTTTGTTTCAGGCGCTGATACAGCTCCTGGCAGTGTATGGGCAGATCCTCAAACCACAGCCACAGAAACAGGGCACCTTCCGGTTTATGAATATGAAACTGGGGCAGGGGAATGGCCTGCTGCAGCCACTCCACCGCCTGCTCGGCTTTATTCTGGTAGAAGGGTTTAATGACATTGTTGCTCAGATTAATGATGTCACCATTTTTAATCATGGGCAGAGTCAGTGCCGGCCCCATGCTGCCTGGTGCCAGATTGACGATACCGCTGATATTGGTAATGGCTTTTACAATAGTGGGGTTGGCGATCACTATGCCGCAACGTACACCGGGCAGGCCCAGCTTCGACAGGCTCATGCACAGTATGGTGTTGTCGTTCCAGAAGGGCGTGGCTTCACTGAAAATAATATTGGGAAAGGGCGTTCCGTAGGCATTGTCGATCAGCAGCGGAATGCCTTTGTCTCTGGCTATTTGATCCAGATGGCGAATTTCTTCATCGGTCAGCACGTTGCCGGTGGGATTGGTAGGGCGTGAAACACAAATCAGGCCAATATCGTCACCCACTTCAAGGTTGTCAAAGTCCACATAGTATTTGAACATGCCGTTATCAAACTGGCGGATCTCCGGCTTGCAGGCCACAAAGTGGTCTTCATCCAGAGCACTGTCGCCATAGCCGATGTATTCCGGTGCCAGCGGAAACAGCACCTTCTTTCTGCGACCGCCCTTAAAGTCACCAGCCATCAGGTTAAACAGATAGAAGAAGGCAGTCTGGCTGCCATTGGTCAGGGCAATGTTTTCCGGCGCTACCTGCCAGCCCAGCTCTTTGGACAACAGCTCTGCCAGCGCGTTAATAAAACTGTCTTTGCCCTGAGGGCCATCGTAATTGGCAACCGCTTTCAGCAGGTCTCCGGTTTTCAGCAGCTCCAGTGCCTGCTGATCCAAGTAGGCCATCACCTCAGGAATGGCTGCCGGATTACCACCACCCAGCATAATGGTGTTGGCGGCGGTCAGACCCTGGTTGAGATCATCCATCAGCTGAGTGATGCCGGAATGGCGGGTAAACTTCTGTCCGAATGCTGAAAATTCCATGTTCGAGCTACCAATTACAGTGAGTTGCAAAAGATTGACGTTATCTGATATTGCCATGGGTGTCGACCGGACTATGGTCTGTACCTGTTATTTTTGTTTCACGTGAAACAGGCAATAAAAAGCCCCGCGTAAACGGGGCTGTCATTACTGTGTTACTTTCAGATTTACTGCAGCAGCGAGATATCCGCCACCCGCAGGAACAGGTTGCGCAGCTGGTTAAGCAGTGCCAGACGATTCAGACGCACGGCCTCGTCGTCGGCCATTACCATCACCTGATCAAAGAAAGCATCTACGTTTTCACGCAGTGCCGCCAGCTCGGCCAGTGCCTTGCTGTAGTCACCGTCGGCAAACAGGGGGGCCAGGCGTTCGGTCAGCTCGGCCACCTGAGTGGCCAGGATTTTCTCGGCCTCATCCTGCAGCAGAGTCGTGTTTACCTTGGCAGGAATATCGCCTTCGACCTTGGCCAGAATGTTGCCTACCCGTTTGTTGGCCGCAGCCAGGGCGATGGCGGCATCCAGCTCGCGGAAGGCGCTGACGGCTTTTACTCTGGCGTCAAAGTCGGCGGGGCGGGTAGGGCGACGGGCCAGCACGGATTGGATCACGTCTACGCTGTAGCCGGCATCCTGATACCAGGCGCGGAAGCGGCCCAGCATAAACTCCAGTACCTCGCCAGCAACATTCTGGTTGGATACCTTGTTGCCGTAGAGCGCGCGGGCCTGATCGATCAGCATCAGCAGATCGATCTGGTAGCCTTTTTCCACAATAATGCGCAGGGCACCCAGAGCGGCACGACGCAGAGCAAAGGGATCTTTGTCGCCCTTGGGCGCCTGACCAATGCCGAAGATACCTACCAGAGTATCCAGCTTGTCGGCCAGTGCCACGGCGGCAGATATATCCTGAGCAGGCAGCGAGTCACCGGCAAAGCGGGGCTGATATTGCTCTTTCAGGGCCAGTGCCACAGCTTCCGGCTCACCGTCGTGGCGGGCATAGTGCATGCCCATTACCCCCTGAGTGTCGGTGAACTCAAACACCATATCGGTGACCAGATCACACTTGGACAGCAAGCCAGCCCGTTCGGCCAGCGCCTGATCGGCACCAATGGCGGCCGCCACATAGCTGGCCAGGGCGCTGATGCGCTCGGATTTTTCTTTTACCGTGCCCAGTTGTTTCTGGAACAGCACATTGTCGAGCTGATCCAGACGGGATGCCAGGGTGGCCTTACGGTCGTTATTAAAGAAGAACTCGGCGTCGGCCAGGCGGGGGCGCACGACTTTCTCGTTACCCTGAATAATCTGGCTTGGATCCTTGGACTCGATATTGGTCACAAAGATGAACCTGGGCAGCAGCTTGCCATCGGCGCTGTATACCGGAAAATACTTCTGGTCGCCCTTCATGGTGTACACCAGCGCTTCGGCAGGCACCTTGAGAAAGGTTTCTTCAAAAGAGGCAGTCAGCACTACGGGCCACTCTACCAGAGAAGTCACTTCTTCCAGCAGCTCTGCTTCAAGATCTGCTTCACCACCCACGGCAGCAGCGGCTTTCTTTACCCCGGCTTCAATAATGGCTTTGCGGCGCTCAAAATCGGCCAGCACTTTGCCACGGGTCTCAAGCTGCTCCAGGTAGTTATCGGCGTGATCAAGCTGGAATTCTTTTTCGCCCATAAAGCGATGGCCACGAATAGTACGGGCGGAGTTTACACCCAGAATGGTGGCGGGCAGCAGTTGTTCGCCCAACAGCAGGGTAAGAGTGTGTACCGGGCGAATAAACTGAGTGGTTTTGTCACCCCAGCGCATGGCCTTTGGAATGGGCAGCTTGCTCAGTGCCTGCTCTACCATGGCGGGCAGCAGCTCGGCAGCCGGTTTGCCTTTAATGTCGGCCACATGCACCAGCCACTCGCCCTTGTCGGTTTTCAGACGACCAGCCTCGGCCACCTCTATGCCGTTGCCCCGGGCCCAGCCCATGGCAGCCTTGGTGGGGTTACCGTCGGCGTCAAAGGCGGCCTGCACGGCAGGGCCACGCTTCTCTACCTGTTTGTCGGCCTGAGCGGCCGCCAGACCGGTGACCTGAACGGCCAGCCGGCGGGGAGCGGCAAACCAGCGAATGCTGTTAAAGGCTAAATCAGCACTGTTGAGTTCGTTTTGCAGGTTGTTGGCAAAAGCTTCACCCAGGCTGCGCAGGGCCTTGGGCGGCAGCTCTTCGGTGCCGATCTCTGCCAGAAAGTTCTGTTCAGCCATGGCCTTATCCTTCTTTTTTACACATGGGGAAACCGAGAGCCTCGCGGGACGCGTAATAGGCTTCGGCCACCGCCTTGGTCAGGGTACGAATACGCAGTATGTAGCGCTGACGTTCGGTGACCGAAATGGCCTTGCGGGCATCCAGCAGGTTAAAGGCATGGCCGGCCTTGAGAATACGCTCATAGGCGGGTAGAGGCAGAGGTTTTTCCAGCTCAAGCAAGTACTGACATTCCTTTTCACATTGCTCAAAAAAGCCAAACAGGAAGTCTACATCAGCGTGCTCAAAGTTGTAGGTAGACTGCTCCACCTCGTTCTGATGGAAGATATCGCCGTAGGTGGTTTTGCCCAGGGGGCCGTCACACCATACCAGGTCATAAACCGAGTCCACGCCCTGAATGTACATGGCCAGACGCTCCAGACCATAGGTGATCTCGCCGGTTACCGGCTTGCATTCCAGGCCGCCTACCTGCTGGAAGTAGGTAAACTGGGTTACTTCCATGCCGTTGAGCCACACTTCCCAGCCCAGACCCCAGGCACCCAGAGTGGGGTTTTCCCAGTTGTCTTCCACAAAGCGAATGTCATGTACCTGAGGGTCTAGGCCCAGTGCCTCAAGCGAGCCCAGATACAACTCTTGAATATTATCAGGCGATGGTTTGATCACTACCTGAAACTGGTAATAGTGCTGCAGACGGTTGGGGTTTTCGCCATAGCGGCCGTCGGTGGGGCGGCGTGATGGTTGTACATAAGCCGCAGCCATGGGCTCAGGGCCGATGGCACGCAGGCAGGTCATGGGGTGTGAGGTGCCGGCACCCACTTCCATGTCCAGCGGCTGCACTACGGTGCAGCCCTGACGGGCCCAATAATCCTGCAAGGTGAGGATCAGACCCTGAAAGGTATTGATATCGAATTTTTGCATGATGATAGCGCCTTGATATAGGTGCGTTTGCTGAGTGAAACTAGGTTACCGAGTATACCCGCTGGTCCGGTGTGAATATAGGCTGAATTAGGGAGGCACCATGGTGCAACGCTGTGCCTGGGTCAATCAGGACCCTCGTTATATTGCTTATCACGATCATGAATGGGGCGTGCCCGAGTACGACAGCCGGGCGTTGTTTGAGAAGCTGTGTCTTGACGGCCAGCAGGCCGGGCTGAGCTGGTTTACTATTTTGTGCAAGATACCGGCCTACCGTGATGCTTTTGCCGGCTTTAAGCCTGCACAGCTGGTGCGCTTTACATCGGAGGATGTGGAGCGGCTGATGCAAAACCCCGGCATAGTGCGCAATCGCCGCAAAATCGAGTCTATTATTACCAATGCTCATGCGTATTTGGCCATGCAGCAAGACGGCATCGACTTCAGCCGCTGGCTGTGGGCGTTTGTGGGTGGCGCGCCTGTGATTAACCGCTGGCCTGATGCCAGTGCCGTGCCGGTGACCACGCCCGAATCCGATGCCATGGCCAAAGCGCTTAAGCAGCGGGGGTTTGCCTTTGTGGGCAGCACCAGTTGTTACGCCTTTATGCAGGCCACCGGCATGGTGAACGATCATCTGCTCAGTTGTCATTGTCATCCGAACAACGTCAGTAGCTGACCTTAAGTCTCATACAGCACTTGGTTTTTTACCTGACAGGGCGCTATATTGACGGTTACTTGTGCTTTGTTAACGGGAATTACCATGAAGAAGATTTGTCTGGCCGTGGCGGCGGCACTGGCTCTTTCCGCCTGTACCACCAACCCTTACACCGGCGAACGTCAGACCTCCAATGCTGCCATTGGCAGTGGTATTGGTGCGCTGGCTGGTGCCGTGATTGGCGGCGCATCCGCCAGCTCCAGCGATCGCAAGAAAGGCATTCTCATTGGCGCTGCCAGTGGTGCAGCCCTGGGTGGCGGCGTGGGTTATTACATGGATGTGCAGGAAGCCAAACTGCGTGACCGCATGCAGGGCACCGGCGTCAGCGTAACCCGTAACGGCGATCAGATTATTCTGAACATGCCCAGCAACGTCACCTTTGCGGTAGACAGTGCCGAATTGTCGCCCAGTTTCTACAACACTCTGAGCGGTGTTGCCATGGTATTGAAAGAGTATGACAAGACCTGGGTAAACGTAGTTGGCCATACCGATAACACCGGCTCTGCCAGCTATAACCAGAGCCTGTCTGAGCGTCGTGCTGCCACCGTGGGTCAGTTCCTGATCAGCCAGGGTGCTGCTGCCAACCGCTTTAACATTCGCGGTGCGGGCTTGAACCAGCCCATCGCCAGCAACGCTACCGAGCAGGGCCGGGCCCAGAACCGTCGGGTAGAGATAACCCTGAGCCCCATGGGTTAAGCTAATTTATCTGTAACCTGATAAAAAATGCCCGCAAATGCGGGCATTTTTACGTAAAAGCAGCCGCAAGCTGTAAGAAAAAACAACGCGGAACAACTGACAGCTTATAGCTGACCGCTTAAAGCTGTCAGTTCCCTTTCCGGATCAGAAAGCGGTAGGGCAGTTCGTCTGTCTGGCTGGACAATAACTGGTGATCCATAAAGCGGCAGAAGCTGGGAATATCCCGGCTGGTGGACGGATCGTCGGCGGTGATCAGCAGGGTTTCGCCGGCAGCCATGGTGCGCACCTGTTTGCGCACCATCATCACCGGCTCCGGGCAGCGCAGGCCGGTAGCGTCCAGCTGGTGATGAGCATCGGTAAGAGAAACGGTCATATCAGTCTACTTTTTCTGAAAACCCGCTTATCTTAATGCTGCCGAAAAAATGGTCAACCCTTTCATCGTTACATCAGAGCCGCTCAAGCACGGTGGCAATGCCCTGGCCCATGCCAATACACATGGTGGCCACACCCAGGGTTGCACCGTTATGCTCCATGACATTAATAAGGGTGGTGCAGATGCGTGCGCCCGAGCAGCCCAGCGGATGCCCAAGAGCAATGGCACCGCCATTGAGGTTTACTCTTTCGTCCATGATATCGAGCAGTTTCAGCTCTTTCAGTACTGCCAGCGACTGGGCGGCAAAGGCCTCGTTCAGCTCAAACACATCGATGTCTTCAAGAGTAAGCCCGGCGCGTTTCAGTGCCTTGTGCACCGCCGGCACCGGTCCTATGCCCATAACAGAGGGCTCACAGCCGGCCACCGCCATGGCGCGCACGCGGGCTCTGGGCTTAAGACCCAGGGCAGCGGCGCGATCGGCAGACATCACCAGCATGGCGGCGGCCCCGTCCGACAGAGCCGATGAGCTGCCGGCAGTCACGCTGCCGTTGGCAGGATCAAACACCGGCTTCAGGCTGGCGAGGGAGTCCAGGCTGGTGTCGGGCCGGATCACTTCATCGCTTTCCAGCAAAAAGGGCACGCCGTCGGCATCGTGGCCGGCAGTGGCCAGAATTTCCCGGTTGAAGCGACCCTCCACCGTAGCCTCATGGGCGCGCTGGTGCGAGCGCAGTGCAAAGGCATCTTGGTCTTTACGGCTTATCTGATATGTCTTTGCCAGCATTTCGGCGGTCAGGCCCATCATGCCGGCGGCTTTGGCCACATTCAGCCCTAGCCTTGGATGAAAGTCCACACCATGGGTCATGGGCACGTGCCCCATATGCTCCACGCCTCCCACCATAAAGATGTCGCCGTCACCGGTCATAATGGCCCGGCTGGCATCGTGCAGTGCCTGCATGGAGCTGCCACACAGCCGGTTTACGGTCACCGCACTTACCGACTTGGGCAGGCCGGCGAGCAGGGCGGCGTTGCGGGCTACGTTAAAGCCCTGCTCCAGAGTTTGCTGCACGCAGCCCCAGACAATGTCTTCTATCTCTGCCGCCTTCAGTGCCGGGTTGCGGGCCAGTAGCCCTTGCATCAAGTGCGCTGATAAGTCTTCGGCACGCACATGACGGAATGCACCGCCTTTTGAGCGGCCCATGGGGGTACGAATGCAATCTACAATCACCACGTCTTTCATGATTTGTCTCCTGCGGGCGCTCAGTAAAAGGTTTGGTTGTGTTGAGCCATGTGGCGCAGCCGGTCACTGACCTGATACAACGGACCCAGGCCGGCATGGTGATCCGCCATGGCCAGATATTCGTTTAGTCCTATAGTGTCGAGCCAGCGGAATACACCGCCACGGAACGGAGGAAAACCAAGGCCATAGATCAGCGCCATATCGGCTTCGGCGGGAGAGGCAATAATGTTTTCTTCCAGGCAACGCACCACTTCATTCACCATGGGCACCATCATGCGGGTAATGATGTCATCGGCTTCAAATGAGTTTGTCTGGCCAAAGGCCTGCTGCAACAGCGCCTGAGCCTGAGGGTTGTCGGTTTTTTGCAGCCGGCCTTTTTTGTCCTGCTGCCAGCAGTAAAAGCCATGACCGTTTTTCTGGCCCAGCAGTTTTTGCTTAAACAGCAGGTCGATGGCGGTGCTGCCGCTTTGCTGCATGCGATCAGGAAACCCCTGTGCCATTACGTCGGCGGCATGATGGGCGGTATCCATGCCCACCACATCGAGTAATTGTGCCGGCCCCATGGGCCAGCCAAAGCGGCGTTCCATGATCTTGTCTATTTCGGCAATATCAGCGCCGTCGGCCAGCAGCCGGTTAAAGCCAAAGAAATAGGGGAACAGCACCCGGTTTACAAAAAATCCCGGGCAGTCGTTGACCACTATGGGAGTCTTGCCCATGGCTGCCGCGCAGGCCACCACCTGGTTGATGGTGTCATCACTGGTGTGCTCTCCGCGAATCACTTCCACCAGCGGCATGCGGTGCACCGGATTAAAAAAGTGCATGCCGCAGAAACGTTCAGGATGCGTGAGGCTTTTCGCCAGCTCAGAAATAGGAATGGTAGAGGTGTTGGAGGCAATAACGGTATTTTCATCCACCTTTTGCTCTGTTTCTGCCAGTACCTTCGCCTTGATGCCGGGGTTTTCCACTACGGCTTCCACTACCAGATCCACGTTGCCCAGTTCGTCATAACTGAGAGCCGGACGAATATCAGACAGTACCCGTGCCAGTTGCTTGCCGTCTATTTTGTTCCGCTCCAGCTGCTGGTTAAGCCGCTTGCCGGCCTCATCCATGCCCAGTTGCAGCGCTTCGTTGTTAATGTCTTTCATCACCGCAGAAATGCCTTTTACGGCTGCCTGGCAGGCGATGCCGCCCCCCATAATGCCGGCACCCAACACCGCCATGCGCTCTGTGGCAGTGGCGCTTTTTGCTGCCTTTTTGGCCTTGCTTTTCACCAGCTGATCATTCAGAAAAAGTCCGACCAGGGCGCGGGCTGCAGTGGTGCGAGTGAGCGTAATAAAGTTTTCCTGCTCTACCAGCAGGGCAGCGTCACGGCTCATGCCGGCGGCGGCTTCAATGGTGTTTACCGCCATTATGGGGGCTGGGTAGTGAGGGCCGGCCTTGGCAGCTACCATGCCTTTTGCGGTGGCAAAGCTCATGGCGGCTTCGGTTTTGCTCAGGGTTAGGGGAGAGGTTTTTTGCCGGCGGCGGCCTTGCCAGTGGTGCAAGCCGGCATCCTGCAGCAATTTAATACCGGCATCACGCAGTTTGGTGGTATCGACGATACCATCCAGTATGCCCAACTTCAGGCACTCATCGGCTTTATGATCCCGGCCAGTGGTAATCCACTCCATGGCGGTGTCGGCACCCAGCAGCCTGGGCAGGCGAACTGTGCCGCCAAAGCCCGGCATAATGCCCAGCTTGGTTTCCGGCAGGCCAATGCGGGCACTGGCATCGCCCAAACGGAAGTCGGTGGCTAGAATACATTCACAGCCACCGCCAAGGGCGTAGCCGCGAACCAGGCTCACGGTGGGAAAAGGCAGATCTTCCATACGATTGAAAATGGAATTGGCCCGGCCCAGCCAGCTTGCCAGCTCACTGTCAGGTAACGCAAACTTATCGAGGAACTCGGTAATGTCGGCACCCACAATAAAGGCGTCTTTAGCACTGGTGACCAGCAGTCCTTTAATGCTCTCTGTTTTTTCCAGAGCGGTAATGGCTGCTTCCAGTGTCAGCAGAGCTGCACCGTCCAGTTTATTCACACTGCCGGGCGCATTAAAGCATAGCTCGGCAATACCATTGTCCATAAGGGTGACCGATAGGGTTTCACCTTGGTAGATCATATAAATATCTCCTTGAATTCCCTGAGGCAGCGCCGTTAACAACCAAGCACAGTCAAATCACTATGGACAGTAAATAGACACTTTTCAATGTATTTTAAAACGCTTGTTTAAAAAGCGTTTGTGTATTTTTTGTCCGTCCAGGGCACTTTTCAGCTGTGATATGATGGCTAGTCTCAGATATACAGGGATGATTCATGACCTTCACTCCGTATCTGGTTCCAGCCGCTTCTGTGGTGTGGGAGCAGGAAATCAAAAAAAGCCGTTTCATTACCTATCTGGCCCATACGCCGGATGCTGATGCAGCCAAAGTCTTTATTGAGCAAATACGGGCCGAATATCCCGATGCCCGTCATCATTGTTCCGCGTTTGTGGCAGGTGCCCCCAACGACTCTCAGGCACTGGGTTTCAGTGATGACGGCGAGCCCACCGGCACGGCAGGAAAACCCATGCTGGCCGTCTTGCAGGGAGCGGGTATCGGTGAAATAACAGCTGTGGTGGTGCGCTATTTTGGTGGTATCAAACTGGGCACAGGCGGACTGGTGCGGGCTTATGGCAGTTCGGTAAACGGTGCCCTGGCTGAACTGAGCACCACGGAAAAGATAATAGAAGGTCGGCTTGCACTTTCTGCCGACTATAGCGACATGGCTCAGCTGGAAAATCTGTTTACTCAGAGTGGTGCTCATTGGGAGCAGCTGGATTATGGCGTTATGGTTTCCGGAGTGCTGCGGGTCGATATTCGCCTGCTTAACAGCCTGGCGCAGCAAATTAAAGACAGAACTCAGGGAAGGGTAATCGCCCGCCCGCTAACCGATTAATACACAGGCCGGAAGCCCTTCATGCATATTCGTTCTATTATCCGTATTGTAGGTATTCTGGTGGCGTTATTCAGCGTCACCATGCTGGCACCGGCACTGGTGGCCTATATCTATCGGGACGGTGCCGGTCTCGACTTCTTCAGTGCCTTTATTATCTGCCTGGTACTGGGGTTGGTGCTGTGGTTTCCTAACCGTAATCACCATAAAGATCTGCGGGCCAAGGAAGGTTTTCTTATCGTAGTGCTGTTCTGGACAGTGCTGGGCAGTGTTGGGGCCATTCCTTTCCTGCTCAGTGAAGTGCCGGATATGACAGTGGCTGAAGCATTTTTTGAGTCCTTTTCCGGCCTCACCACCACGGGGGCCACTGTTATCAGTGGTCTGGACAACCTGCCCAAGGCCATACTGTTTTATCGTCAGATGCTGCAATGGCTCGGGGGGATGGGGATCATTGTGCTGGCGGTGGCGATTCTGCCCATTCTGGGTATTGGTGGCATGCAGCTGTTTCGGGCTGAAATTCCCGGGCCGGTGAAAGACAATAAGGTCGCTCCGCGTATTGCCGAAACCGCCAAGGCGCTCTGGTACATCTATCTGGTGCTGACGATTGTCTGTGCCCTGTTACTGTGGCTGGCAGGCATGAACCTGTTTGATGCCATCTGTCACTCCTTCTCTACTATTGCTATCGGCGGCTTTTCTACCTACGACGCCAGTGTGGGCTATTTTAACAGCCCCACAATCAACCTTATTATCGTGGTGTTTCTGATTATTGCCGGTGTTAACTTCAGCCTGCATTTCGCTGCTTTTTCTAACCGTGGCATGCGGCTGTCGGTGTACCGGCTGGATCCTGAGCTGAAAGTCTTTATTGGTGTGCAGCTGGTACTGACTCTTATCTGCATGGTCATGTTACTGGTTCATCAGGTATACAGCGATCCCTGGCAGGCATTGGATCAGGCACTGTTTCAGTCGGTATCCATCGCTACTACTGCCGGTTTCAGTACTACAGGATTTGCCGAATGGCCTTTGTTTCTGCCGGTATTGCTGATGTTTGCCTCCTGTATTGGAGGTTGCGCCGGCAGTACCGGCGGAGGCATTAAAGTAGTGCGAATTATGCTGCTCAATCTGCAGGGGATGCGTGAGCTCAAGCGGCTCATTCATCCCAGAGCTGTGTATCGAATAAAACTTGGCAACAAAGCGTTAGCTGATAAAGTGGTTGAGGCAGTGTGGGGCTTTTTTGCCGCTTATGCATTGGTATTTGTTATTTGCATGCTGGCGCTGCTGGCGACCGGCATGAACGAACTTACCGCTTTTACTGCTGTGGTTGCTACCCTGAATAACCTGGGCCCGGGTCTGGGCGAAGTTGCCGCCAACTTTGGCAGCACAACAGACAGCGCCAAGTGGATTTTGGTGTTGTCCATGCTGTTTGGTCGTCTTGAAATATTTACCCTGTTGGTGCTGTTCACGCCAGCGTTCTGGCGCAGCTGATTGAGGAGTCTATGGAAAAACTGTTGGTACTTTATTCATCCCGTAATGGTCAGACCCACAAGATCATTGAGGCGATGCGGTGTGAATTCAGTGGTTATGATGTGGAACTGGTGGATTTGCACACCAATCCCAGAAAAAACCTCAGCAAATACGATAAGGTGCTGATAGGGGCCTCTATTCGCTACGGTCGTTTCCACGATAGTGTTCATAACTTTATTCAGCACCATAGTGAGCAGCTGGCCGTAGCAGACTCGACTTTTTTTTGCGTTTGTCTCACTGCACGTAAGCCAGAGAAAGCCGTTCCTGAAAACAACGCCTATATCAAGAAATTTCTGGCTCAGTCTCCCTGGCGACCTCGAACCATAGGCGTATTTGCCGGTGCGCTGAAATACAGCGAATACAACTGGTGGCAGACCCGTATCATTCAGCTGATCATGAAAATCACCGGCGGCAGCACCGATACCAGCCAGGATCTGGAGTTCACTGACTGGGACAAAGTCAGCGAATTCGCCAAGAAAATCGCCGGCCGGGGCTGATATCGCGCAGTAAAAATACAGTAAAAAGCGGTTTTGGTATGTTTTTTATACGGAGTCGCTTTTTTTAATAAAAATGTCAAAAAAGCCCTTGCGCAAAAATCGCGGCTCCCTATAATGCGCATCCACTGACACGGGGCAAGCGGCCTACGGTCACAAACGTTGAAAGACAACAAAATAAAGTTTGATTCAACGCTTGACGAACACCAAGAGTTGCGTAGAATACGCAGCCCTGACCAGCGAAAGCGGTCAACGCTCTTTAAGCAGCCTTGAGCTGCAGAGCATCGCTCTTTAAAAATTAGTATCAAGCAAACTG
>NZ_JAWJBK010000007.1:0-79552 GCF_032842915.1 Oceanimonas sp. CAM02
TACGCAACTCTTGGTGTTCGTCAAGCGTTGAATCAAACTTTGTTTCGTTGTCTTTCAACGTTTGTGACCGTAGGCCGCTTGCCCCGTGTCAGTGGATGCGCATTATAGGGAGCCGCGATTTTTGCGCAAGGGCTTTTTTGACAAAAAACGGGGTTTCAGCACCGAACGCTTATTAACTCAGCAAAACCACATGTTAGCCACAGAGTTATACACAGATCCTGCACTTTTATCTGGGTTTCGGTACTATATTGCCCTGTCAGCCCCCAATAAAGAGATGAAGGCATGAAATCATTAAAGGCATACCAGGGAATCGTTCCAACGCTGGGCGAGCGCGTGTTTGTGGAAGAATCTGCCGTGCTTTACGGCGACATTATTCTGGGTAACGACAGCAGCATCTGGCCTCTGGTTGCCGCCCGGGGCGATGTGAACCACATTCGCATCGGTGCCCGTACCAATATTCAGGATGGCAGCGTGCTGCACGTCACCCGCCAAAGTGATTCCCGCCCCGACGGCCTGCCGTTGCTGATCGGGGATGACGTAACGGTTGGTCACAAGGCCATGTTACACGCCTGCACCATCGGTAATCGGGTACTGGTGGGCATGGGTGCCATTATTCTGGATGGTGCCATCGTTGAAGACGATGTGATTATCGGTGCCGGCAGTCTGGTGCCGCCGGGCAAGCGACTGAAGACAGGTTTTTTATATGTCGGCTCACCGGTGCGTCAGGCGCGCCCGCTGACCGAGGAAGAAAAGGCATTTTTGCCCGCCTCAGCCGACAACTATGTACGCCTGAAGGATGAATATCTCCAGCAGAGGTAATCAACAGACAAATCTCGGTCACAAATATCATCGTCTGCAGAGCAGTGCACTATCGTCGCTCAAAGCGCACTACTTCGCCGGCACGCTGTGAATACCTCCATGTACGCTCCGTCGCGTCATCCCTGACGCGAAGGGCACGGCGAAGCAGACACCCTTTGCCCTCCTCTGCACGCCTGACGCTGACTGATTGTATGCAGATAATGCCGATGTTGCCCGAAGTAGCAGTGGGGATTGCCGTAGCCGAACATTAAATGCCAGGGATGGCATTTTCGAGCGTTCATGGGGCGAGCTTTGCTCGCCATGACGAATTAAAAAAGCCTGACCGAACATTAACTATGTTCGCAACAGGCTTTTTTAGTGAGTGGCAATAAGTGAAGCGTGTCGGCGGAGTGCAACCGCACTGATGCTTCGCGTAGCGCCCTCTCTGCCGGCTCTTGACCAAGATACAAGCCCTACAGGCTGATGCTGCCGTCCGGTGCAAAGGCTTCTTCTTCGATGCGCTCGCACACCAGCTCTTCAATATCAAAGCGCACCTGCTCAAAGGCCAGCATGGCACTGGCCTCGTCGGGTAACTGCTGACCCGCCAGGTGCTCCAGCCGGTGCTGAGTGATAAAACAGAATACCTGCCTGCCCTGCCAGTGAGCACTGAAGGCCAGCCGTTGTTCTTCGGGCTGCCAGTAAACTTCGTCGCCGACAATAATGTCCTGATTCATTGTGCCTGTTCCAGTCTGGTCCTGAGTGCCTGCAGTACCGGTGCCATATTCGGGCGCACACCACGCCAGAGATAAAAGCTTTCTGCCGCCTGTCCTACCAGCATGCCCAGGCCATCATAACGATGACTGACGCCCTGCTCCGTCGCCCAGCACATAAAGGGAGTTTCTTCCCGCCCATACATCATATCGTAGACATGGGTGCCGGAATGGCAAAGGCTGGCAGGCAAGGTCAGCCGCTCTCCCTGCAAACTGGCAGAAGTGCTGTTAATAATCAGATCAAAGGATCCCTGCAAGGCATCAAGCGGCTGGCTGCTGACCGGTCCCAGGCTGGCAAAGCGGCTGGCCAGTTCATCGGCCCGTGCCCGCGTGCGATTGGTCACCACCAGCATGGCCGGCTGCTCCGCCAGCAACGGGCCCATCACTCCCCGGGCTGCTCCGCCCGCGCCCAGCAGCAAAATGCGTTTATCCGTCAGCGGTACGCCCAGTCGTTTTAAATCCATGACCAGGCCGGCCCCGTCGGTATTATCGGCAAATAACCGGCCATCGCTCATTACTTTAAGAGTATTAACCGCTTCTGCCAGACTGGCACGCTCACTCAGCTCATCGGCTACCGCCAGCGCATCGGTTTTAAAAGGAACAGTCACATTGCAGCCAAGTCCCCCCTGCTTTACGAAATCCGCTATTCCCTGAGCAAAACCATCCAGTGGCAACAATAGCCTCTCGTAGCTGATTTGCTGACCGGTTTGATCGGCAAATGCCTGATGAATAAAGGGTGACTGACTGTGAGCGATGGGATTACCGGTAACGACGTATCTGTCCATGATGCTTCTCACTGCTACTGAATTTAAAGGAGATAGAAATTATATTGCCATCAAAGGCATTTTTTTGGTTGCATTAGCCGCCAAAACGAATAGATTTTGCGCTAACGAACAAAATAATTGTGGTTGGCCTTGGATACCGAACTTTTAAAAACCTTTCTGGAAGTGTCACGTACCCGTCACTTTGGCAAGGCAGCAGAGCACCTGTACCTGACGCCGTCTGCGGTCAGCTTTCGCATTCGCCAGCTTGAAAGCCAGCTGGGCGTCACCCTCTTCACCCGGTTGCGCAACAATATTCAGCTGACCTCATCAGGTGAAGCACTTATCCCTCATGCAGAATCCATGCTGCTGGCCTGGGCCCGGGCCCAGCACGAGGTAGCTTTAAGCGAACGGCAAACTCAGCAGCTGGCAGTGGCAGGCACCGCTAACCTGTGGGACGCCTACCTGCAAGACGGTTTGCACCGGCTTTATTGTGAGCTGCCGGCATTATCATTACGAGCCGATATTCGCACTCCGGAGCAAATGACCCGGGCGCTGCTGAGCCGCACTCTGGATCTGGCCTTTCTTACGGATCCAGCCCGTATTGAGGGAGTACGCCATATTGCTACCCACACCATGGATCTGCAGCTGGTCTCCACTTATCCAGGTTTGGATGCCAGCCGGGCCATGGCTCAGGATTACATTCGTATCGACTGGGGCACCGCCTTTAATACTCAGCACGCCAAACTGTTCAATACCGCCACGCCTCCGTTGCTGCATACTGGTTCAGTACGCATTGCGCTGGAATATCTGCTGCATCACGGCGGCAGTGCCTTTTTACCCAGTTCCATGATCCGTCAATACCAGGATCAGGAACGGCTGTTTCTGGTGGAAGAGGCTCCCACCATCAGTCGGGAAGTCTATGCAGCTTTTTTGCCCGGCGGTGAGCGCCAGGCATTAATTGACAAGGTGATAGAGCTATTTGGCACCGAGTCCGGCCGTACTTAAACCCAGCTACGCGGCACCAGAAACGCCTGCAGCCGTGCCTCTCTGGAGCCGGCTTCTGGCTGCCAGTCATATTCCCACCGGGCCAGCGGCGGCATCGACATCAGAATAGACTCGGTACGGCCGCCGGTCTGTAGTCCGAACAAAGTACCTCTGTCATATACCAGGTTGAACTCGACGTAGCGGCCCCGGCGATACAGCTGGAACTGACGCTCATCCTCACCATAGGGGGTATCTTTACGGCGCGCGATAATCGGCAGATAAGCATCCAGGTAGCCCTCACCCACTGCTTTCATAAAGGCAAAGCACCGCTCAAAAGGCCATTCATTCAGATCATCAAAAAAAAGCCCGCCCACGCCCCGGGTTTCATTCCTGTGCTTGAGGTAGAAATAGCGGTCACACCATTCCTTGTATTTGGGATAGACATCCTCACCAAAGGGTTCACACAAATCCTTGGATACTTGATGCCAGTGCCGGCAGTCTTCTTCCACCGGATAAAACGGCGTCAGATCAAAACCACCACCAAACCACCACACCGGATCGGCCCCTTCTTTTTCGGCAATAAAGAAACGCACATTGGCATGACTGGTGGGCACATGAGGGTTGTGCGGATGGATCACCAGCGACACCCCCATGGCCTCAAAAGAGCGGCCCGCCAGCTCCGGGCGGTGCGCTGTGGCCGACGCCGGCATGGCAGCACCGTATACATGAGAGAAGTTCACGCCACCCTGCTCGATTACGGTACCATTGCGCAGTACCCGACTGCGGCCACCGCCGCCTTCTTCCCGGGTCCAGCTGTCTTCAATAAAACGGCCGCTGCCGTCGGCCTGTTCCAGCTGCCGGCAGATATTGTCCTGCAGTGCCAGTAAAAATGCCTTTACGGCCGACGTATCCGGTTTGCTACTCATGATAATTCCTTGTTGATAAACAGTCAGGCCGGGCGTAATACAGCGCCGGTAATGCCATCGCGAATCAGCGACGGGTTAGCCCGGCCGCCGGTATCGCCGGGCAGAATATAGTCGAGCTCATTGCCCAGCCGGTCAGCCAGCTCGGCAGCACTGCGGGCAGGCTCTTCACCGCTCTTATTGGCACTGGTCGACACCAGCGGCTTGCCATAGGCCAGGCAGAGATCGTGGGCCTGAGGATGATCGGTGACCCGCACCGCCAACGAATCGAACCGGCCTTTCAGCCATTCGGGCACTTCGGGACGCGCCGGAATAATCCAGGTATAGGGCCCGGGCCAGCTTGCCAGAATCACCTCCAGCCGCCCTTCGGGCAGCCGGGTCAGATCCAGATAAGGCAACAGCTGACTGACATCGGCGGCGATTAGTACCAGCCCCTTGTCGACCGGGCGCTCCTTGATGGTCAGCACTCTTTGTACTGCCTCACCATTATCGGGATCACACCCAATACCAAATACCGCTTCCGTGGCATAACCGATGACACCGCCCTGTTGCAGCTGTTCAACGGCCGTAAAGAAAGCTTGCTGAGTCATGAAAACGAAATTCCTGAAGATGTTTATTGCTGGTAACCACAGCCTTTTTTCGGGCAACAAAGCCGGCCCTTGCGCTCGGTAAGAATACCAAAACCGCACTCCGGGCAGGGTTTGGCTACCGGTTTGTCGTTAACAATATAGCGGCAGCCCGGGTAAGCATCGCAGGCATAAAAGCGCTTGCCGTAACGGGAGGTACGAGCCACCAGATGACCTTTTTCGCACACCGGACAGGCAGGATCGCTGTTGCCCTGATCGTTGATATCAGCCACATAATGACACTCAGGATAATGAGAGCAGCCAATAAAAAGTCCGTAGCGCCCCTTGCGAATGGCCAGGGTATGACCACACAGCGGGCAGGTACTGCCTTTCAGCAGTTTTTCCACGTCTTCATCGTGCTCAATGACCTTGAGCGGCCTCAGATAGTCACAACCGGGATAGGCTGAACAGCCAAGAAAGGCACCATGCTTGCCATGGCGCAACTGCAGAGGTTTGCCACAAGCCGGGCAAGCCTCTTCGGCCGGGCCTGAATGCTGGCCACTGAACAGACTGGTATCGATTTTCGACATGCCGCGCCTCCGAATTCACTGGCTGTGAAGTCTACCAGCGCGGCCGGGATCAGTGAACCGCTCCGTCAGGTTGTTCAAACAGCAGATCTTCCAGCTCGTGATAAGCCGACTCACTCCCGGGCACATTGAACAGCACCATCAGCACTACCCACTTGAGGTCATCGAGTTCAATCACCGGCGAGTCCAGCTCCATTACCCGGTCAATCACAATTTCGCGGGTTTCGGCATTCAGCACCTTGATTTGCTCAAGGAACAACAAAAAACCACGCCCTTCGGTGTCGAGCTTATACAGCTCTTCCGGTGTATAGATGCGGAATGAATCGGGAGCAGAGCAGGCCCAGGCCGGCGGCTCTTCTGCTTCCTGCAGTGCAGCCAGGCGTTCCAGCCAGGCCAGCGCCTTGAGGATCTCTTCCTTGTTGAAGCCCGCGTCAGTCAGTTCTTCAGCGAGTTCATCCTGATCCACCATGGTGTCTACATCTGCATGGATGTAGGTCTCGAACAAGTACATCAGTACTTCGAACATGATCAGCTCCTCCTCGCTCTGACATAACCCCCGGGCACGGATTCCACCCAGCCGGCCAATTCCAGCTCGACCAACCGGGTTAACACCTGATGCACCGGCTGCTGGCAACGTTCTGCAATAATATCCAGTGCCGTTGCCTCTAAACCTACGTTATCCAACAAGTCCGGATAAGGCAATAATTGCTCCGTGGCAGCATCGTGAATTTTGACCGCTGCCGCAGAGAAGCCCGCCAGCTCTTCCAGTACGTCATTGGCCTCGTCCACCAGCTTGGCCCCCTGCTGTATTAACCGGTTACAGCCTGTCGCCTGCGGGTTTTGCCGGGCACCGGGCACGGCAAATACCTCTCGATTCTGCTCCAGGGCAAAGCGGGCAGTAATCAGCGAGCCACTGCGCTCAGCCGCTTCCATGACCAGCACCCCAAGAGCAAGACCGCTGATAATGCGGTTTCGTCTCGGAAACAGAAATGCCTGTGGTTTTTCCCAGGGGTAACATTCAGACATAATGACACCACCACACTCCACGATGTGACGAGCCAGCCGCAGATGCCGTTTGGGATGGCACTGGGCCAACCCGGAGCCAAACACCGCCAGCGTGGTACCGCCGGCATTCAGGGCGGCCTGATGAGCCAGACCATCAATCCCCATGGCAAGTCCGGAGGTAATGGCCAGCCCCGCTTCAACCAGAGGCGGAATAAGCTGGCGAGTGTTCTCCTTGCCCACATAGGAAGGATGCCGGCTGCCCACCACCGCCAGCTGGGGCAGTGTCAGCACCGCCGGATCCCCTTCTACAAATAACAGTAAGGGCGCGGCAGAAACCCGATTGAGTTGCTCGGGGTAGCGTGGATCGGCGCGCGTCAGCAAATGGCGCTCGGGGCCATCATTCAGCCACGCCAGCACTCGTTCCAGCAGGGCATGCTGAGGCGTCAGCAGATGAGTGAGAGTGGAGTCATCCAGGCCGGTTTCGCGCAAATATTCCGCCCGGCAGCAATTTTCCTGCAGTTTTTGCCACAGTTTCCAGCCGCGCACCGGGCCCAGGCCCTTGGCCTGCTGCAGGGCCAGCCAGGGTAATAAAGCGTGAGCATCAAGGTCTGTGTTGGTCATCTTCCTCTGCCTGCTGCCGACTGTTGCTGATTTTTGTGTTGCAAATGGCTAAAATACTGACAGAACCTAATACAGGAAATGAATCTCGTTATGGCCAAAGTTTTAGAAGTATTGCGCTTTCCCGATGAACGCCTCAGAACCGTCGCCAGGCCGGTAGACGCCTTTACTCCCGAGTTACAGACCATTGTAGATGATATGTTTGAGACCATGTATGCCGAAGAAGGCATCGGTCTGGCCGCCACTCAGGTGGATATTCATCAGCGTCTTATTGTGATCGACGTGTCCGAAGACCGGGAGCACCCCCTGGTGCTGATCAATCCGGAAATTCTGGAAAGCCACGGCAGCACCGGCATTGAAGAAGGCTGCCTGTCGGTGCCCGGTGCCCGCGCTCTGGTACCCCGGGCCGAAAAAGTAAAAATTCGTGCGCAAGACAGACACGGCGAGACCTTTGAGCTGGAAGCGGACGATCTGCTGGCCATCTGCATTCAGCATGAAATGGATCACCTGCAAGGCAAACTGTTTGTGGATTACCTGTCTCCGCTCAAGCGCCAGCGCATTCGTCAGAAAATGGAAAAAATGGCCCGTCAGGAACAGCGCTGATTCATCGCTAAGGATTTTTCTTGAGCAAACTCAATCTGGTTTTTGCCGGCACGCCCGACTTTGCCGCCCGTCATCTGCAGGCGCTGCTGGATGCCGGCCACAATGTCATTGCCGTTTACACTCAGCCCGACCGCCCTGCGGGCCGGGGCAAAAAGCTGACCCCAAGCCCGGTCAAGGTGACCGCTGAGCAAGCCGGCCTGCCGGTGTATCAACCTCAGAGCCTGCGTGACGACACCGCTCAGGCCGAGCTGGCCGCCCTGGGTGCCGATCTGATGGTGGTGGTGGCCTATGGCCTGATCCTGCCACAAGTGGTGCTCGATACGCCGCGCCTGGGCTGCATTAACGTGCATGGCTCCCTGCTGCCCCGCTGGCGTGGTGCCGCCCCCATTCAGCGTGCCATCTGGGCCGGCGATGCCAACACCGGCGTGACCATCATGCAGATGGACAAGGGTTTGGATACCGGTGCCATGCTGCACAAGGCCAGCCTGCCCATCGAGGCCGGCGACACCTCTGCCAGCCTCTATGAAAAACTGGCCGGGCTGGGCCCGCAGGCGCTGCTGCACACCCTTGGCCAGCTGGAAAATGGCAGCGTCAACGCCGAGCCCCAGAACGATGCAGAAGCCAACTATGCCGAAAAACTCAGCAAGGAAGAAGCCCGCATCGACTGGAGCCTGCCTGCGGTGCAGCTGGAACGCTGCGTGCGCGCCTTTAACCCCTGGCCGGTGAGCTACTTTATGGTGGCGGAGCACAATATCAAACTGTGGCAGACGCAAGTACTGGATCAAGGCACAGATGCCGCTCCCGGCACCATTCTGGCCGCTGGTAAAGCCGGCATAGACGTGGCCACCGGCCAGGGTGTACTTCGCCTGCTCAGCCTGCAGCCCCCGGGCAAAAAAGCCATGAGCTGCCAGGATTTGCTCAATGCCCGTAAAGACTGGTTCACTCCGGGCAGCCAGCTGTACTGATGTTCGCCAACCACAAGAGAACGCCATGAAAACTCGCGCCGCCGCGGCCAATATTGTTCACCGGGTGATCAATCAGGGTCAGTCCCTGTCTGCCCTGCTGCCCCGCTATCAGCAGGAGGTGGCCGCCAAGGATCGCGCCCTGCTGCAGGAGCTGTGCTTTGGCACACTGCGCTGGTACAGCCGGCTCGATGCCATGGCCAAGCAACTGCTCGACAAGCCGCTCAAGGGCAAATACCAGCCGGTGCATGCCCTGCTGCTGGTGGGGCTGTATCAGCTGCTCTATACCCGGGTACCGGCCCATGCGGCGCTGGCCGAAACCGTGGCCGCCTGCAAACAGCTCAAGGCCGATCCGTTCAAGGGGCTGGTCAACGGCGTGCTGCGCAATGTGCAGCGCCGGCAGCAGGAGCTGGAAGAAAAGGTGGATGCCCTGCCTCAGCTGCGTCAGGCCCACCCCAACTGGCTGATGAAACGGCTGCAGCAGGCCTATCCCGAGCAGTGGCAGGCCATTATGGCCGCCAATAACTGCCACCCGCCCATGTGGATTCGAGTGAACGAGACCCACCACAGCCGCGACCAGTATATGGCGCTGCTGGCGGAGCAGGGCATTGAGGCCAGTGCCGACCCGCTGGCCGCCCAGGCGCTGCGGCTGGGCCGGCCGGTGGATGTTACCACCCTGCCCGGTTTCAGCGAGGGCCATTGTTCGGTGCAGGATGCCGCTGCCCAGATAGCCGCGCAACTGCTCGATCCGCAGCCCGGTGAGCTGATCCTTGACGCCTGTGCCGCCCCCGGTGGTAAAACCGCCCATATTCTGGAGCGCCAGCCGGCGCTGAAGCAGCTGGTGGCCATTGATATGGACGCCGACCGGCTGGAGCGGGTGCATCAGAACCTGGACCGCATCGGCCTTGAGGCCACCGTGCTGCAGGGCGATGCCGCCAGACCGCAGGACTGGTGGCAAGGGCCGCAATTTGATCGCATTCTGCTTGATGCGCCCTGCTCCGCCACCGGCGTGATCCGTCGCCACCCTGATATCAAATGGCTGCGCCGGCCCGAAGACATCGCCCAGCTGGCGGCGCTGCAGTCGCAAATTCTGGATGCCCAGTGGCAGCAACTGAAACCCGGCGGTATGCTGCTCTATGCCACCTGCTCGGTATTACCGGACGAAAACCGCGAGCAGGTAAAGGCTTTTCTGGCCCGCACCCCCGACGCCTTGCTGCAGCCCCTGCATGATGGCGATACACCGCAGCAACCGGGCTGGCAGCTGCTGCCGGATGAACACGGACGGGACGGTTTCTATTACGCCAAAATAGCGAAACAGGCATGAAAATCATCATTCTGGGGGCCGGCCAGGTAGGCGGCACCCTGGCAGAAAACCTGGTGGGTGAAAATAACGACATCACCCTGGTCGACACCAACACGGAGCGGCTGCGCGAGCTGCAGGACAAATATGATCTGCGGGTCGTCAATGGCCATGGTGCCTATCCGTCGGTGCTGCGGGAAGCCGGTGCTCAGGATGCCGACATGCTGGTGGCGGTCACCAACAGCGACGAAACCAATATGATTGCCTGTCAGGTGGCCTATTCCCTGTTCAACACGCCCAACAAGGTGGCCCGTATTCGCTCACCGGAGTTCCTGGCGGAGCGGGAGCGGCTGTTTATGAACGAGGCCATTCCGGTAGATAGCCTGATCGCTCCCGAGCAGCTGGTGACTGAATATATTTACCGGCTGATTCAGTATCCCGGTGCCCTGCAGGTGGTGGACTTTGCCGAAGGCAAGGTGGGTCTGGTGGCCATCAAGGCCTATTATGGCGGCCCTCTGGTGGGCAATGCGCTCTCTACTCTGCGGGATCACATGCCCAGCATAGATACTAGGGTGGCGGCCATTTTTCGCCAGGACAGGCCCATACGCCCGCAGGGCACCACCATTATCGAGGCGGACGATGAAGTCTTTTTTGTCGCTGCCAGCGGCCATATTCGCGCGGTGATGTCTGAGCTGCAACGGCTGGAAAGTGACTATAAGCGCATCATGATAGTGGGTGGTGGCAATATAGGAGCAGGGCTTGCCAGCCGGCTGGAGCGACAATATTCAGTCAAGCTGATCGAACACAGCCCCAAGCGGGCTGAACAGCTGTCGGAAATGCTGGAGCACACCATGGTGTTTTGTGGTGATGCTTCGGATCAGGAGCTGCTGATTGAAGAACATATCGATCAGGTCGACGTTTTTATTGCGGTCACCAACCAGGACGAAGCCAACATAATGTCGGCCATGCTCGCCAAAAAAATGGGTGCCCGCAAGGTGATGGTGCTTATTCAGCGCGGTGCCTATGTGGATCTGGTGCAGGGCGGCACCATAGACGTGGCCATATCGCCCCAGCAGGCCACCATTTCGGCCCTGCTGACCCATGTGCGCCGGGCCGACATTGTTAACGTCTATTCCCTACGCCGGGGGGCTGCCGAAGCCATAGAGGCCATTGCCCATGGCGACAGCAGCACTTCCAGAGTGGTGGGCCGCATGGTGGGCGATCTCAAGCTGCCGCCGGGCACCACCATAGGGGCCATAGTACGGGGCGAAGAAGTACTGATTGGCCACGATAAAACCGTCATCGAACAAAATGACCATGTGGTGCTGTTTCTGGTCGACAAAAAGTTTATTCCCGAGGTGGAGCGGCTGTTTCAGCCCAGCCCCTTCTTTTTATAACTCCTTTGGCACTGACTCCAGCGCCGGCTCTTCGGTGATCCGGCTTTGCTCCTGCAGGTGCTCAGGCAAGGGCTTGGTCACTTCCACTCCCAGCTCGCGAAAGGCCTCCGCCTGGCGCACCAGATTACCCCGGCCCTGGCACAAACGCTTCATGGCACGCTGATAGCTGTCATCGGCACGGCGCAGTGAGCCCCCCACCGCCTCCATGTCTTCGGTAAACAGCCGCAATTTTTCATAGAGCTTGCCCGCCGACTCGGCAATGCGCCGGGCATTCTGATTCTGCCGCTCTACCCGCCACAGGTTCTCTATGGTACGCAGCGCCACCAGCAGGTTCGTGGGGCTGACCAGCAGAATATTATGGTCAAGGGCATATTTCACCAGTGCTGGCTCGTGCTCTACCGCCACCAGAAACGCCGGCTCTACCGCCACAAACATGAGCACATAATCCAGGGTACGCACCCCCTGCAGCTGATGATAATCCTTGCGTCCCAGCTCGCGAATATGGCCCCGCACAGAGGCAACATGCTCCCGCAGTGCCTGCTCGCGCTCGCCCTGAGTTTCACCGTTGAAATAACGCTCATAGGCGGTAAGTGATACCTTGGCGTCGATGATAATGTCCTTGTCCTGGGGCAGGTGCACTATCACATCGGGCTGATAACGCTTGCCGTCGGCGTTGCTCAGGCTTTGCTGAGTGCTGTATTCATGTCCTTCCCGCAGGCCAGACTCGGACAGCACTCGGGACAACACCACTTCGCCCCAGTTGCCCTGCTGCTTGCTGTCTCCTTTCAGGGCGCGGGTCAGGGCGCTGGTGTCGGCACTCATCTGTTTATGCAGCTCAGCCAGCCGTTCAATCTCAAACTTCAGGCTGTGGCGCTGGCGGCTTTCGTCAGCATAGGTTTCCTGCATATTTCGGCGAAAGCCTTCCAGCTGCTCGCGCAACGGCCCCAGCAGGGTGTCCAGGCTGTGCTGGTTCAGCTCCCGCAGGTTATGGGTTTTCTGCTCGAAAATGCGCTGGGCCAGATTTTCGAACTGCTGCTGCAGGCGGGCTTCACTGTCTTCAAACTGAGCCTGTTTTTCTGCTGCCCACTGCCGCTCCTGACGCAGCAGGGTTTCATACTCCTTGAGCCGGCCGTTCATTTTCAGCACCAGCTGCTGCTGTTGCTCCAGTCGCTGGCGCGTGTCCTGTAATTCGGCGCTGCGCTCGGTCAGGGCCTGCTGCCAGTGCTCACCTTGCTGAGCCGTCAGCTGCAGCCGCACGCCAAGAGTGATGTGGGCCAGCCCCCAGCCAGCCAGGGCAGACAGTGCCGCCAGCCCCAGCGGCCAGTAGGTGGGCAGCCACTCCGTCATCGCCATCTCCGGCGCACTATCAGGTCCATCACGCGACGATTAAGCCGCCACCACAGCAACACATATAAAAAATACAGAGAAACCAGAAGCCATTTATGGTGGTTTACGCCGGTATCGAACTCACTTAACGACAGGCCGGTCAGTTCTACATAACCAAATATCAGTACAGGAAACATCAGAAATACCGACCAGCGCCAGGTGATAGTCAGTAGCTTGATTATAAAGCTGTCATTCACTCAGGTTGCTCTCCGCAGGCTTGGATCAGGCTGAGCTTATCAGTGCTCATGGAGAATTTCAGCTCACCGGCCAGATACCGGAGCAACTGGGGCGAAGGAATGGACGAGGCCGATGTCAGAGTGCAGGCTGCCCAGTTGCCGGCTTCTGCCAGTGCCTCGGCCATTGACCAGCCTGAGCACAGACCATGAATAAGTCCGCCTGCAAAGGCATCACCTGCGCCGGTGGCATCCACCGGCGTCACTGCCGGAGCCGGCACATACAGCCGCTGCCCGGCAGAAATGGCCTCGGCACCCCGCTCACCGTGGGTAAGCACCAGCCACTCCAGCGAATCACCGGCCAGCTGTCTGGCATGCTGCCAGGGATCCGACAGCGTCCCCACGTCAGCGGCAGAGGCAATCATAATGCGGCAGGGACGTAACCAGCGACCACCGGCAGGATACTGACTGATCACCAGGCTGTGCGGGTTCATGGCCATCATATAATCTGCTGCCTGCTCGCCGTCGGTATTGACGTAAAGGCAATCTACCGGCTCCTGAGGCAAACATACAGGCAAGGCCGGCGGCCGGGTCTGACGCAGTATAGTGCGCTCACCCCGGCTGTCTACCAGCACCAGCAGCTCACCGGTGCTGCCCTCAAAGCGCTCGATATAATCCGTGTTAAGCCCCAGCTCTCTTGCCTGCTGCAGCAGCCAGTCACCGGTGTCATCATTGCCCAGCCGGGTTACCGGCAGCACTCTGTGGCCGGCCCAGCACAGGCCAGTGCCGGTGTTGGCGGCTCCGCCTCCCAGGCGACGACCGCCGTCCCGGTAATTCAGGCGACTGCCGGCAACCAGCGGCGCTTCCAGCTGCAGCACATGATCACAGTTCAGGTTAGCCAGCAATACCATGGTTTTGGTTTCTGTTTTTGCTTTCGCCACGGGCACTCCTTTATTCAGCAGGCCCGCATCTTACCGCTCACTTCCCTGCCGGCACCAGCCTCTATTTGCCCGACGCTTGATGCAGGTCAAGATTCAAAGACCCATAAGGCTACCTTTTGTCAGTGTGTTACTGCTATGCTGCTGCAACGGTCATGAAGGCCGTATTAACACCAATATCAATAAGCATGGGACGCTTTAGCCTGTTGTCGAATATGCCACCGCGGGCAGCCACAGGCTCACAAGCCACCCTCAGAGCCCTCGAGGATGGATATGCAATTTTTTAATAACCTCAGTTTGCGCAACAAACTGATGGTCATGGTCATTACGCTGTTTATCGGATTAGTACTGGTTCAGATTTCTGCCATGACCGGCCTTCATATTGAACTGCTCAAGGCACGTCAGGAAAAGGTACGAGAGCAGGTTGAAACAGCCACGTCTCTGGTCAACCACTATTACGAACAACGCCAGCGGCTCGGTGACAGCCGCAGCCGCGAGCTGGCACTGGAAGCCGTTCGCGCCATGCGTTATGGCGATGATGGTTACATGTGGATCAACGACATGCAGCACCGGCTGGTGATGCATCCCCTCAAGCCCGACGAAGAAGGGCGCGATATGACCCAGGTCACTGATGCTGATGGCCATTACCACTGGCAGGCCATGGTAAACAGCGTCAAGGACAGCGGCGCAGGCTTCGTAGAATACACCTATATCGGCCCTCAGTTTGACAGTCCTCAGCAAAAAGTCTCTTACGTGCAGGGTTTTGCTCCCTGGGGATGGGTGATTGGCAGCGGCGTTTATCTCAGCGACGTTAACGAACTGTTCTGGCAGCAGGCGAGCAAATCATTGGCACTGACCGTTATGGTAGTTCTGGTGGCACTGGTATTAATCATGATTATTACTCGCACCCTTACCTTTTCGGTTGCCCGCGTGCAGGAAGTGATCGCCCGCTTTGGGCAGGGCGACCTGGCTGCCCGCACCGGTGCAACCCGCACCGATGAAATCGGTCAGCTTTCTCGCGGCGTGGATACCATGGGTGAGCAATTATGCACCCTGCTGGCTCAGGTGCGGGAAGCCGCCAATCTGCTGGATGGTGAAGCCGAAGGGCTGAGTGTAAAAAGCCGGCAAACTCGCGCCAGCATGCAAAATCAGTTCAATGAGGTAGATCAGGTCGCCACTGCGATGAACGAAATGAATGCCACCGTGCACGAAGTGGCCCGTCATGCCAGCGATGCGTCCGCAGCGGCAGAAAAAGCCAATCAGGAAGCCAGCATGGGCCATGAGGATGTTAACCGCAGCATCAGCAGTATGCAGCAGCTGGCCGACTCAGTGGGTGAAGCGGGCCAGGCCATGGAAGAGCTGGAAAGCCAGACCCGTCAGATTGACTCTGTGGTGGAAGTGATCCGCAATATCTCCGAGCAGACCAACCTGCTGGCACTGAACGCCGCCATTGAAGCCGCCCGGGCCGGCGAATCAGGCCGGGGCTTTGCCGTGGTAGCCGATGAGGTTCGCTCCCTGGCACTGCGTACTCAGGAATCTACCGGTGAGATTCAGCGTATGATCCAGCAACTGCAAAGCCATGCCGGCACCGTATCGGAACACATGACCAACAGCCAGGAACAGGCTGCCATCAGCATGGATGTGGTGCGCGCCGCCGGCCGGGACCTGGAGCAGATCCTGACGGAAGTGCAGAGCATTAACGATATGAATGCCCAGATTGCCACTGCGTCGGAAGAGCAGTCGGCAGTAGCGGAAGAAATTAACCGCAACCTGCTCAATATTAACGAAGGCTCCAGAGAGGCGCTGCAGGTCGCGGATCTGATTTCGGAAAGCAGTGAGCGGGTACATGAGTCGTCTCATCAGCTGACTCAGCAAATTGCCCGGTTTCAGCTTGAGCGAACCGCGCCCGACAAGCCCCGGCAGGAGCCGGCCTTATTAACAGAGGCTCAGGCCTGAACAAAAACGCCGCTCGGTTGAGCGGCGTTTTTTATGGGGGTGAATGTCAGTTCTGCAGCACCTTATCCAGTGCGGCTTCAAAGGTGGCCACAGTGCGGTCCACGTTTTTCAGTTTGTCGAGACCAAACAGGCCCAGCCGGAAGGTCTGAAAATCAGCGGGCTCGTCACAGGCCAGTGGCACGCCCGAGGCAATTTGCAGGCCTTCGGCGGCAAACTTGCTGCCGCTCTTGATGCCGGCGTCGTCGGTATAACACACCACCACACCCGGAGCAGCAAAGCCGCTGGCCGCCACACTCTTGATGCCACGGGAAGATAAAGCTGCACGAATTTTATCACCCAGCTCCTGCTGACGCTGTTTCATCAGCGCAAAGCCAAACTCACGGCTTTCTGTAATGGTATCGCGGAACATGGTGAGTGCATCGGTAGGCATGGTGGCGTGATAGGCATGGCCGCCCTGCTCATAGGTTTCCATGATCTGCAGCCATTTTTTCAGATCAATGGCAAAGCTGGAGCTTTGAGTGTGCTCAATACGCTCCCGGGCCAGTTTGCTCAGCATCACCAGGCCACAGCAGGGTGAGCTGCTCCAGCCCTTTTGCGGTGCGCTCAGCAGAATATCTACGCCGCAGGCTTCCATATCTACCCAGATGGTGCCGGAAGCAATGCAGTCAATCACCAGCAAACCGCCCACCTCATGCACCGCTTCAGCCATGGCACGAATATAGTTGTCGGGCAGCATAATGCCGGCAGCGGTTTCTACATGAGCGGCAAACACCATATCGGGCTTTTGCTCACGAATGGCGGCGACCACTTCCTCAATGGGTGCGGGAGCCATGGCGGCCTGAGGGCCATCCTCAATGGTGCGGGCCTTGAGCACGGTTTCGGATGCGGGAATGCTGCCGGCTTCAAAGATCTGACTCCAGCGATAGCTGAACCAACCATTACGCACCACCAGACAGTGCTTGTTACTGGCAAACTGCCGGGCTACCGCTTCCATGCCGTAAGTACCACTGCCGGGAACAATCACGGTGGAATGAGCGTGATAGAGCTCTTTCAGACTGGCAGAGATGTCTTTCATCACTTGCTGAAAGCGGCCGGACATATGGTTCAGCGCACGGTCGGTATAAACCACGGAATATTCCAGCAGACCATCAGGGTCGATATTGGGCAGCAATCCGGACATAATCACCTCTTGATAACGTAACTGACTTAAACACAGGGACGCACACACATCGCCAAGCATCACAGGACTCAGAATGGCACAGTCTTGCCTCCAGGGGCAGCGTCAAATCATGAGAAGATAACAACACAGCAAATGGCGTGATCCAAACCGTTTATAATGCCCAGAACCGGACAAAACAGCAAAGAAACAATTGATAAAACCAAGAATTAACCAAAATTGTAAAATTTAAAACTATTTTTACTACTTAAAGCAATTCAAACCACCACCAAAGAGACACTCAATGAACGAAACATTCTACCTGGAAGGCAATGATTTTATTCCCCTGTGCAACCTGCTGAAAGTACTGGGCTGGTGCGACTCGGGTGCCATGGCCAAAGCGGTGATTGATGAGGGGGCCGTGACCGTGAATGGCCAGGTAGAAGTGCGCAAGCGTTGCAAGATAACAGCCGGACAGGAAGTTCACTTTAACGGCCAGACCGTCACGGTCAGCCGATAATAAAAAAGCCTCGCATTACTGCGAGGCTTTTTTGTGAATCTGGTCGGCATGAGAGGATTCGAACCTCCGACCCCTTCGTCCCGAACGAAGTGCGCTACCAGGCTGCGCTACATGCCGTTAACGGAGCGAGAATGTACCGAAACCGCGGTTCCCTTGCAAGCCCTTTTTTAGCTTTGCGTCGCTTTTGGCCCCAATAAGCGCAGAGTCCAGTCATCCACCCGGCCTGCCGCCAGATAATCTGCCGCTTTTTTGCGCCAGTTGGGAGATAAGTGTTCAAGCCCGGCCAGCTCCCGCAATCCATCAGCATCAAAACCGCGGTTGAACACAATATCACCGGCTCGCCTGACCGGCATGCCCGGACAAGGCCGCTCCACCAGCTCAACATTCGCAGCCGGCGGTACCATACCTTCTTCCAGCACCCGCAGCAGCCAGCCGGTACGGCCGTTGGCCTGCACCAGTACCGAGAAAAAGTCATGTCCAAAACGGGCATTGAGTTTATAACAGGGCGAGCGTGGCTGGCTGATTTGCACCAGGGCGTCCCCCAGCCGAAACACATCGCCAATGCAGGCGTTGTCTTCCGTCAGTCCGGTGCCGGACAGGTTCTCGCCAAACGCCCCGGGCACCAGCCGCTCGCGGCTGTCGGTCAGCCCCATGCCCTCGAACCACTGGCGCCACACCGGGTAATGCTCCGCCGGATAATAATGCAACGCCCGCTCGGGTCCGCCATGAAAGCGGGTAGATACCTGCTCGTCTCCTTTCAGTCCGGTGCGGCTGCAGAACAGGGCCGCACTGACCGGCCGTTTATCAATGGCACTGGCAATATCCGGCGTCAGTTGTCCGGCACCGCCGGTGAGCAGGGTCACGAACATGGAAGCTCCCGTTGTTAAAATGACTCAACATAAAATCACTTTTTACTATGGCCGGCAAGCTTGAAAAAACAGGCGGACCATACCAATAATCGTTACATACTCAGGCAAGGGAGCCGCCTTTTAGATGAATATCGCTTTTTTCAGCAACCATCCCTATATGCAGGCCGCGTTTACCGAGCATAACCACAGGCACGGTTTTAACATTACCTGGTTTGATGTTGCCCTGAACGATACAACCGCCTTGCTTGGCCAGGGGTTTGATGCTGTCTGCGTGTTTGTAAACGATCACCTTAACGCCGATGTTATCAGACTGCTGGCTGAAGGCGGCGTCAGGCACATTGCCCTGCGCTGCGCCGGCTACAACAATGTAGACCTGGACGCTGCCAACCGGGCGGGCATGAATGTGGTGCGGGTACCGGCCTACTCTCCTGAAGCCGTGGCCGAACACACAGTAGGGCTGATGCTCACGCTTAACCGCCATATTCACAAGGCCTATCAACGCACCCGTGATGCCAACTTTTCCCTTAACGGCATGGTTGGCTTCAATATGCATGGTAAAACCGCCGGTATTATCGGCGCGGGAAAAATCGGCCTGGCAACGCTGCGCATTCTGAAAGGGCTGGGCATGAAGTTACTGGTACATGATCCTGTTCAGGATGACGCCGTGCTGGCCATGGGAGCAGAATATGCGCCGCTTGAGCAGCTGTTTGCCGAGTCGGACGTGATCAGCCTGCACTGTCCGCTGACGCCTGACAACTATCATCTGCTTAACCGCCACAGCTTTGCGCAGATGAAGCATGGCGTCATGATCATCAACACCAGCCGGGGCGGACTGCTGAATGCCAGAGACGCCATTGATGCCATTAACACTGGTAAAATTGGTCATCTGGGGCTGGATGTATACGAAGAAGAAGAGCACCTGTTTTTTGAAGACAAATCCTGTCAGATAATACAAGACGAGATCTTCCACTTGCTTTCCGCCTATCCTAACGTCATTCTCACTGGACATCAGGCTTTCTTAACAAATGAAGCTCTGTCTGCTATCGCTGAGGTGACTCTCGACAATCTGCAGTGTCTCGCCGATAGTCTGCCCTGTCATAACAAAATTAATTAAGGAGCACTTATGAAACTCGCTTTTGCCGCTACCACCGCTCTGTTACTCACTGCCTGCAGCGGCGGTCTGAAAGTGGTCGAGTCCGACCTGCAGCATCATCACTGGAATCTGACCGCCGTTAACGGTGAAGCCGTTGGTGCCGATATCAAATCAGAGCTGGAAATCGGAGAGCACTTCTCCATTAACGGCCAGGCCGGCTGTAACCGTTTCTTTGGCAGCGCCACTCTGAAGCAGGGCGTGCTCAAGGCAGAACCCCTGGCCACCACACAGATGGCTTGCTCACCGGATGCCCAGAAAGTAGAGATTGCCGTGCTCAACACCCTGAACAAGGGAGCTACCGTGATTCAAGACAGCCAGCAACTCATCCTGAAAGGCGAAGAATATACCCTGACCTACCAACTGGCCGACTGGATGAAATAATGTGCGAGCAGTTCCTGGTATGTCCGGCCTGTTCGGCACGCAACCGGGTGCCGGCAGCGCGGCTGCAACAGGCCCCGAAATGTGGCAAGTGCAAAGCTGAGCTGACACCAGCGACAGCGCTTGAGCTGGATGGCCCGGCTCTGGAGCGCTTGCTGGTAAACGAAAGCCTGCCGTTAGTGCTGGACTTCTGGGCCCCCTGGTGCGGCCCCTGCAAAATGATGGCCCCCATATTTGAAGCTGCCGCCGGTGAGCTTGCCGGCCGTTTGCGCCTGGCCAAGCTGAACACCGAGGAGCATCAGCAGGCCGCAGCCCGTTTTGGCATTCGCTCCATTCCCACCCTGATCGTGTTTAAAAACGGTAAGGAAATTGCCCGCCAGTCCGGTGCCCTGCCCGCTGGCCAGCTGAATCAGTGGTTACGTCAGTTTTATTGATGACAGTTCCGGCACTGCTGAGTCAGTGCCGTACTGTCTTTGATTCCGGCATCAAATTGTTTAACACGCCAACTTCACAACACGTTTCAGGCATTTCCATGTGAATATCATTCACATTTTTTGAATAGTCGGCTCGAATATTCCCGCTTTATGAAAGACATACCGGCTTCCATACTGAACCCAGGTTTATCGTTAACGGAGGCAAGCCATGGGCAAGCTGATAGAAGGGGTATGGCATGATGTCTGGTATAACACCGACAAGAATAAAGGCCGCTTTGAGCGCAGTGAAAGCCGCTACCGCAACTGGGTGACGGCCGATGGCAGCCCAGGCCCCACAGGTGACGGCGGTTTTGCTGCCGAGCCGGACCGCTACCATCTTTATGTGTCGCTCGCCTGCCCCTGGGCTCACCGCACCCTGATTATGCGCAAGCTCAAAGGCCTTGAGGATCTGATTACCATCTCTGTGGTACATCCGTTAATGCAAGAGCACGGCTGGACCTTTGACACCGGCTTTGACGATACCACCGGCGACCAGCTTTACGGGCACAACTACCTGCACCAGCTTTACACACAGGCTGACCCGCACTATTCGGGCCGGGTGACCGTACCCATTCTGTGGGACAAACAACGCCAGACCATTGTCAGTAACGAGTCGGCAGATATAGTACGGATGTTCAACAGCGCCTTTGACAAGGTCGGTGCCCACACCGGCAACTACTATCCGGCTGAGCTGCAGGAACAAATAGAGCAGCTCAATAGCACTATTTACGATACGGTTAATAACGGCGTATACAAGGCCGGTTTTGCCACCAGTCAGGCCGCCTACGACGAGGCCATTGAGCCGCTGTTCGCGACGCTTGATCGGCTGGAACAACACCTGAACACCCGGCGCTGGCTGCTGGGCAACCGGCTTACCGAAGCCGACATTCGGTTGTGGACTACCCTGGTTCGCTTTGATGCGGTCTATCACACTCACTTCAAGTGTGATCGCAGGCGTATCAGTGATTATCACAATCTTTATGGTTTATTAAGAGACCTCTATCAACAAACGGGCATCGCTGACACCGTCAATATGGATCATATTCGCCATCACTATTTCTGCAGCCACTCAACCATTAACCCCAGCGGTATTATTTCGGCGGGGCCGCAACAGGACTGGTGGCAACCTCATGATCGGGCAGGCCGTTTTTTGTAAGGAGCGACCTATATGACAGCAAGAACCATCACCACGCTTTATCCGCCGCTGGATACTCAGGATGGTGCCGGTGTGCGCCTGCGCCGGGTACTGGGGCAGCATCAGCATCAACGCATGGATCCCTTTCTGATGATGGATCACTTCGTTTCTGATGAGGCCGCCGACTACATTGCCGGCTTTCCCGATCATCCGCATCGGGGGTTTGAAACCATTACCTATATGCTGGACGGGCACATGTTGCACCGGGATCATATGGGTAACCAAGGTCATCTGCGTCCCGGTGACCTACAATGGATGACGGCTGGCCGTGGGGTAATCCACTCAGAAATGCCCCAGCAGGAAGCCGGTCGCATGCAGGGGTTTCAAATCTGGCTCAATCTGCCGGCAGCACTCAAAATGCAACCGGCCCGTTACCAGGATATTCCTGCTGATCAGCTGCCGCGCATTCCCCTTGCAGACAATGGCAAACTGGTGCTGCTGGCTGGAGAACTGCGCCTGGCAGATCAAATCTGGACAGGGCCCATCCGCAGCGAGCATACTCAGCCGCTTATTGCCGATATTCATCTTGCTCCCGAACAGCCGCTGACACTGCCCCTGACAAAGGAGCTAAACGCGCTGTTATATGCCTTTGAAGGCGATATCAGGGTCAATGAGCAGGCTTTGCCTGCAAGGCAAAGCGCTATTCTGAGTGCAGGGGACCACCTTATACTGACGGCAGGCAGCAGCGGAGGCAGAGCACTGCTGCTGGCAGGACGGCCGCTTCATGAGCCCGTAGTGCAGTACGGCCCTTTTGTGATGAACACACAAGCAGAAATTGAACAGGCGATGATGGATTACCGGGCAGGCAAACTGGTATAACTGCCTTTTTAAACTCAGCAGGAAATCATCATGGAAGCATCTGAACAGCAACGACTGAAAACGATTCTTTCAAACACTCACAATATTGCTGTGGTGGGTGCCTCAAACCGCCCCGAACGGGCCAGCTATCAGGTAATGGAATATCTGCAACAGCAAGGCTACCGGGTGTTTCCGGTTAATCCGCAGCTGGCCGGTGCTGTTATTCTGGGGGAGACCTGTGTCTCGGGCCTGGAGGATCTGGATGAGCCGGTGCAACTGGTGAACGTGTTTCGCCGGGGCGAATATGCCGCTGATATTGCCGATGAAGCCATTGAGCACGAAGCGCTATGCCTGTGGCTGCAGGAAGGCATTACCAGCCACTCAGCGGCAGAGGCAGCCGCCGAGGCCGAGCTGGAATATGTGGAAGACAGCTGCATCAAGGTAGTGCACCGGGAATTGCTGGGGTAAGGAAAAAGTCGTCTGTAGCCGCTCCCTTTACTCTCCTTGTTAGCACCTTTGCAATAATAAAGGGGCCATCCTGGCCTCTTTTGAAACTTAGTGGTGGTGATGCCCTTCATCGTGGGCCATCTTCACTGGCTCGGGCGCAGTGGCGTCCACGGATATTTCTACTTCCACCTCACCGGCCTGCTCAAAGTTCAGGGTCAGAGGAAAGCGGTCGCCTTCCTTGGGTGCCTGTTTCAGCCCCATCAGCATCAGGTGATGGCCGCCCGGGGCCAGGGTGACAGCCTCACCTGCAGGCACCGGCAGATTGTCGAGCTGGCGCATTTTCATCATGTCACCGTCCATCACATGGGTATGGATCTCCACTCGCTCGGATACCGGACTCTCGGCGCTCAGCAGCACATCATCGGTGTTGCCATGGTTATTTATCACCAGATAGGCGCTGCCGTTGACCGCCATGGGCGGGGCCGGACGACTCCACGGGTGATCAATATGCAGGCCGCCCTGCTCATATTCGTGAGCTACAACACCAGTGGCGCTCAGCAGCAACAAAGAGGCAAGGGCACTACGCATTAGCTTCATGTTTTCACTCCTTAAAATAAAAAAGAGCGGCACCGGTTGGCACCGCTGGAATCCGTTGCACGGGTAGTGAAAGATGAGTCCCGTTTATAGTAGAAAAAAGTGACTCGTTGCACCATGCGGCACATTGTCGCAGCGGTTAACGACTGACAGCGTGCTTTTGCAGCATGCGCTGCAGAGTACGCCTGTGCATGCCCAGGGCGCGGGCAGTGGCCGAAATATTGCCATCGTGCTGCTGCAATACAAACTGCACATATTCCCACTGATGACGTTTGAGCGACGGGGATTCCTCCTCGATACTCAGGCCCGCGGTCTGCCCGGCATCATCTTCTTCAAACGCGGCAAGAATGGTGTCAATTTCTGCCGGTTTGGGCAGGTACTGCACCGCACCCAGTTTGATGGCGGCAATGGCGGTACTGATGCTGGCATAACCGGTGAGCACCACAATACGCGCTCGAGGCTGAGCCGCCACCAGCTCCGGCAGCAGTTGCAGGCCGCTTTCGCCATTCAGGTTCAGATCCAGCAAAATGCCCTGAAAGCGGGCCGGCAGCGCCAGCGCCTCGTCGCCGGTGGCCGCCCACTCCAGATTCAACCCGCGACGTTTAAAGCCCCGGCACAACAGGCGGGCAAAGGTTTCGTTGTCATCCACCAGCAAAAAGTCGGTCATGCGCTCGGCTCCAGAGGCAGCAAAATGCGGGCATAGACGCCGCCTTCGGCGTGATTACTGAGTTCCAGCCGGCCGTTCAGCCGCGACAGAGTCGCGTGAGACAGCCAGACTCCGAGCCCGAGACCGGCGGGTTTGCCCGAGTCAAACTGATCCAGTCCGGCCCGGCGCAACTGGGCTTCGCTCAGCACCCCACTGCGGTTATGCACGCCCAACTCCCAGTCGCCGTTGTCGTGCAAATGCGTGTGCAGTTCAATGCGGCCTTCGCCGGCATCGGCGGCATTATTAAGAATGTTGAACAGCGCCGGCCAGAACAGCGGGCTGAGCTGAACAGTCTGATCCGCCACCGGTCGCTGCCAGTCTACCCGCACTTCCGGCCGCAGGTTCTGCCACTGAGCCAGCCGCTCGCCAAGGGTGTGATACAGCCGAACCGGCTCCCGCTCCGCCTGACTCTGAGACTTAAGCCGGCTCAGGATATCGGCGCATTGCGCCAGCTGGGTATGGGCCAGTTGCAGATCTTCCTGCACTTCTTCAGGCAGATCAGGAGTCTCGCGCAGCTCTTCGTTAAGCAGAAACAGGTTGTTAAGGGGAGTAGACAACTGATGAGTCAGGCTCGCCGCCTCCATCGCCAGCACCAGCAGCCGCTCATCGGTGTCCTGACGCTGATAGGCCTGATTGAGCCGCCGCTCCCGCTCGCCGAGAATACGCACCAGCCGGGATACACAGGCGGTGATCAGCCCCGCCGACAGGGCAAAGGTCAGCCACATGCCAATCAGATGAAGATTAAACAGCGCCTCATGATCGCCATGGCCAGCGTGCTCCCCTGTAGGCAGCGGCAGGTTCCAGAAAAACAACAGCAAATACAGCACGATGGCGATAGCAGTCAGCCACCAGGAAAAACGGGGTGGACACACCAGTGCCGCCATCACCAGTGGCAGCAAAAACAATACTGCCAGCGGATTGCTGGCACCGCCGGTCAGCCCCAGCACCAGCCCCAGCGCCAGCACATCCAGCAGCAGACCGAATTCCAGCAGCCGCTGTGCCGGCCGGCCTCTGCGCCAGTCGCGGGTCAAAAACAGATTCACACCGGCCATACCGGCCGCCACCAATGCCAGTGGCAGCAGCGGCAGCCTGAGTTGCAACAGATAAAACACCAGAGTGCTGGTACCGAGCACAGCCACAAACACCCAACGGCTGTACAGGCTGAAGCGCAGCACGCGATCCAGATCGAGCAGGGGCAACGTAGCGGAAACGGGTTTGGTCATGGCGGCTGAATAACACACAAACAAAGGGGCCATGGTAGCACGAATAAAAACGCCGCAAGTGCGGCGAAATGTCGCACTTGCGGCGTTTTTTGCCTGGGTCATTCCGGCCCTTGAGCCGGAATCCATTCTGCAGACAACTTAGAAATCCGCTCCTGAACTCCGGCCCGTCATGCTGAACCTGATTCAGTACGGAGTGACGGTATTTGTAGAGCCGTGCAACCCTGCTGCTGCTTCACATTGCCAAATCCTCAGGAGGGTGTTTTGGCTACCTTAACAGGCTCAACAGTGACCGACTCTATTTCCTCGGCGTCGGCGCGCTTGCCCAGCAGTCGCAGGCCGGCGGCCATGGCCAGGGTGCAGAGTACGATGCCCAGCCACCAGGGCATGCCGTAGGCCACGGGCACCACACCGAGCAGGGTGGCAATCACCCCCACAAACAGCGCATAGGGCAGCTGAGTACGCACATGCTCCACCAGACCACAGCCCGAGGCCATGGCCGCCAGCAGCGTGGTCTCGGCCAGGGGCGAACAATGGTCGCCCCAGACCGCCCCCGCCAGCACCGCCGCCACCGAGGCGTAGAACAGGTGCATGGCTTCAGGATCACCGGCCAGGCCGTGGTGCTGCAGCACCGCCCAGGCCAGAGGCACCACCAGCGGCATCATGATGCCCATCACCCCCCAGGATGAGCCGGTGGCAAAGGCGGTAAAGGCCGACAGCACAAACACGCTCACCGGAATCAGCTCCGGCTGCAGGCTGTCGCTGAGCACGCTCACCAGGTAGTCGCTGGTGTTCAGGGTTTCGTTCACCGACGACAACGCCCAGGCCATCATCAGAATGGTGATGGGCAGCAGCATCGACTTCACCCCTTCAAACCAGTAATGGGCGGCCTCGTCCATGCTCAGCAAGCCCTGAATACGGGTCATCACCAGTGCCACCAGGGTACTGAGCAGTGAGCCCCACATCATGGCGGTAAAGGAGTCGCTGTTACCGAACACCTCCCGCAGGCTGGCCTCAGCAGGAAAACCCAGCTCACTCATGCCGGTATACCAGATGCCCCCAAGGGTAGTGAACACCAGTACCGTCATCGGAATAATGGCGTTCAGAGCCCGGTGGGGAATACCCGGCTTGGCGTCAATGCTGGCTTCCTCAGCAATGGCTTCCCGGTCGGTGAGTTCGTCGTCCGCTTCCAGTTGCTGCCTCACTGCTCTTTGCTCAGCCTTGAGCATGGGGCCAAAGTCACGGCCGGAAAGGCTGATCATAAACACAAACACCAGCGCCAGAATGGGATAAAAACTGTAGCTGATCGAAGCCATAAACACGCCGTAGGCAGATCCCTCAAATCCGTCCACCAGCCGGAGTGCCTCGTCAATCAATCCCACCTGAAAACCGATCCAGGTGGTCACCAGCAAAATGGCAGATACCGGGGCGGCAGTGGAGTCCACCAGGTAGGCCAGCTTTTCCCGGGAGATCCGCAGCCTGTCGGTGATGTTGCGCATGGTATTGCCCACAATCAGGGCATTGGCGTAGTCATCAAAGAAAATGGCGGTACCCAGCAAACCCGTGGTGGTCTGGGCGCTGCGCCGGCCGCGCACAAAGCGGGTAATGTGCCGGGCAATGCCCACGGTGCCGCCGTTGCGCGAGATAATGCCCACCATGCCGCCGATCAGCAGGCAGAACAGCACCACCGACATATGCTCCGAGTCGCTGGCGGCGGCCAGCACGTGCACGTTCACCGAGTCGAGCACGCTGTTAAGCAGCTTGTCGCCGGCCAGACCATAACCCAGCCAGCCGCCACAGCAGATAGCCACAAACAGCGCCAGAATCACCTGCCGGAACGCCAGCGCCAGCACAATGGCCAGCAGCGCCGGCACCACCGACAGCCAGGCCGCAATGGCCGGACTGGCCGTTGCGGCCAGCACGGTGCCGGCCTCATTCTGCAGTCTGAGCGCCAGGCTGTCGGCACCGGTCACCAGCTCTATGGTTGCTTCGCCGTCCAGCGGCATCAGGGCATGACGACGATCCCCCTGCACCAGCCACAGCGGCTGGTCGGTGATGCCGCTCACCGTCACCTCAAAGGGAATGCCTTTCAGTACCAGTGCAGGCACTTCCAGGCTGGGGGCATCGGCCCGGGCCAACCCGGGCAGCACTAAAAAAAGGGCCAGCAGCGGCATCAGCCAGCGGCGAAAGTTACATCCTTCCATGGGACTTGCTCCTGTCAGACCGAACGCAGATACCAGTCATACTCCTGCGAGCTGACATGGCGCATAAACAGTTGCCGTTCGCCGTAGCGGTTGGCGTGGTACACCCGGCAAAACTCCTGCCCCAGGTATTCCGGCAGGATCTCATTTTGCTGCCACTGATCCAGAGCCTGGATCCAGCTGTTGGGCAGACTGGGAGGATGGCTGGCATAGGCGTTGCCGGTGGCGGGCTCGGGCGCTTGCAGCTGATGAGTCAGGCCATAATGAATGCCAGCCAGAATGCTGGCCACCAGCAGGTAGGGGTTGGCATCAGCACCGGCCACACGGTGCTCCAAACGACGGGCGGCGGGGTTGCCACCAGGCACGCGTACCGCCACAGTGCGGTTGTCGGCACCCCAGGTCTGGCTCATAGGCACATAATAGCCGGGCTGAAAACGGCGGTAGCTGTTGGCATTGGGTGCAAACACCACCATCGACTCGGGCATCAGCGCCAGCACCCCGGCCACCGCCTGTTGCAGCAGCTCACTGCCCAGAGCCTGCTCGTTGTTACCGCAGAAAAGGTTATTGCCGTCGTTATCCACCAGGCTCACATGAATATGAGTACCGCTGCCCGCCTCCTGGTTGTAGGGCTTGGCCATAAAGGTGGCTTCCATGCTGTGGCGCGCCGCCACGCCCTTGATCAGCCGTTTGAGCAACACCGCTTCATCGCAGGCCTGCATGGCATCAGGTCGGTGCTTGAGATTAATCTCGAACTGGCCCGGGGCACACTCGGCAATGGCGGTGTCCACCGGCAGGTTCTGAGTCATGGCCGACTGCTGAATGCTTTCAAGAAAATCGCAATAGTCATCCAGATCCGACAGCGAATACACCTGACACTGACGATCCCGCTTGCCACTCACCGGCGACACCGGCGGCTGCAGCTGGTGCTCGTCGTCGCGCTCCCGGTCGATCACATAAAACTCGGTTTCCACCGCCACCACCGGCGTCAGGCCCAGCGCGGAAAAGCGATCCAGCACCCGCTGCAGCACATGACGAGGATCGTACACAAAGGGACTATGATCGTTTTCATACATGCTCATCAGCAGCTGGGCACAGGGTCTGTCCTGCCAGGGCACCCGGCTCAGGGTGCCGGGCACCGGAAAGCACAGCCGGTCACCCTCGCCCTGATCCAGCCCCAGTCCGGTTTCCTCAATGGTATTGCCGTTAATGTCGAGGGCAAACAGCGAGGCCGGCAGGCAGACCCCTTCCTCGTAGGCCTTGAGCAGGCTGTCCCGGGGAATGCGCTTGCCGCGGATCACCCCGTTGATGTCGCCGATCATCAGATCGATGGAATTAATATCCGGGTTTCGTTCCAGAAACTCCCGGGCCTCTTGCATGCCCCTGTCACTCATGGTGACCTCCATGTTGCGTTTTAATAACCATCCAGAATGTCATTTGTTATAGGATAATGAACACAACAAGACAATCACTCGAGCACCACAAAAGTTAAAACTTTGTAAAAAAGAGTTAACTACGTCACATAAATTAAACCAAAGCTGCTTTTTTAGGCCGTTAATCACTGGATTTCGTGCAGTTACCGTGCTTCCATGCCGTTATGGATTCGGCACACAGGGCCGTTGAATATATAAACCAACTGGTTTGAGCAGGTGAACGCATGGAAAGAATAATGCACAAGCCTCTGATCGGCGTCACCGCCTGTCAGCGGCAGATTGAAGGGCACCAGTGCCACATGGTGGTGAACAAGTACGTGGACGCCCTGCGCCATTCGGCGAAGGTGGAAGTGGTGCTGCTGCCGGCCCTGGCCGAGGGCCTGAACGAAGGGATCCTGGAGCGCCTCGACGGCCTTTGCCTCACCGGCAGCTACAGCAATGTGGATCCGCGCCATTACGCCGCCGATCAGGAGCATGTGGACTGCCGGCTGGATCCCGATCGGGACGGATCCGCACTGTCGCTGATCCGTGCCGCCCGCCGGCTGCAACTGCCGCTGCTCGGCATCTGCCGCGGCCTGCAGGAAATGAACGTGGCCTGGGGCGGCAGCCTGCGCCAACCGCTGCAGGAACTGCCCGGCCTGATGGATCACCGCGAGCCGGACAGCGGCGGAGTGAACTCGCATTACGAGCCGGCTCATGCCCTCAGTCTGAACCCGGACGGCCTGCTGCACCGGCTCACCGGTGAGCTGAACTTCGAGGTGAACTCATTGCACCAGCAGGGCATCGACCGCCTGGGCGAAGGCCTGCTGGCCGAGGCCCTTGCCCCGGACGGCCTGGTGGAAGCCATCAGCGATCCCACCCTGCCTTTTGCCCTGGGCGTGCAGTGGCACCCGGAGTGGCGCACCGACGAACACCCGCTCTATGCCGCCATTTTTACCGCCTTTGGCGCGGCCTGCGCGAACTACCGCCAGCGCGTCAACGCCTGAACAACATGAAGAAAAAGGACACCATCATGCATCAGTACAACACTCAAGACCTGCGCAAACAGGACGGCCAGCACCACCTGCACCCCTTTACCGACACCAAGGATCTGGGCAGCAACAGCCGCATAATTACCGGTGCTGAAGGCATTTATATTATTGATTCCGAAGGCAACCGTATTCTCGATGCCATGGCCGGCCTGTGGTGCGTGAATCTGGGCTATGGCCGCCAGGAGCTGGTGGACGCCGCCGCCACCCAGATGACCGAGCTGCCCTACTACAACAACTTCTTCAAGACCGCCCACCCGCCGGCGATCAAACTGGCCAAAAAGCTCACCGAGCTGGCCCCCGAGCACATCAACCACGTGTTCTTTACCGGCTCCGGTTCCGAGTCCAACGACACGGTCGTGCGCATGGTGCGCCGCTACTGGCAGCTCAAGGGCCAGCCGGAAAAAACCGTGATCATCGGCCGGCGCAACGGCTACCACGGCTCCACCGTGGCCGGTGCCAGTCTGGGCGGTATGGCCCCCATGCACGAGCAGGGCGGCCCCATGCTGGCGGACGTGGAGCACATCGCTCAGCCCTACTGGTTCGGCGAAGGCCGGGAAATGAGCCCGGAAGCATTCGGCCTGCTGGCGGCGCGGTCGCTGGAGCAGAAGATCAAGGAGCTGGGGGTAGACCGGGTGGCGGCCTTTATTGCCGAGCCGGTGCAGGGTGCCGGCGGCGTGATCATTCCGCCCGAGAGCTACTGGCCAGAAGTGCAGCGTATTTGCGATCACTACGGCATTCTGCTGATCGCCGACGAAGTGATCTGCGGCTTTGGCCGGCTGGGTCAGTGGTTCGGCAGCCAGCATTTCAACATCAAGCCCGATCTTATGCCCATCGCCAAAGGACTGTCTTCCGGCTACCTGCCCATCGGCGGCGTGCTGGTGGGTGATCGGGTGGCCGAAACCCTGATCGAACAGGGCGGTGAGTTCTACCACGGCTTTACCTACTCCGGTCACCCGGCCTGCGCCGCCGTGGCCCTGCGCAACCTGGAGCTGATGGAAGAAGGCGGCGTGCTGGAACACGTACGCGAGGTGGCCGCGCCCTATTTTGCCGAGCGCTGGGCCAGCCTGGCGGATCACCCGCTGGTGGGCGAGGCCCGCAGCCTGGGGTTGCTGGGTGCCCTGGAGCTGGTGGCCGACAAGACCAGCCTGGCGCGCTTTGAGCCAGGCATCGGCGGCCGCTGCCGGGACAACTGCTTTAACACCGGCATCGTAATGCGCTCCGTGGGCGAAACCATGGTGGTGTCTCCGCCCCTGGTGATCACCAAGCCCGAAATCGACGAGCTGGTGCGCCTGGCCCGCGAGAGCCTGGACGCCACCGCCCGCCAGCTGGGCATTATGAGCTGAGGAGGCGACCATGACGCAACATTCTCTTGCCCACTGGCAAGCCTTAAGTGAAGGACTGCGGCCCGAGGGCCGCGCCTTTATCAACGGCCGTTACTGCGACGCTATTTCCGGCGAACACTTTGCCAGCCACAACCCCGCCACCGGACAGCCACTGGCCGAGGTGGCCAGCTGCGACGAGCAGGACGCCAACCTGGCGGTGGCCCACGCGCGCACCGCCCTGCCCCACTGGGCCGGCCTGGCCCCGGCCGAGCGCAAGCGCATTCTGCTGCAGTTCGCCAATCTGGTAGAGCAGCACGCCGAGGAGCTGGCGCTGCTGGAAACCCTGGACATGGGCAAGCCCATCTCCAACAGCCTGGAAGTGGACCTGCCCGCGGCAGTGCGCTGCCTCCGCTGGAATGCCGAGGCCATCGACAAGGTATATGGCGAAATCGCCCCCACCGCCGCCAGCAGCCTGGGGCTGGTGACCCGGGAACCCTTGGGGGTGGTGGCCGCCATCGTGCCCTGGAACTTTCCGCTGATGATGGCCTGCTGGAAAATCGCCCCGGCCCTGGCCGCCGGCAATACCGTTATTTTAAAGCCCTCGGAGAAATCTCCGCTGAGTGCGCTGCGGCTGGCGGCGCTGGCCCATGAGGCCGGCCTGCCCGCCGGCGTGTTGCAGGTGCTACCCGGCTACGGTCACACCGTGGGCAAGGCCCTGGCCCTGCACATGGACGTGAACGCCCTGGCCTTTACCGGCTCCACCGGCGTGGGCAAGCTGCTGACCCAGTATGCGGGCGAGTCCAACCTGAAACGCACCTTTATGGAGTGCGGCGGCAAGAGCGCCAATATCGTGTTTGCCGACGCCGGCAATCTGGATCGCGTGGCGCAACAGGCGGCCCAGGCCATTTTCTACAACCAGGGTGAAGTGTGCATCGCCGGATCCCGGCTGCTGGTGGAAAACGCCATCAAGGACGAGCTGGTGGAACGCATCCTGCACCACGCCGCCGCCTGGCAGCCCGGCAACCCGTTGGACCCGGCCACCGCCATGGGCGCCATTGTCGATGCCACCCAGCTCGACGGCATTGCCGGCCACGTGGCGGCAGCACAGCAGCAGGGCGCGCGCCTGCGCACCGGCGGCGAACCGGTGAGCGTGAACGGCGGCCTGTATTTTGCTCCCACCGTGTTTGATAACGTGAACAACGGCATGGCGCTGGCGCGAGAAGAGGTGTTCGGCCCGGTGCTGGCGGTGATCGGCTTTGACAGCGCCGACGAGGCGGTTGCTATCGCCAACGACTCACCCTACGGCCTGGCGGCGGCGGTCTGGACCCAAAACCTGGACCGCGCCCTGACCACGGCACGACGACTGGAGTCGGGCCAGGTGTTCGTCAACAACTACGCCGGCGGTGACATGACGGTGCCCTTTGGCGGCTATAAACAGTCCGGCAACGGCCGCGACAAGTCGCTGCATTCCCTGGACGAATACAGCCAGCTGAAAACCACCTGGATTGAGTTCGGGTGAGCTGATCGTCATGTGAAGCACCAGCAGGCCGAAAAACACCAAGGGCGCCGGAAGGCGCCCTTTCTTTTTACTCAACTCCCAACTGTCGCAAAAACAACTGAAACAGCTCGGCCTGACTGTTGATGACGAGCTTGCCGTAGATGTTCTTGCGATGGTTTTTCACCGTGCCGGGACTGATACACAGCTGCTCGGCAATGGCTGCGGCACTGTGCCCTTGCAAAAACAGCCGTGCCACCTGCTGCTCGCGTTCGCTCAGACGCTCATCCAGAAACTCCCCGGACCTTGCCCCATCGTCATGTAGGGCAGACGCCGACTGCCAGTGGTGCTTTTCCAGCAACGCCTGCAACAGCGGAAACAGGTAACCCATCTTGTCGCTCAGCAGGCGACCATTCGAGTGCGGCGGGGGACGGTAAAAGCCCAGTGAAAAAGCCAGGGTGGTATCGGTATTGGATGAGAAAAAACACATCAGCTCGTCATGTAACCCGAGCCCGGTGTAATAGGTCAGGAAATACTCGGTACGCCGAAACTCCGACGGCGCAATATCGTCCAGAAGAAACACCCCGGCGGCTGGCCGGGCCAGCCAGTGCTGGTAAAAAGGGTCGAGCTGGTACATGCCGGCGCAGTAAGGATGCAGGGTCGCCGCCTCCTGCTGCTGGTTCAGATTATGTAACAGTATCTCGGGACTGCGATGACGGTAAAACCGGCATAACACCAGATCGATGCAGGGGAAATAACTTTCCAGACAGGCCTGAAGTTGCGGCAAAAATTCACTGCAATCCACTGAAGATAGCAGCATTGCCAGGGGTTCAAGGGAATGGGGTGCAATATCCTTTTGCATGAAAACCATCTTTCACCGACAGATAAAACGGTGAATAAAATGTAACACTCAAAAAAGGCCCTGACCAGTTTTTGCGCTGGTTCAGGGCCGGAACATCAGGCGTGAATATCCGTCAGCAAGGGCACAAGACTTTCGAGCAGCGCCGCCTGGTGGGGCTGCAGCTCCTGCTGGCCCCAGCGGGCAATGTCTCCACCGGCGGGATCGGGCACATGAATGTCGCTTCGGCTCAGGGTTTCGATCACCCGGTGACCGCAGAAGGGCACATAGCCTTCCGAATAGCCCCCTTCATGCACCATCACCAGCCGGCCTCGGCACAGGCGATCGGCGGCGGCCATCACCCTGGCGGTGAGCTGGCCAAAGGCATCAGCATTAAGCAGCATGCAGCCGAGCGGATCCATGGCGCTGGCATCAAAGCCACAGGCCACCACGATCAACTCGGGCTGAAAACGATCCAATGCCGGGATCACCAGTTGATCCATGGCCGCCAAATAGGTGCCAATGCCGGATCCGGCCGGCAGCGGTACGTTGAGGTTATAACCAAAGCCGGCCCCACTGCCCCGCTCGTCTGCACTGCCCGAGTCAATGGGATAGTTGTTGTCGTGATGCAGGGAGATGGTCAACACCTCGGCATCCTCATAAAACGCCTGCTGAGTGCCGTTGCCATGGTGCACATCCCAGTCAATCACCGCGACCCGGCGCACCAGCCCCTTTGCCTGGGCCGCCCGAATGGCGATGGGAATATTGCCCAGCAGGCAAAATCCCATGCCCCGATCCGCTTCAGCGTGATGCCCGGGCGGGCGCGACAGGCAGTAGCCGTTGTCGACTTCGCCCCTGAGCACCGCCGCCACCGTGGCCATGGCCAGGCCGGCCGAGCGGCAGGCAATGGGAAAGGCATCCTGACGAAAGGGCGCATACTGGCCGGCATCACCGAAGCCCTGTTCGCTCATGGCGCTCAGCTCGTCAATGTATCGTCCGGTATGAAAGCGCAGCAAATCTTCCCGGGTGGCCGGCTCGGCGTGCACCGGGGTCAGCTGCTCCAGCAGGCCGCTCACCGCCAGCAGGTTGCGCAACCGGCGCTTGGTTTCCGGGTGCTCCGCGGCGGCGGCGGGCTGCACAAAGCCACCGGGGCGATCAAACACCGAGCAGGGGCCAGCATCGTGCCACAGGCAGTGTTCGTGAAAGGCGAATCCGGTTCGTTTCATCTTGTTCTCCTTGTTTCAAATCAGGCCAGCAGCCACAGCACTACCGTGGTGACGGCAGCGGCAATCAGGGTATAGGGCAGTTGGCTGAGCGCGTGCTGCATTGGGCTGATGCCGCAGCCGCGGGCGGAAATCACGGTGGAATCCCCAAAAAAGCAGGCATGGCTGCCAAAGGCCCCCGCCGACACTACGGCCCCCAGGGTCAGGGCCATATTGGCATCCAGAGCCTGCGCCAGGGGGATCATGATGGGAAAGGCGATGGCATACACACCCCAGAAGGAGCCGGTGGCAAAGGTCAGCCCGGCCAGTACCAGAAAGCTCAGCGCCGGCAGCCACTGGGCGTTCATGTAGGGAGTGATGGTGTCGATCAGATAAGGCGCCAGCCCCAGCTTCTCGTTGACTGCCTGCAGCACAAAGGCAGCAAACACGATGCCCAGCGGCAGCAACATGGTGGCCATGCCCTGAATAATTTCATCAAACAGCCGGGGCAGACTGGCCAGCCCCTGTAGCCGGTACAGCACCAGCGATACCACCAGGGCGCAGCCCACGCCCATCAGCGCATCAATATTGAAATACCAGGTGGCCAGCAGCAGGGTCAGCACCGGCAGCATGAAGTTCACCAGTCGCGGCGGCTGGCGATGGCCCGGCTCGTCCTGTTCGATAGCCTCGCTGTTGCCTGCCAGGCAGTCACGCTCTGCCTGCTTCATGGTGCCAAGCAGCGGCATCACGCCAAAAGCCACCAGGGGCACCAGCAGCAGTGCCACCCAGGGGTACACCAGGTAGGGCAACAGGCTCAGGTAATAATTGAAGCCTTGCCCTTCGGGCACCAGGCCATTGGCTTCAATCAGGCCGGCGAGATAAATTACCCAGGTGGAAAACGGGATCAGCAGGCACACCGGTGCCGAAGTGGAGTCCACTACATAGGCCAGCATGTCCCGGGAGATTTTCAGCTTGTCCGACAGCTTGCGCATGGCGGTGCTGACGGTCAGAGCATTGAGGTAGTCATCAATAAAAATGGCAATGCCCAGCAGCCAACTGGCCATCAGGGCATGAGAGCGACGCTTGACGTATTTGCCCAGACTGTCGCTGAAGGCCAGAGTCGCACCGGAAAATTGCAGCAGGGCAATCAGACTACCGAGCAGGCCGCACACCAGAATAAGCCAGCCCATAATGGGCCCCTGCATCACCTCCAGGGTGCTGGCCACAAAGTTGTGCAGCGTCCGCTGTGGCTCCACCAGGGCAAAGCCCGTCAGGGCACCGGCCAGCAGCGGCTCCAGCGTGCGCCGGGTCATCAGCGCCAGCCCCAGCACCACCAGGGTGGGCACCAGGGCAAAGAGCCCGAACTCGCCTTCAGTCTTGCCCGCACCGAGTGCTAACACCAGCAGAAACAGACCGGTCAATATTGCCAGCCTGGTCCAGCCGATGGGCAGTTGCTCCATGCGGGGGGTCAGTATTTTCTCCATAGCCTCTTCCTTGTCTGTCCGTTGACGCTTCATCATAGAGGCAGACGGAAAGTGGCCGACATGTCCCTTAAGGGACATTTGACGTGATCTGAGTCACACCAGAAGTTAACTTTTTATAAACAAAAATAAAACAAATGATGGGGTGGCGAGGGTATTACCCTCGCTAAAACTCAGAAATGCTTGGCCGGAGTGGAGCAACTGACGATACGGCAGGGCTGATCGCTGATATTGCGAAAACGGTGGGGTTGAGTGGTGGAGAAGTAATAGCTGTCGCCGGCCTTCAGCAGCCGGTGCTGAGCACCTATGGTAATTTCGATTTCCCCTTCAATCACCACGCCGGCTTCCTCGCCGTGGTAGGCCATCATGTCGTGGCCGGTGTCCACGCCAGGCGGGTAGGTTTCCACAATAAATGACATGGCCCGGTTCTTGCGGTTATAGCCCACCAGTTTCAAAGACAGATTACCGCTGCCCACGTCCTGCAGCTCGTCGGGACTGAAAAAGATCTGATCGGTGTTTTGCAGATCCAGAGTAAAAAACTCACCCACCGTCATGGGAATGCCGTCGAGGATCTTTTTCAGCGAGCTGACCGACGGGCTGACCTTGCCCTGCTCAATCAGCGACAGGCTGGAGTGGGTCACGCCGGTGCGTTTGGCCAGCTCCCGCTGGGAAATATTGCGCATCAGGCGCACCGCCTTGAGGCGGGTACCCACATCGTTATTGTCGTCGCCCTGCTTCGCCGTTGTCATATTTCTCCGTTCAATATCAGAAAACCCTCGGCCAAATTCTACTCAAGGGAGGATTCGGCTGTAAATTGAATTAAGACACTTACAGCCCGGCCTGCTCCAGCCGGGTGGCCATATCACCCAGGCCGTCCAGCCCCTGAATATCCGTGGGCTGCAGATATAACGGATAGCGATTCAGACCGGCAAAGGTTCGCTCTATCTCAGCCAGATGTGTTTTTTCCTGGCTTCGACGTTGTGCCAGAAAAGCACCGTCAGCTTCATCAGGCAGAATGCGGTTCACCACCAGGCCGGCCAGGGGCAATTTTTCTTCCCGCAGTGCTGTTACCGCCCGTTCGGTTTCCAGTATCGGCAGCTTTTCGGGAGTGAGCACAAACAACAGTGCAGTCTGCTGGCCGTTGGTCAGCAACCGGCGAGTGCGCTGAAACAGCCGCTGACGCGCCAGCAGCGTTTCGGTAATGGATTTGGTGCGTTCGTCCATACCGGCGGTTTCGTGAGCCCGCGGATCGCCAAAAGGGCTGTCCACGTCCTTGCCCGGGGTTAAATGGTCCAGCACCTCGCCCAGTTTTTCCGAGCGCTGGTTGCTTTTGAGCATCCCTTGAGTCCAGGCGGCCATGGCCTCGGGCAAACTGAGCAGGCGCAGGGTGTGGCCGGTGGGTGCCGTATCGAAAATCACCAGGTCGTGGGTCTGCTGACTGTCTTCCATCACTCTGGCCATACGCTCCAGCAGTGCCGCTTCCTGGGCCCCCGGCGATTGGCGGGTAAGGCGCATCTGTCGCTCCACCTCGCCGTACATCTCGGGCCGGGTAAAGCGTTTAAGCTGCGCCAGCACCCGGGCCAGGTGCTGCTCCACTTCATGATCCGGATCCAGCTCCAGAGCGTCTAGATTGGGGGCCAGCCGGGTAATGGTATCGCCAATTTCCCGCCCAAAGGCATCGGCCAGGCTGTGAGCGGGATCGGTGGACACCAGCAGGCAGCGCTTTCCCCGGCGGGCCGCCAATAGTGCCAGGGACGACGACACAGTGGTCTTGCCCACGCCGCCCTTGCCGCCCACCAGCAACACCCGCTTGTCGGTCAGTAACATGTAATCTCTCCAGACAATAAAGCCGGCATCAAAGCCGGCCCGTTGTGCGAAATGTTGGGATTCGTAAAACGCATCCCAACGCAACTTTATTCGCAGAACTCAGCAGCAGCGAAAGTGATCCAGCGGCGAGTGCTCCATGCCCATGCGCTGGTGCCAGTCGTGAAACCGCTCCAGCAGCAGGGGCTGCAGTTCCAGGGTGTAATAGGAGGCCGGATTCGGCACGCCCATCATCTCCGAGAATACCAGCAGCATAAAGAGATCGTCTTCCTCGCGCCGGGCCCGGGCAATGGCCGCCCGGTAGGGCGCGTTATAGACTTCTTCCGCATACCGGCTGGCCTTGTCTATCCAGGCCAGCACCCGCTTGATTTTCACGACTTGTTCTCGGCGCTTTCAGCTTTGCCACTGCGCAGCTTGTTCAGGGTAGAGCCACACTCCAGCGCCACCAGAATGGCCGCCGCCAGCACTACCAGATCAAGAGTAAACAGGAACCAGTTGGCCTGTGCATAGAAGTCCTTAAGCTGGATCAACAGTGCCAGAACTGTCATTACCAGCAGGAACAGCAGCGGGATCAGGGTCACATACATGGGCCGGCCCAGACGCGCCAGCATCACAGTGATCACCAGCAGGGTCAGACCCGCCAGCAGCTGGTTGGTGGTGCCGAACAACGGCCAGATCAGCAAGCCGCCGGAGCCGTCGCCACCGGAGCCAAAGGCCAGCAACAGGCAGGAAGCTACCGCCAACAGGGTGGCCGGGGCCGCTTTCTGCATCCAGTTGATGTTATAGATGCTGCCCCACTCCTGGAAAATATAGCGCTGCAGCCGCAGGCCGGTGTCCATGGTGGTGCCGGCAAACAACACCGCCATTACCGTGAGAATGGTTTGCGACAGCTCGATGTCAAAGCCCAGGCCATTGCTCAGAATATTGGCTCCGCCCTGCACAAAAGCGGCTACCCCGCCCTGACCAAAGCCGCTGTACACGGCCTGCCAGTCGGCGAGCGTCGCAAAACCGGCGGTGGCGGCAATGATCGCGGCCAGTGCCAAGCACCCTTCCCCGATAGCGCCGAAATAGCCCACAAAGCGCAGGTCGGTTTCCTTGTCGAGCTGTTTGGAGGTGGTGCCGGACGACACCAGACCATGAAAGCCGGAGATAGCACCACAGGCAATGGTCACAAACAACAGTGGCAGCAGCGAGGGCGTGCCTTCCGGCACATTGTCGTTAAAGGCCGGGGCCACCACATCCGGAGCCGACAGCAATACGGCACCATAAAGCAGACCCAGACCTACAAACAGCTGCAGACCGTTAATGTAGTCGCGGGGTTGCAGCAGCATCCATACCGGCAGCAACGAGGCAATGGCGGCATACACAAACAGCAGAATAATCCACTGAGCCTTGTCGGTCAGGCCCATAAACATCTCGGGCAGCGCCAGCGGCATGGAAGGCCCTACCCAGATCAGGGCATAAAGCGCAATCACGCCCACAATGGAAACGGTGATCAGACCAATCATTTTGCGGTAAATAAGCTGACCGATAATCAGTGCCACCACAATGGCCCCCCATACCGGCACCACAGAGGTCTGGAACTTGGTCAGCAGACCGGCGATCACCACCGCAAATACGGCGTTAACCATCAACAGCACCAGGAAGATGACGATCATAAAGATGCTGCGGGCGCGCTTGCCCACCACATCACCGGTGAGCGCGCCCACCGATTTGGCCTTGTTGCGGTTACTGGCCCAGATAGCCCCCGCATCGTGCACGCCGGCAAAAAAGATGGTACCAAACACCACCCACAAAAAGGCCGGCACCCAGCCCCAGATCACCGCAATAGCCGGCCCCACTATGGGTGCCGCCCCGGCTACCGAGGTGAAATGGTGACCCCAAAGCACAAATTTGTTGGTGGGCACATAATCTATGCCGTCCTCAAACTCGTGCGCCGGCGTCCGAAAGCCGGGATCCAGCCGAAATATTTTTTCGGCCACAAACTTGGAATACACAAAATAGCCGAGCGCCATGGCACCCAGCCCAACCAACATCAGGAATATGGCATTCATTGCACCGCTCTCCCGTAACGAATTTTCCCTGTTATTATCCGTAGCGCGGATCATCAGATCCGGCACTCCTAAAGGCTACAATAGAAAGGAAAAACCGCTCAGAATCAACATGCTAGCTATAAATTCAAATGGCACTCAATTAAGTGGCAGCGGTATATACAAGGTGAGCTCATCACAAACAAATCAACCACTTGGAAATATGAAAATCAAGCAGTTATAAACACTAAAAAATAACAAAAAATAAGAATAATAAATAAATCGATTCCAAGGGCAGACGCAAACTTATTCGTCTTTAAAGATCGTGACCTGAGTCACACCCAGCTTACGAAAATATTCTTCCCGGAACTCCTTCATGGTCTTTCTGTTGTTGCGGCTGATATTGGCAAGCTGATCTTCCATGCGGCGAAACTCTGCCAGATCCAGCCCTTCAGCGGTGGCAATGGCATCGTAGATGCTGTGGTGCTTGTCATTGGCATAGCCAATTTCTTTTTGTTGTTTGCGATAGTGATAACGAATGCGAAAAGCCATAATGAAAAACTCCGTAAAAACGTCATTGTCGCTGCAAAGTGCCTGTGCACTCAAGAGTGCGGGAGCCATCACGCCAATTTACCGCCGTAACGCGCATAATACGCCCATCATGAGACGGAACTCCTTTGCCCTTTTTCTGCTGCTGTTGTTTGGCACCCTGCTGGTTAGCACAGCGTTGTTCTGGCACACCCGGGAGCAGGGGCTGGCAGATATTCGCCAGCATGCGCAAGTAAGCCTGGGCCGCTACATTACCAACCTGCGTCATCAGCTGGCACGCCATCAGGACTTGCCCCGGCTGCTGGCCGATCAGCATCAGCTCAAGGCGCTGCTGAACGATCCCGATAACCCGCAAAAAACCGATGAGGCTAACCGCTATCTGGCCCGGGTTAATGCCACCATGGGTGCCACTGACAGTTATCTTATCAACAGCAACGGCATGACTCTGGCCGCCAGCAACTGGGATCAGGCCGCGCCCTTTGTGGGGAACGACTACAGCTTTCGCCCCTATTTTCAGCAGGCCATGGAGGGAGGGCTGGGCCGCTATTTTGCCCTTGGCAATACTTCCCGGGTGCGAGGATATTTCTTTTCCGCGCCGGTGCGCCAGCAGGGACAGATTATTGGCGTGACCGTGGTCAAGGTAGATCTGGAAGACATAGAAGGCAGCTGGAACGACCCGCTGCAGGACATTCTGGTCATGGACGAAGATGGCGTTATTTTTATCTCCACCCGCCACCAGTGGCGCTTTCGTCTGTTGCCCAAACCCGGCCTGCTCACGCCGGATCCGCAGCTGCTCAGTCGTATTGAAGGCAGCCGCCGTTATGAAAGAGTACAGCTGCAGCCGCTGCCCCTGCAGCAAAGAGACACCACACCAAGAGGCAATCAGCTGCTGACCATGAAAGGCGAGGAAGCCAGCGGCCATTATCTGCTGGTGAGCGAACTGCTGCCGGATGTGGGCATGCGGGTTGCCATTCTGGCCAATCTCAAGCCACTCAGAGAGCGCATAGCCCGCACTCTGATTGCCGGACTTGGTACATTCTGGACACTGGCGGCGCTGCTGTTATTTTTGCGGGCCCGGCATCGCATGAAGGTGCGCCATCAGCGGGAGCTGCAACAAGCTCATGAAGCCCTGGAGCGCAGGGTAGAGCAGCGCACTCATCAGCTCACCGACAGCAACCGGCGGCTGAAGCAGGAAGTAGAGCAACACCGGCAAACCCAGAGTCAGCTGATCCAGGCTGCCAAAATGGCGGTGCTGGGGCAATTATCTGCCGGCATTAATCATGAGCTGAACCAGCCACTCACCGCCATTCGCCAGTTTGCCGATAATGGCCGCAAGCTGCTGAAGCGAGGCCGCACCGAGGCGGTAGCCGGCAATCTGGAAGAAATTAGCGGCCTGGCAAATCGTATGGCCGCCATTTTGCAGCCGCTGCGTGAGTTTGCCCGCCAGCATCATGCCGGCAACACCCATACTACCCTGGCCCAGCTGCGCCGGGGCGTAATGGTCTTGATGGGAGCCGAGCTGGAAAAGCACAAGGCAAGGCTGTACTGGCCTGATGAACAGGACAATCTTGCAGTAGCGGGGGATCAGGGCCGGCTGGAGCAGGTGCTGGTTAATTTGATTGGCAATGCACTACAGGCCATGACCGAAACGCCGTTACCACGTATTGATATTCATGTTCAGGCCAGTACTGCTCAGGTTACTCTTGCCCTGCGCGATCATGGTCCCGGCCTGAGCGAACAGGCGCTGGCCCATATTTTTGAGCCTTTTTTTACTACCAAATCCACCGGCCTCGGGCTGGGGCTGTCCATCTCTCACCGCATAGTAGAAAGTCTGAACGGTGAACTGATCGCTGCCAACCATCCTGACGGGGGTGCCGTCTTTACCCTGGTACTGAACCGCATGCATAAGGAGCCCGCATGACTTCGCCCCATATTTTGCTGATTGATGACGATGCTGCCATTTTGCGTTCCGCCAGCCAGACCCTGGAGCTGGAAGACTACCAGGTCTGTACCCTGGACAGGGCCGACAAGGCGCTGCCGCTGCTCAATGAAGATTTTGCCGGCATCGTGATTACCGATATCAACATGCCGGGCACCACCGGACTGGAACTGCTGGCCAGAATAAAAACCATTGATTCAAATATTCCGGTCATTCTTATTACCGGCTTTGGCGATATTTCCATGGCGGTCAGTGCCATTCGTAACGGCGCTTACGACTTTATTGAAAAGCCATTTTCATCAGATCTGCTGCTTGATGTGGTGCACAGGGCTCTGGAAAAGCGTACCCTTACTCTGGATAACCGCCGCCTGCGCCAGGAGCTGCAGGCTCAGAGCGCTCCCGGCCCGCGTATTCTGGGCAGCTCACCGGCAGTGCAGGACCTGCGCCGGCTGGTACAAAGCGTGGCGTCCAGCCCGGCGGATATTCTGCTGATGGGGGAAACCGGCTCGGGCAAGGATCTGCTGGCCCGCTACATTCACGAACACAGCCCGCGCCGGAACAAAAACTTTGTTGCCATCAACTGCGGCGGCATGCCGGAAAACCTGATTGAGTCTGAACTGTTTGGTCATGAAAAAGGGGCCTTTACCGATGCTAAAGAGAGGCGCATCGGCAAGCTGGAACATGCCCACGGCGGTACTCTGTTTCTGGATGAAATAGAAAGCATGCCCATGAGCCTGCAAATCAAACTGCTGCGGGTACTGGAAGAGCGTGCCATTGAACGGCTGGGTTCGAACCGGCTGATCCCGCTGGATATTCGTATTATTGCCGCCACCAAGGCTAATTTGCGCGCCCTGGCCGATGCCGGTGATTTTCGTGAAGATCTCTATTACCGGCTGAATGTGGTGCGCATCGACATTCCGCCGCTACGCGCCCGCCCCGACGATATTCCGCTGTTGTTTCAGCATTTTGCGCTGCTGGCATCCGCCCAGTTTGAACGGGAAATACCGCCGTTATCAGCCCCGCAGCTGCAGCAGCTGCTGAGCCATTCCTGGCCGGGCAATGTGCGGGAGCTGCGCAATCTGGCGGAGCGCTATGTGCTGCTGGGCGAGGCCTGCTCCTTTGACCTGAGTGAACACAGCCAGACCGAGACGCCTGCCAGCGGGCAGGGGCTGGCCGCCCGGGTGGATCAGTTTGAGAAAACCCTGATTCAATCCGAGCTGGCCCGCCACGGCGGCTCCATCAAGCACACTCAGGAAAGCCTGCAACTGCCCCGTAAAACCCTGTACGACAAAATGAAAAAACACGGCCTGGACAAGAACGACTACAAGGGCTGAACGCTTGTCGTTTGCCATGCCGTGCACACACGTCGGCAATCGCGCTATCGCTTCGCATTGCATACATGCTCACTCTTGCTTTTAACGCCGCACGATTTAATATAAGAAAAAACTAAATTAGAGGTGGTTATGGCAACGAAAACTTACACAGTAAAAACCGAAATGGGAAATACCTGGCAGGTGCGGGCTCAGGTGGGCTCACATCAAATGATCATCGATCAGCCCTCTGCCGGCGACACCGGTCCCAATCCGCTGGATACCTTTCTGTTTGCGCTGGCGGGCTGTGTTTCCACCATTGCCAAAATGGCTGCCCGGGAGCAGGGTGTTGAGCTGCGCGGCATCAATGTTGAAGTTAATGGCGAGCTGAACCCGGCGGGGCTCGCGGGCAAGCCCAGTGACGATCCGGTGGGCTTCAAGCACATCAACATCAGTGCCGACATCGACGCCGATCTTGATGACGCCGAAAAACAGGCTTTTCTGGATCTGGTCTGTGCCCGCTGCCCGGTGCACGACAACCTGCTGCGGGCCACTTCGGTCAGCCACCAGAGCCGTTAATCCATTGATGGGGGGATTTCCACCCATGATCAAAGCGCCCAGGGGCGCTTTTTTTTGTCAGGTCACCCCACGTAGCGGCACTGCAACCTCAGGCAACGCCGGTCTTGCCTGTGTCTTCACTGCCCGTTAAAACATTCAGACAAGACAATATGTGTGAAAATCCGCCCATGCGCTGATGAATATGGGCGGATTACCACCCATTTAACATTCATATTCATACCAACGGCTCTGCTTCCATTATCGCAAAACCAGTGCTGGCCTGACTTAACAATACCTTAGCCTGAGTTGGCCCCGATTTTGCTAATAAGCTGTTAATCAAAACAGCAGCTTATTGGCGGCTGGTGAAAAAACGAGGTTAAGGAATGTCACAGCAACAACTCGACGAGCTCAGCCCACAAGAGCAGAAAAAGCTTCAGGAGCTGATGGAAAAGGATGCCAAGTCCGAGCGCAAGCTCACCGGGCCCTGGGCCTGGCTGGTGGCGGCGCTGGCCGCGGCCATGGTCGTTCTTTACTTTTACGGTGCCGGCGTCGCCGCCCTCAGCACCCAATACCATCTTGGCATTTATGTGCTGATCACTTTTGTGCTGGTATTTCTGCTCTATCCTGCCGGCAGCCGCGGAGCCCATGCCGGCCTTTCCATTATAAGCGCTGCCCTGCTGGCCTTGCTGGCCGGCTGCTTTGTCATTTACGACTCCCCCACCACGCTTTACCAGCAATTCACGCTGTTCAAGGAGACCTGGGAATACGACGGCCTGAGCGTAGCGCTGGAGCAGGATGCCGACAAACTGCACTATGTGCTGCTGCTTACCCTGCCCTTTGCCGCCCTGATGCTGCCATTGGATCAGTGGCTGAGCCGGCGCAACAGCAACAGCCCCACCGCCAGCGATGTAGTGCTGGCGTTGATGGTAGCCGGCACAGTGCTGTACTGGATCAGCCAGTTTGAAGCGCTCAACTACCGGGCCGGAGCCGAAAACGAGGTAGACATGCTGGTGAGCGTGGTGGGTCTGCTGCTGTCGCTGGAGATCTGCCGCCGGGTGCTGGGCTGGTCCATCACCCTGATTGGTGTGGGCATGATCGCGTTTGCCCTGTTCGGCCCCTACCTGCCGGAGCTGTTTGCCCACCGCGGTTTTCGCTTTGAGCGCCTCGCCACCGCCCTGTTCCTGACCACCAATGGCGTGTTCGGGGTGATGGCAAACGTACTGGCCACCTACGTGATTTTGTTTATCTTTTTTGGCGCCTTCTTGCAGAAGTCCGGTGCCGGCAAGTTCTTTATCGACTTGCCCCTGGCCATGGCAGGCCGCTCCACCGGCGGTCCTGCCAAGGTGGCGGTGATCTCTTCTGCTCTGTTCGGCTCGGTATCCGGCTCCGCCATTGCCAACACAGTGTCGTCCGGCGCCTTTACCATTCCCATGATGAAACGAGCCGGCTTCAAGCCCCACGTGGCCGGCGCCATTGAGCCCGCCGCCTCCATCGGCGGCATGTTCCTGCCCCCCATTATGGGCGCGGGCGGCTTTCTGATGGCCGAGCTCACCGGCACCCCCTATTCCACCATCATGATCCTGTCCATCGGGCCGGCCATTCTGTACTTCCTGGCGGTGTACTGCATGGTGCACTTCGAGGCCAAGAAACACGGCCTGGTGGGCGTGCAGGGCGAGGAAATCCCCCACTGGAAAACCGTGTTCAAGAGCGGCTGGTACTATGCCCTGCCGCTGGTGATCATTACCGTGCTATTGCTGGCCGGCCGCTCCGCCGGCAACTCGGCATTCTGGGCCACGTTGTCGTGCATTGCAGTAAGCTGGGTCAACAAGGAAACCCGCATGGGGCCGAAGCAAATCTGGGAAGCCATTCAGGTAGGCGCGCGCAACACCCTGATCGTAGGCGCCACCATTGGGGTTATCGGCGTGATTGTGGGCACCATTTCCCTCACCGGCATGGGCCTCAAGTTCTCGGATCTGATCATCTCCATGGCCGGCGACAGCCTGCTGCTGGCGCTGGTGCTGGTGGCCATCGCCTCACTGGTGCTGGGCATGGGCGTGCCGGTCACCGCCGCCTACCTGATTGTGGCCGTGCTGGCAGTGCCGGCCCTGGGCGAGTTCGGCGTCTCGGCCATCGCCGCCCACATGATAGTGTACTGGCTGTCCCAGGATTCCAACATCACGCCGCCGGTGTGCGTGGCCGCCTATGCCGGTGCCGCCATTGCCGGCTCGGATCCGTGGAAAACCGGCTGGACCTCCTTCAAGTTCGCCAAAATGCTGTACGTGATGCCACTGCTGTTTGCCTATGTACCGGCCATGCTGCTTGACGGCACTACCCTGGAGATCATCACTGCCTTTGTCTCCGCCACGCTTGGGACTCTGGCCTTTGGTGCCTTTGCCATGGGCTATCTGCGTCGCCAGACCAAACTGCACGAATGGCTGCTGCTGGGTGCCGGCACTCTGCTGCTGTACTGGCCTACACTGGTGTCCGATATCGCCGGCCTGGCGCTGGTGGCCCTGGTGTGGTGGCTACAGCGCGAAGGCAACGTCACTCCCGCCATTAACCATTCCAACGTTCATTAAGGAGCATGCATGTCTGTTATTACTCATATTCTGTATGCCACTGACTTCTCCGACGGGGCCGCTGAAGCAGCGGTCCTGGCCCGGGAGCTGGCCAAAGCCCACGGCGCACGCTTGCACCTGCTGCATGTGATCACCGAGCTGGATGACCGGCACCGTCGGGGCATTCCCGCCAGTGTGATGGAATCCTTTGTAAAAGAAGTTAAAACCCAGGCCATGGCGGATTTGCACAGCTTTCAGAGGCGTTATTTTCAGGGGCTGGAGAACCAGCTGACCACCGAGCTGCGTCTGGGACACGGTGCCGACGAAATTCTGGCCAGTGCCACTGAAACAGGTGCCAGCCTGATTGTGCTCGGCACCCGCAGCCGGCGCGGAATGGAAAAATGGCTTATCGGCTCCACCGCCGAGCGGGTGCTGCGCCAGTCTGCGTTGCCAGTACTGACCGTACCCGAGCGCAGCTGACAATGATTCACCGGAAGACCATAAACGTAACGACAATGAGGACATCATCATGACCAAGCATACCCACTCCTTTCGCGTGTTAACCACCCTGGCGGTGGCCACTGTCGCCAGCCTGGGCGCTGCCACTACCCAGGCTCAGACCGAGCGTCTGGCTTTTTCCGGCGGCCCCGACGGCGGTACTTTTCAGTATTTTTCCAACGGCATTTCCACCCGGCTGTCCCGCACCCTGGACGGGGTGGAGGTGTCCAACATGGCCTCTGCCGGCTCGGTAGAAAACCTGCGCCGGGTTAACTCCCGTGATGCCGACTTTGGCATTGTCTATTCCGGCGACATGTTTCTGGGCCTGAACGGCAAGCTGACCAACGACACCCGCAAATACCGCAACGCCAAGGCGGTGTCCTACCTTTACGGTGCACCCGCCCACCTGATTGTGCTCGACGGCGCCGGCATTACTGAAGTATCCCAGCTTGAAGGCAAAAGCGTGGCTGTGGGTCCGGCCGGCTCCGGTGCTGCCGCCTCGGCCCAGCGCTTTTTTGAAAGCGTAGGCCTGTGGGACAAGATCACCCCGCAATACATCGGCTATAACCAGGGTGCTTCCGCACTTGGGGACCGTCAGATCGACGCCCTCTGGGTGTTTGCCGGCTTCCCCAATGCCTCGGTTATTCAGGCTGCCTCCAGCAACGACATTCGCCTGCTGCAGGTACATGAAGCCGCAAGCCAGGGCACCCTGTTTCAGGATCACCCCTACTACGCCGAGGTGACCATTCCCGCCGGCACCTACCCGGGCGTGGACTACGACGTGGTGACAGTGCAGGACTCCGCCCTCTGGGTGGCCGGCCGTCATCTGTCTGCGGATCAGGTCGCTGCCAGCCTGAAACAAATTTATTCCGAGGAAGGGCTGACCTTTATGCGCTCTGTATCTCAGGCCGCTGCTTCAATGAGCATCGACTCGGGCACCATGGGCATAGTGACGCCGCTGCACGACGGTGCCAAGGCCTTCTGGACTGAGCAGGGCAAAACCCTGACTGATCAGCAGCAATAAAATACTCGCTTTTCCTCTCTAATTAACGGGCCCATTGCGGCCCGTTTTCTTGTTATAGTCTTTGAGTTCTTTTTTCTACCTTCTCAGGAGACAGTGATGACGCACTTATATCCCGAACGGGATGCCCTTCTCGACACTGCCCTGGATCTGGCACTGGAGCGCGGCTGGCACGGCTTTGGTTTACGCCAGCTGGCCGATGCCGGGAACATGCCCCTGGCTGAGCTGAGCCAATATTACCGCTCTCGCGATGATCTGGCAGAAGCCCTGTTCGACCGGGCCGATCAGGCCATGCTGAGTGTGCAGCAAGACTGGCAGCAGCCTCTGCATGAGCGGCTGTTCAGCACCCTGATGGTCTGGTTTGATTATCTGTCGCCCTATCGCGACCTGATCAAAGACATGCTCGGCTACAAGCTGGAACCCGGCCATCTGCACCTGCAGGCCCATGGCATTACCCGGGTCAGTCGCACCGTGCAATGGCTGCTGGAAGCCACCGACTGGCAGGCAGGCGGTCTGCGCCGCAGTGCCGGCGAGGTGGCGCTGACCGGCATTTATCTCACTGCCATGGCCAGCTTTGTTAATGATGCCAGCGACCATTTCGACACCACAGAAACCTTGCTCTATGGCCTGCTGAGGCGTTCAACCCGCCTGCTGCAGGACTGACACCGGAGCCTGCAAGTCGTGATTTTTGTCGAACGTAAAGACGGTCATCTGCTCAAGCTGTCGCGCATTTTGCGGGAAGCCACCGAGCATCGCTTTGAGCTTTATCTGTTTGTGCCCGGCGAGCTGGGGCTCAACAGCACCGTGGTGCCCGAAGAAAGCTTTTATCACAACGCCATTCATACCAGCCGCACCTATTTCAGTGACAGGCCGCACCTGCCGCTGGTGCACAGCCGGCTGGCGGAGCGGGGCAAGCTCACGCCCGAACAATACCGACTCAGTCTCAGCCTTTATGGTTATCAGTATGTGGTGGGGCTGGAGCAGTCCTGTCACGATCTGCGCAACCACATGGAAACAGTAGAGCTGGAAAAGGTGGAAGAAGTGGTGGCTCTGGCCCAGGACATTCTCAGCCGGCTGCGCCGCCGCGTGCCCACCGACGACACCCTGCGCAAGTATTACACTAACATAGACAACTATGTGTCCTGGTTTACCGAGCAGCGGCTGCTGGGGCTGGTGGCTCACCTGCCCCGCAACGGCGACTATAAAACCGTGAAGTCCATGTTGCTGGATGTGTGTCAGCTCGAGCGCCAGCACCGCATAGAGCACCAATACAATACCGCCCATGCCAGCGATTCATTATCCCGCATTTCCAACAAGATGCGGCTGTTGCGCCGGCTGATCGAATATCCGGTTACCCTCAAGGAGAAAACCCGGGAGCTGGGCGGCGGCGAGCAAAAACTGCTTAAATCCGTGGTCACCGCCGTGGTGATGACCACTGTTTCGCTGGCCGCTTATGAAGTACGGGAAACCCTGGGCGGTATTTCCATGATGGTGATTTTTGCTCTGGCCCTGCTCTATGCACTGCGGGAGCTGTTCAAGGACGACCTGCGCAACACCCTCTGGCGCTGGCTGCGCAAGGGCAGACCCAAATGGCGGCGGCAGTATTTTGATGTGCACAGCAGTCAGCCCGTGGGCCGCCAGCTGGAATGGTTTGATTACAAGCGTCCGCCCCGGGTGCCCGATGAGGTACGCGCCGTGCGTCGGGCCAGCATCAGCCAGCGGGAAGAAGTGGTGATGTTTTACGGCAGCCATTCGCGCATGCTGCCCACCCGATTTCTGACCGGCTATGAACAGACCCGGGAAAGCCTGCAGCTGGATTTAAGCATGCTGGCACGGCTGATGGAAAAAGGCTCTCACCATGTGTATCAGCTTAAAGACAATCAGGTGGCCCGCCAGCCGGTGGAAAAGCGCTATCTGTTCAATCTGGTCACCCGGGAAGTGCAGGGCCAGAACCCGCCGGTGCTGCAGCGCTGGAAGGTAGTAGTCAGCCGCTCCAAGATAGTGGAAATTGAAGAAATTCCGCAACCATCAAAAAACGGAAAAAAACTGTAAGAATCCGGCCCTGTCCTTCGACAGTACAAGGGAACAGACACCTGTTTTTTCTTTACTGACAGAAGGATGCCGATGATGAACAAGGTCAACACTGCCACTACCCTTGCTTTTGCCCTGAGCACCGCACTGGCTGCTTCCGGCACGGCGCTTGCCGACGATCACAGCGGTGCCAAAAGCGATATGGAAAAATGCTACGGCGTGGCCCTGGCCGGCCAGAATGACTGTGCCGCCGGCCCCGGCACCACTTGCGCCGGCACATCAAAAACCGATCACCAGGGCAACGCCTGGAAACTGGTGCCTGCCGGCACTTGTCTGGAAACCGACTCTTCCACCTCGCCCACCGGCAAGGGCCAGCTGAACGCCTTTGAAGAAGTAAAGGCCTGAGCCCAGGGAGGCACCATGACCACAGCGCTTAACAACGCCGGCACCGGTGCCTTCTCCCTGCCGGCCTCGGCGGGGCTGGGGCTCAAGCTGCAGCACGCCGAGGAAATACTCACCACTCACCCGCCCCTGGGCTTTGTGGAAATTCATGCGGAAAATTTTATGGTGGCGGGCGGCCCCCGCCATCATTACTTAAGCCGTATTCAGCAGCATTAAGTGCCTATTCAAAATTAATCGCGTGATCAGTTCCATAGCCACCGAGCAGCCGGTGTACCTCATCACAGAGATGCTCAAACGAGAGGTACGCACTCAGCGGCAGCCATGCATACTTCATCTGCCGTCACAGGATCTCAATCAGGTTCAGCTCCGGCGAGCAAGCCGATAGGTAGACCAAGTGCACACGATGCGACATCCACTCGATTATCTTTCGCCAGAAGGCCTTGGAGCGATGCATGCTGGCATTGTCGAGCACCACCACGGGAAGGTATCGGGGTCTTTCTGGGCCACAAACTGGTCAAACGCTTCGATGACCGTCTCGGTGGTCACGGGTTTGGTGGCGGTGTGATAGACCAGCTTCCCTGCCCGGCTGAGGAACCCCAATACGTTCAGCCTGCGGCTATGTGAGTAAGCGGTCACCTCGCAGGGCTTCCCGATGGGGCTCCACGCATAGGGCACCGACGATGATTGCGAAAAGCCTGATTCATCAAAGTAATAGAACTCATGTTCACCCAAGTCTTCGCGCTGGTACAGCGCCTTGAGGAGGCCCTGAGTATTGCGGAAATCCGTTTCGTCACGCCGCGCCTTGAGTGAGTGCCGAATGCGCTTGAAGCTGAGGTCATTTTTTTTCAACGCCCGGCGAAGGGTCACCGTGCTGACCGTCTTGCCGGTCTCTTCTTGAAAGCGAGCCTGCAAGGATCGAATCTGATGGGGCTGTTCGGCAACCAGTTCCTGCAATCGCTGGTGGTCATGCTTATCCAAGACCGGCGGGCGGCCACTGCGCGGCTTGTCGATCAGCCCATCGAGGCCTGACGCTTCCCACTGTTTGAGCCATCGTGATACGGCATCACGGCGAACCTGCAGTATCTCACTGATTTGATTGATCGTATGGCCTTGATCACTCAGCAGGATGGCATGAGCACGCCGACGTAGGGCGCGCTTCTCACCATGGTGATAGGCAGAAGACAGCGTCTGCTGTTCAGAGTCAGAGAGAGGGGCAACAAAGCGCCTTGCCATGGTTCCATCCGTGTCAGAAATCCTGACATCGAAAATACACGAAAACTTCAGATCAGGCACTTAATGTCTGAGGCCCAGGACAGGTCCCTCACCGCCAGAGAAAAACTCAGCCTCAGAATGCACACCCTGATGTGCCGCGTCTGCCATCACTTTCAGCAGCAGCTGCCAGTGTTGCGCCGGCTGAGCCGCAGCTATATCAAACGCAAGTAAGCCCGGCTTGCGCCGGGCAACATACGGTTACCGCTTCAGCCGCACCACCAGATCATGCAGCTCGGCAGATACCGATTGCAGTGCATCCATGCTGGCGGCAGCAGCATCCGCTTGCTCCAGTCCGGAATCGGAGACTTCCGCCATGGTCACCGCCTGGCGGTTAATGTCTTCCGCCACACAGGCCTGTTGCTCCACGGCGGTAGCCATCTGCAATGACATATCGGCAATACGGGACACAGCTCCGGCAATGCCTTCAAGAGTTTGCTCGGTTTCCACCACTCGCGCCAGCCCCGATTCGGCACTGGCTTTACCCTGCTCCGCCACATGCACCGAGGAGCCGGCCCGCTCGGTCAGCTCCGCTACTATGCGGTGAATTTCGCCGGTAGACTCCCGGGTGCGGGCTGCCAGCTGACGTACCTCATCGGCTACCACCGCAAAACCGCGACCGTGTTCGCCGGCCCTGGCCGCTTCAATGGCGGCATTCAATGCCAGCAGATTGGTCTGTTCAGACAGGGTTTCAATCATGCCTGCTACCTGCGCAATGGCAGCGGTCTGCTCCGCCAGCTGCCGCACTTCTCCGCTGATGTCGTCTACGGTATTTTTAAGGCCGGCAATGGCTTCCCGGGTAACGCCCGCCACATTCAGCCCCTGCACAGCCATCTGGTTAGCAGTGTCGGCCTGGCTGGCGGTTTCCTGCACATGAGCGGTCACTTCATTAATGGTGGCGCTCATTTCATTCATGGCGGTGGCCACCAGCTCGGTCTGCTCCCGCAGTCCGAACATGCCTTCACGAGTCTGCCGGAACTGTACTGCACCATCATCGGAACGGCGGCTGACTCTGGCGGCGGCATCTTCAATGCGGGTAATAATGGCCATCAGCCGTGCCCGCTCACTGCGAATGCCCACACCAAGCCGGCCCGGCATGCCTTGCTGCTGGCTGTGCGTCTGCACCGCCAGTTTATGGCGAAACGCATTGCCCAACAGGTTATCAAGCTGCCTGAGAGTGCGAACATGGCGGTAATGACTCCAGCCGGCAAAGGCCGCCAGTGCTGTCAGCTCCAGCGCAATGCCGGCCCCGGTTCTTGAGGTAAGCAGCAAACCTGCCACTACCAGCTGGCTTGCCCCCAGCCAGAGCAGAGGATGTTTGAGCAAACCAAAAGACAGCGCTTTTTTACCGGTGCGCAATTGCTCATACAGCCGCTCGGCCCGCTCCACATCGGCGCGGGACGGGCAGGAGCGCACCGATTCATAGCCCACGGTTTTACCGTTTTCGGTAATGGGTGACATATAAGCGTCTACCCAGTAAAAATCGCCGTTCTTGCAGCGGTTTTTTACCAGCCCCATCCAGGTTTTACCAGCCTTGAGGTGCTCCCACATCACCTTGAACGCCTGCACCGGCATATCGGGATGGCGAATCATGTTGTGGGGCTGGCCTATCAGCTCATCACGGGAATAGCCGCTTATCGCCACAAAGGCGTCATTGCAGTGCAATATGTTGCCCTGAGTATCTGTTGTGGACACCAGACGCTCGCCAGCACCAAAGATGCGCTCATTATTTGTGACTGGAAGATTTTTTCGCATTAAACGTCCTTTACTACTACAACAAACCAAAAGACGATCTCTTATGCTAAATGCAGAACAAAAAACTTCTGGCAGCACTCAGACCCAAGGGAAAGTGGTTTAGCCTTCATTAATATTATAGCGCCTGATCGGCACTGCCTGCAGGCGACTTTAGCCGACAATTTCTTTCTTATTTGAAGTGGAACACTTAAGTCCCGGGGGCCAACTGTCATACAATGAGCGCCGGAAATTCCGCGCAGCGTATGTCGAGCGCCAGTATCCGATACCCTCTGGTACCAGGCACGGCCGCTGCTCCCCCAACACCAACCTGGGAAATAGGGAAATAATGACCAATAAACAATCCACCATCGTCTACACCCTGACCGACGAAGCTCCTGCGCTGGCCACCTACTCTCTGCTGCCCATTATTCGCACCTTTACCGATGCCGCCGGCATTGATGTTACCCTCAGCGATATCTCTCTGGCCGGCCGCGTTCTGGCTGCCTTTCCTGATCGCCTGACCGACGAGCAGCGTGTGGCCGACGGCCTGGCCGAACTGGGTAAATTGACTCAGGATCCTCACGCCAATATCATCAAGCTGCCCAATATCAGTGCCTCAGTGCCGCAGCTGCGTGCCTGCATCAAGGAGCTGCAGTCTCAGGGTTACCAGGTTCCCGACCTGCCCGATGACCCGAAAACCGATGAAGAAAAAGCCATTCGCGATACCTACTCCAAAATCCTTGGCAGTGCGGTCAACCCGGTACTGCGCCAGGGCAACTCCGATCGTCGCGCGCCGGCTGCAGTAAAAGCCTTTGCCCGCAAATATCCTCATTCCATGGGTGAGTGGTGCAAGGCCTCACGCTCTCATGCCGACTACATGAACGGCGGTGATTTTTTCTCCAGCGAGCAGTCCATTACCAGCGACAAAGCCCAGACAGTTCGCATCGAGTTTATTGGTAAAGACGGCAAACCCCAGCTGAAAAAAGAACTGCCGCTGCAAAAAGATGAAGTGCTAGACAGCATGTTTATGGATGCTGCGGCGCTGGAACGCTTCTTTGAACGCACCCTGCGCGAGTGTAAAGACACTGGCGTCATGTGGTCACTGCACGTAAAAGCCACCATGATGAAGGTGTCTCACCCCATCGTATTTGGTCATGCCGTGAAAGTGTTCTACAAGGAAGTGTTCGACAAATATGGCAAGCTGTTTGAAGAGCTGGGTGTCAACCCCAACAACGGCATGAACAGCGTACTGGAAAAGATTAAAACCCTGCCTCAGTCCACTCAGGAAGAAATTGAAGAAGCCATTCACGACTGCTACGAGCATCGTCCGGAAATGGCCATGGTGGACTCCGTAAAAGGCATTACTAACCTGCACGTGCCCAGCGACGTGATTGTGGATGCGTCCATGCCCGCCATGATCCGTAACTCAGGGAAAATGTGGGGCCGCGACGGCAAGCTGAAAGACACCAAGGCCGTTATGCCCGAGTCTACCTATGCCCGCATTTATCAGGAAGTAATCAACTTCTGTAAAACCAACGGTGCCTTTGATCCGCGCACCATGGGCTCGGTATCCAACGTGGGCCTGATGGCAATGAAAGCCGAAGAATACGGCTCTCACGACAAAACCTTTGAAATGACAGAAGACGGCACCATGCGCGTGGTCAGCGAAGCTGGCGACGTGCTGATGCAGCATGAGGTACATAAGGGTGACATCTGGCGCGCCTGCCAGACCAAGGACGCCGCCATTCGCGACTGGGTCAAGCTGGCCGTAAACCGCGCCCGCAACTCTGGCACACCTGCCGTCTTCTGGCTGGATGAAGAGCGTGCTCACGATAATGAACTGCGCAAAAAGGTAGAAACGTATCTGCAGGAGCATGATCTGAACGGCCTGTCCATTCACATCATGGGTTATAACGAAGCCATTCGTTTCTCCATGGAGCGCATGAAACGTGGCAAGGACACGATTTCCGTTACCGGTAACGTGCTGCGTGACTACCTGACCGATCTGTTCCCCATTATGGAACTGGGCACTTCTGCCAAAATGCTGTCCATCGTGCCCATGCTGGCCGGTGGCGGCATGTATGAAACCGGTGCCGGCGGCTCTGCACCCAAACATGTACAGCAGCTGATGGAAGAAAACCATCTGCGCTGGGACTCTCTGGGTGAGTTCCTGGCCCTGGCCGTGTCGCTGGAAGAGCTGGGCATCAAGGAAGGCAACGACCGCGCCAAGCTGCTGGCCAAGTGCCTCGATAAAGCCACCGAACAGCTGCTGGACAATGGCAAATCGCCGTCACGCCGTGCCGGTGAGCTGGACAACCGCGGCAGCCATTTCTATCTGGCCATGTACTGGGCCAAGGAGCTGGCAGCACAAACCGACGATGCCGAGCTGGCCGCTCACTTTGCGCCGCTGGCCAAAACTCTGGCCGACAATGAAGAAACCATTGTGAACGAGCTGAACGCGGTACAAGGCAAGTCTGCCGGTGTGCAAGGCTATTATCATGCTGATCCGGCACAACTGGAAAAGGTAATGCGCCCCAGCGCTACCCTGAACCAGACTCTGGCCAAACTGCACGGCTAAACGGCTGTTTTAGCTGAATAAAAAAACCCGGCTGCGGCCGGGTTTTTTATAGCTGCAGCCTTTCTATTTCAATAAAGAATATAAATCAAACATATTGATAAAATAATTTTATATGAAACTCTAAAACCATTAACCACAGCTTTTTTGATCTGTATCAATCCATAATAAAAAAATCAGCATATTGATGCATTTGCAATACCAGTATAGACTCAGGTCACTCTTTTCATAATATGCGTTCTACATGAACATTTGAGGCTATTATGACCCCAACGATTGCGCTTCTGCTGATTATTACCTTTTTGCTGTCTACTGTGGGCCTGTTGTTGTTGATATGGTCCATTGCCACCAACCAGTTCAGCCATGGTGCCAAGGCCGCCCGTACCATCTTCTCGGAAGGAGAAGAAGGCCACGGCGAAGACCCGGCTCAGAATATTGCCATGCCCATTCAGGGCAAGGACGATGCCCGGCAAGAGGCATTAACAAACCGGCTGGCAGCAGACCACTCCTCCCGCCCGGCGGTACTGGCCTGGGTTGCTTCTGCCATGGTGTGGCTGGTTATTGGCTCTGTTTACGGGTTGACCTCTTCCATTAAAATGCACTTTCCCGAGTTTCTGGCCGACAGCCAGTGGCTCACCTTTGGCCGAATACGGCCCATGCACCTGAATGCAGTGGCCTATGGCTGGGCCTCCATGGCCGGCATTGGTGTGGCACTGTTTCTGATGCCCAGGCTGTTTAAAACACCGCTGGCAGGCGGCCGTTTTGCCGTGGCCGGGGCCTTTATCTGGAACCTTGGCATGTTGCTGGGGCTGGTGGCCATTAACCTCGGGCTCTCCGACGGCGAAGAGTGGCTGGAGTTTCCCTGGCAGGTAGATTTGCTGTTTGTAGCAGGCGGGGCGCTTTGTGCCATTCCACTGCTGAAAACTGCTGCCAACCGTACTGTGGATCACCTTTATGTCTCCAGCTGGTATTTAATGGCAGCGCTGGTGTGGTTTCCGTTTCTGTTCTTTATTGCCAATGTGCCCGGGCTGTTTCCCGGAGCGTCAGGGGCCACCGTGAACTGGTGGTTTGCCCATAACGTGCTGGGGCTTTGGGTCACGCCCATTGGCATCGGTATCGCCTATTACATGATTCCCAAAATTCTGGGCCGTCCCATTATCTCCTATCAGCTGTCGTTGCTTGGCTTCTGGTCGCTGGCACTGTTCTACAGCCAGGTGGGCATTCATCACCTGATTGGCGGCCCCATTCCTACCTGGCTGGTGACTCTGTCCATTGTGCACAGTGTGATGATGTCGGTGCCGGTGATCACCGTGGCCATTAACCATCACGGCACCATGTGGGGCCACTTTGGCCGGCTGAAAGACTCGCCCACCCTGCGTTTTGTGTGGATTGGTGCCCTTATGTATACGGTGTCGTCGCTGCAGGGTTCCATGGAAGCACTGCGCAGCGTCAACGTGATCACCCACTTCACTCACTACACGGTGGGCCATGCCCACCTCGGCATGTACGCCTTTCTGAGCTTTATTCTGTTTGGTGCCATTTATTTCATTATGCCGCGCCTCACCGACTGGGAATGGCCCTGGCGGCGCATGATCAGCCTGCACTTCTGGCTGGTGGCCGTGGGCATTCTGATTTACGTGGTATCCCTGAGTGTGGGGGGCTGGCTGCAGGGAGTGGCACTGCTCGATGCCGAAACGCCTTTCCTGGACATTGTTAAAATGACCTTGCCCTATCTCGAAGCCAGAAGCCTGGGCGGTGCCCTGATGACACTGGGTCACCTGGTGTTTGTGGTGCACTTTGTTGCCATGCTGATGCGCAAGGGCAAGGCCAGCAATAATCCCACCCTGTTTCGTGCCACTACCGGGGAGACATCACAATGAGACGAGCTCTGGCCATAATGGTGGGCGCGGCACTGATACTGATGCTGGCCACCCTGACGCTGGTGGTAATGCCCTATCTGCAGATGAATGCCGAGCAGGTGCCCGATGAACTCAGGCCCTATACCGAGCAGGAGCTGCTGGGCCGCCAGGTATACATTGCCAATGGCTGTGTGTATTGCCACAGCCAGCAGCCCAGGGATCCATCCTTTGCGCCCGGCGACCGAGACCGTGGCTGGGGCCGGCCTTCCGTGCCCGGCGACTATCTCTATGATCAGCCGCACCTGCTGGGCACCATGCGCACCGGCCCGGACCTGTTCAACATTGCTGCCCGCCAGCCCAGCGAAGACTGGCACCTTATTCACCTTTACGATCCTCAGGCGGTAATGAAGGGCAGCATTATGCCGCCCTACCGTTTTCTGTTTCGCCATGTCAGCCAGGCAGGCAGCGATGACAGAGTTGTCAATATTCCGGCCCCCTACGGCCCTGAGTCCGGGCAGATAGTGGCCACCGAGGAAGCCAAGGCACTGGTGGCTTATCTGCTGGCGCTGGATCACACCTATCCGGCACCGACCCTGCCGCAACCGGAGCAAGAGAAGGAGCAGGAACATGACCAATAAGGAACGCCGCGCACAACGCCGGGAAGCGGCCGAGCCGGAAGAAGGCAGCCGCCCGGTCCCGAAGCTGGTTTTTATCTGGATTCTGGTACTGGTTGTCTGGGGCATTGGCTATTACGCCATGCAAATTGGCAAACCCATGCTGGGCGGCGACAGCCGCACTGCGGTGCAAAGCAGCAGTGCTGCCGACGGAGCCGGACTGGATGGCGGTGCCATTTATGCCGCCAACTGCAGCGCCTGTCATCAGGCCACCGGCCAGGGCATTCCCGGTGCCTTTCCGCCGCTGGCGGGCAGTGAATGGGTACAGGCCGACGGTGCTATTCCCGTGGCCATAGTGCATGACGGCCTGCAGGGTGAGCTGGAAGTGGCCGGCACCACCTATGCCGGCGTGATGCCCAAGTTTGGCGGCAACCTGTCCAATGCAGAAATTGCCGCTGTTCTTACTTATATTCGGGGCGAGTGGGGTAACAGCGCCGATGCCATTACCGAGCAGCAGGTTAACGATCATGCCGGCAAATATGGCGAGCGCGCGCCCTGGAGCATGCAGGAGCTGACGGGCGAATTTGGCCAGCCATAATTCAGCGGCCAGCGCCGCCACCGAGCAGATTGTAATGATAGAGGGCATGCACTGTGGCGGCTGCGCGCTGGCGCTGGAGCAACTGCTGCAGCGCCAGCCCGGTGTAACTCAGGCGGCGGTGAACTTTGCCGCCGACATTGCCCTTATTGGCTGGCGAGAGCAAAAGCCCGACTTCAGTTTGCTGAAAAAAGTCGTGTCCCGCCTCGGCTATACCCTGCATGAGCAACCGGATCCCGACCTCAGCCGTCGGCAGGCCGCGCATCAGCGCAAACGGCTGCAATGGCGGCTGGCGGTGGCCGTGGTGTTTGGCATGTGGAGCATGATGCCGGCCCTGCTGGTGTATTTGTATCCGCTGGGGGCCATTGAGGCCAATATGCGCTGGCCGCTGGCACTGGCCAGCGGCCTGTTTGCCATTCCGGTACTGCTGTATTCCGGCGCGCATTTTTACCGCTCCGGCTTGTTAACCCTGCGCGCCGGACAGCCCGGGCTGGACAGCCTGATCACCCTGGCGGTGCTGGCCAGCGTAACTATCTCGGTATGGCAGCTGCAGCACGGCAGCGCCCATGTCTATTTTGATGTGGCCGTTATGCTGATCACTTTTCAGTTGTTTGCCCGCCTGATTGAAACCAATGTGCGCCGCCGGGCTGCAGAGGTGGTGGGGCGCTATTTTCAGCAAATGCCTGATTCAGTTCTGCCGGAAAACAGTGCCGAGCGGGTGCCCTGCGATACCCTGAGCCCCGGTGACAAAATATGCCTGACGGCAGGCGAGCAGCTGGCCCTGGACGGCATAGTGGTGCAAGGGACTGGCCTGCTGGATGCAGCCATTATCACAGGTGAACACGAACCTGAGTCCATCGAACCCGGCAGCGAACTGTTTGCCGGCAGCCGGCTGGTGGAAGGTGAGATTATTCTGGCAATCACCGCCACTGCCGGCCAGCGCCGGGCCGACAGGCTGGCCCATACCATCAGTACCCTGCTTACCCGCAAGTCGGCACTGCAACGGCTGACCGACACCATTGCCCGCTGGCTGCTGCCGGTCATATTGCTGGCCGCTCTGCTGGGCACAATGACAGTGCTGCTGCAACAGGGCAGCTTGCAGCAGGCGCTGGCCCATGGGCTGGCGGTGCTGGTGGTAACCTGCCCCTGCGCCCTCAGCCTGGCCACGCCCCTGGTCATTACTCTGGGCCATGCGCAGCTGCTGAAAAGCGGCATTATGCTGCAGGACTTGCCGGCGCTGGAAGCCGCCGCCGACATTGAACTGGTAGTATTTGATAAAACCGGCACCCTGACCACCAGCACGCCTCAGATAGCCCATCTTGAGCCGGCTCAGGATGAAACCAACGCCAGCCTGCTGCAGCTGGCCGCCGATATTCTTTATCACTCTGCCCATCCTGTGGCCCTGGGGTTGCGCGCCGCCCTGCCTGAGGCAACTGCTGCTCCCGGCGGGCGGCATCTCAGCCTGGCCGGCCAGGGCTCGCGCTGGCAAAGCCCGAATGGCGAGGCACTGGCCGGCAAAGCCCACTGGCTGCAAAGCCTTGGCATAAAGGTGCCGGCACAACAACCAGCCAATGGCATGGGGCTGCACCTGGCCCGTAACGGCCGATACGCCGGCTATATTGCTTTTCACGAAGCTCTGCGCCCGGGCATAAGCACCATGCTCAAGCAACTGGTGGAGCAGGGCCGTCAGGTAAAAATTCTCAGCGGCGATACTGCCGCCGCCTGTCATCAGGTGGCAGCGCGGCTTGGGCTAAATGAAAGTCAGATACTGGCAGAGCGCAGCCCGGAGCAAAAGCTGCGTTTTATTGCCAGCTGCGCCAGTCACTGCAAGGTGGCTTTTGTGGGAGACGGCCTGAACGACGGCCCCGCCCTGGCTGCGGCCCACCTGGGTATTGCCGTGGGTAACACCAGCGCCGCTACCGGCGGAGCCGCCGATATTTACCTGTCCAAAGGGGCCGCGGCAGTGCCCTTCACCCTTGCTTGGGCTCAGCGGGCACGGCGGTTAATGCGTCAGAACATCGGCTGGGCACTGGCCTATAATCTGCTGATTATTCCCGCCGCCATGGCCGGCTGGGTGCAGCCGGTGCTGGCCGCAGTGGCCATGTCGTTAAGCAGCCTGTGCGTGTTGCTGAACAGCCTGCGTATTCAGTAGGCAATAACAGACTAATCCGAGCCCAGCATCGCCAGATATTGCTTCAGCACTACCGCATTGTTGTGCCGCTCGTCGCTGGCGGCAAACAGCAGGGTAATGGTTGCCGACCTGGCCCGGTCAGCTAGCGGCCGCAGGCTTTCTCGGTGGGCTTTCAGCTCGCCAAGATAAGCACGCCGAAACTCATCCCAGCTGATGTCACCCCGGTGAAACTCCTGGCGCAACTCGTCACTCGGAGCCACCTCTTTCAGCCAGTCATTCAAGACCGCGTTTTTCTTGCTTAATCCTCTGGGCCAGAGCCGGTCTACCAGAATGCGGCAGCCATCTTCAGGCTCGGCAGCCTCATAGATTCGTTTTAAATGTACCGCCATATTCAGCTCCTTTCACTGCGCCCAATATGGGTATACCCAAACATTACACTATTATTGACTATGGTAGACTCGCCTCGTTTTATATTCGGCGTCTGCTTATCCGTTCAGGGTAAGCCATTCTTTTTATTTCAGGAGCATAATGTTCATGTACAGGAATCTTCTCTGTTCTGTTGCAGTGTTACCCCTGCTGGCTGCCCCGGCCCTGGCTCAGCCCCTCAGCGGCAGTGTAGGTATCTCGGTGACTCAGGCCCCGGATTATCTGGGCAGTGACGACTATAAAAGCCGTACCCTGCCCGATGTGAACCTGCGTTATGGCGAGCAGCTCTATCTGAACCTGAGAGATGGCCTGGGCTGGAATATTTATCATCACCAGAACTGGACTCTGTCCCCTTTTGTCGGATATGTACCGGGTCGCGATAATGAGGGTGCTCTTAGTCGTTTTGAGAAGGTGGATGGCGGCTTGACCGGTGGTTTCCGTCTGCAATACAAGCCGGGCCCCTGGAACCTGACCCTTAAAGCACAAGCCCCCGTCTCCGGGGATATGGACGGTTATCAGCTGACCCTGCGTGCCGGTTGGCAGAATCAAATTGCTCCCGGTTGGTCCGTGGGTCTTAGCCCCAGCCTGACCTACAGCAGCAAGGAATGGACACAAAGCCTGTTCCGGGTGTCGGCCCGTGATGCACTGAAAAGCGGCTTTCAACGCTATGAGCCCGGTGATGGCTACTGGCGACTGGGCATCGGCGGCAACATCAATTACCGCTTTGCCGACAACTGGTCGCTCACCGGTCTTGCCGCTGTCACTCAGCTGACCGGCGATGCCAAAGACAGCCCCATCGTCCGCGATGCCGGTGACGATGTGCAGGCGCTGGCCGGCATGGTACTGAGCTACCACTTCTGAGTTAAAAACAGGCAACCGGGTTGCCTGTTTTTTCATTTCCGGACTAAGCTTGCCGTCAGCAAAAAAGCAACACTTGGTTACCATTGTAATCTTTAGATTGCTATCCTTTCGTCAGTGTCACCATCTTTTTCATTTCGCTCACAACACTTATAAAAATCCATAAAAAGCAGCAAAACACCGCAAAAACCATGCCAAAACACACAAAGCAGCACCTCTAAGTTTGTCTTTGATCACCAAACTCCAGTTGAACCTCTCCCCTTTTCTTGCGTCTTTTTACTTATTTTGCCAGTCTATAAAAGCAATTAAGGTTAGAACACGAAACCATAACGGAGCATCGAATGGATATGCAAAAGGGATTCAAGTTCAGAAAACTGGCCGGTATTTCGGCCCTGGCCATGTTCGCCTGTGGTGCCGCTCAAGCCGACACCTGGCGCTATGCCCATGAAGAATACGAAGGCGATGTGCAGGATGTGTTCGCCTACAAATTCAAGGAATACATTGAAGACAACTCGGATCATCAGCTGCAGATTTACCGCTTTGGTGAGCTGGGCGAGTCTGACGACATCATGGAGCAGACTCAGGCGGGCATCCTGAACTTTGTAAACCAGTCTCCCGGCTTTACCGGCTCTTTGATTCCGGAAGCTCAGATCTTCTTTATTCCTTATCTGATGCCCACCGAGATGGAAGATGTGGTCAGCTTCTTCCGTGAAAGTAAGGCCATTAACGAGAAGTTCCCCGAGCTGTATGCAGAAAAAGGCCTGGAACTGCTGCAGATGTATCCGGAAGGTGAGTTTGTGGTGACCCTGGATGAGCCGGTGACCACGCCGGAAGAGCTGAAGAACAAGAAAATCCGGGTCATGACTAACCCGCTGCTGTCGGAAACCTACTCCGCCTTTGGTGCCACGCCCACGCCGCTGCCCTGGGGTGAGGTATACGGTGCGCTGCAGACCAATATGATTCAGGGTCAGGAGAACCCCATCTTCTGGATTGAGTCCGGTGGTCTGTATGAAGTATCTCCCAACCTGGTGTTTACCGGTCACGGCTGGTTTACCACTGCCATGATGGCCAACCAGGACTTCTATAAGGGCCTGTCTGATGAAGACAAGCAGCTGGTACAAAAAGCCTCTGACTACGCCTTTGAAGAAATTCTCGAGCACATCGACGGTCTGGCCGAGCGCTCACTGGAGAAAATAACCAGCAGCAGCGATGACGTCACGGTCACCCGCTTGAATGACGAGCAGATTGCAGCCTTCCGTGATCGCGCCCCTCAGGTGGAAGCCAAGTTTATTGAAATGACCGGCGACCGCGGCAAGGAGCTGCTCAATACCTTTAAAGAAGACCTTAAAAACGTTACCAACTAACCGGAACGGGGCGCCTGGCGCCCCTTCTCTTTTACCCTGGCCGGCCCTTTCATCCGGTCAAGGAGCACGGAATGTCTGACAAAAACCAAGAAGCTGTGGAAGACGATACCGCAGGTTATACCTCCGGCCTGCCCGGTGTACTGGGCTGGATAGACGAGGGCATAGCCCGCATTGAAGCCGTTATGCTGGCCGCCGGTGTGCTGCTGATGGCCATTAATACCTGCACCAACGTGATCGCCCGCTTTGTGTTTGGTGAAGGCTTTTTCTTCTCGGGCGAGATCAACCGCATTCTTATTATTCTGATCACTTTTGCCGGCCTGGGTTATGCCGCCCGCCACGGTCGCCATATTCGCATGTCGGCCCTGTACGACTCACTGTCGGTGAAGCTGCGCAAGGTGCTGATGGTACTGATTGCTCTGTTCACCTCCGCCGTTATGTTCTTTTTGTGCTATCACGCTTACGGTTATATCGAAACCCTGTACAGCCGGGGCCGCATTTTGCCGGCGCTGGGCTTTGAGATCTGGTGGATTTACCTGTGGGTTCCGGTGGGCTTTGCCATTACTGGCATTCAGTATTTTCTTACCGCCGTTAAAAACATCACCAGCCGGGGCGTTTATCTGTCTACCGGGGTGCTGGACGGCTACGACGACACCGAAACCGAAGTGTAAGGGCTGACCTCATGGCAACACTGTTAATGTCGATCATGATTGGCCTGCTGCTGCTGGGCTTTCCCATGATGATTCCGCTGATCACCGCTGCTGTGGTTGGCTTTGTAATGATGTTCGACGGCTTTGGCCAGATGGGCACCTTTATTCAGCAGATGATGGGCGGCATTCGCCCGGCCTCGCTGATTGCGGTGCCCATGTTTATTCTGGCCGCCGATATTATGACCCGGGGTCATTCTGCCGACCGGCTGATCAATATGGTGATGGCCTTTATCGGGCATATCAAGGGCGGGCTGGCCATCAGTACCGCTACTTCCTGTACTCTGTTCGGGGCCGTTTCCGGTTCTACGCAGGCCACTGTGGTGGCAGTGGGCTCGCCACTGCGGCCCAAAATGCTGCGCGCCGGCTATTCCGATCCCTTTACTCTGGCGCTGATCATCAACGCCAGTGATATCGCCTTTTTGATCCCGCCGAGCATCGGCATGATTATTTATGGCGTTATATCGGAAACCTCCATTGCCGAGCTGTTTATTGCTGGTATAGGCCCGGGCCTGTTGATCCTGTTTATGTTCTCGCTCTACTGCCTGTATTACGCCCACAAGAACAAGGTGCCCACCGAGCCCAAGGCCAGCTGGCGTGAGCGGGGGGTGGCAGTGCGCCAGGCATTGTGGCCGCTGTTCTTTCCGGTGATTATTGTGGGCGGGATTTACGGCGGTATTTTCAGCCCCACCGAGGCTGCGGCCGTGTGCGTGCTTTATGCCTTTCTGCTGGAGTTTGTGGTGTTCCGTTCGCTCAAGCTGCCGGATATTTATCGCATTGCCAAATCCACCGGGCTTATTACCGCTGTGGTGTTTATTCTGGTGGCGGTAGGCAACGGGTTTTCCTGGATATTGTCGTTTGCCCAGGTGCCGCAAACCATTCTGGAGTCGGTGGGAGTTAATGAAGCCGGCCCGGTAGGTGTGCTGATTGCCATTTGTGTGGCCTTCTTTATTGCCTGCATGTTTGTGGATCCGATAGTGGTCATTCTGGTGCTCACGCCCATTTTTGCGCCGGCCATTCAGTCTACCGGCCTGGATCCGGTACTGGTGGGCGTGCTGATCACCCTGCAGGTGGCCATCGGCTCGGCCACGCCGCCCTTTGGCTGTGATATTTTTACCGCCATCGCTATTTTCAAACGCCCGTACATGGAAGTGATCAGAGGTACGCCGCCCTTTATCTTTATGCTGGTGGCGGCAGCGGCGCTGATTATCGCCTTTCCCGAGATTGCGCTGTACTTCAGGGACCTGGCCTTTGCGGACTAAGGAGGCAATGTGTTCAAACGAATAGTCGTGGCCGTAGACGGCTCCGATACCGCACTCAAAGCCGTAGACAAGGCGGTGCAGCTGCAGCAGCTGCTGCCCGAGGCCGAGATATATCTGATTTGTGTCTACAAGCACCACAGCCTGTTTGAAGCCAGTCTGTCCATTGGCCGGCCGGCAGAAATGGATATTCCCGACAAAGTACTGACGGAATATGCCAAGGAAGTGGTCAACTTTGCCAAGGCCCACGCCCTTGGCAAAGGGGCCACTCACCTGCGCGGCTTTGTGCGCGGTGGCCGCCCTTCCAAGGTGATTGTAAAATTTGCCAAAGAAAAAGAAGCCGACCTGATAGTGGTGGGCACCCGCGGTACCCACAGCGACAAGGACGGCATGCTGCTGGGCAGTGTATCCCACCGAGTGACCAGTGCCGCTAAATGTCCGGTACTGGTGGTGTAAACAACAAGGGGCCATTAAGGCCCCTTTTTTAATTCGATCGCTTAACCATCAGAAATGCCAGCTCAGACCAAACATCATGCCGTTAATGTCGTAATCGCCCCGGTTGATCAAACGGGCATATTCCGCAAAGAACGCAATACCATTGGGATTACGCATATCCCGAAAACGCACACCAACACCATAGCTGAAGTCATCTTCAGAGTCTGAGGCTTTGCCGTATACAGGCATATTGTTCAATTCAGTCACTTCAATTTCCGCTTTCCCTTTAGTCCATCCCAACAAACCGTAAACAGACATAAAATCCTGAATCGGGAACTGCGGCAGGGCATAAGCACCAAAATAATGTTTAAGCTTGGTGGTTCCACTGGCACTATTTACGCCATCAGATAATGAAAAATCATCACCACCAACACCTTTACCATAACGCAGTTCAAACGCTAAATAAGGTGAAGGCTGAACTCCAAGATTAAGGCCAACGGTATTCCACTCAGGTGAAAATACTCTGTCCACGGCATCATTTTCAATATCGGACTGAAGTTGCGCGTAATTCAGACCCACATAAAATTCAGGCTGAGAGTACATCATGGGAGTTGAGTTATACCCCTGCGCCTGAACGCCTGCGGCAAGCAGACAAGAAGCTGCAACCAGTGTCTTTATTTTCATATGCCACCATCCTTGTTGGTTATTGTGATTGCACACTCACATGCAATATCAAGGCTAGACGGGAACCAGTTTTATGCCAGCAATAAAAAAGGCCGGTGAGCAGTGCTCGCCGGCCTTTTGCTTACAGGGGGCTTTGCAAATTACTTTTTGTTCTCGTCGGCCATGCAGGCCGCGGCGGTAAACAGCACGTCAGTGGAGCTGTTCAGGCCGGTTTCAGCAGAGTCTTGCAGCACACCAATAATAAAGCCCACGGCCACTACCTGCATGGCAATGTCGTTGGGAATGCCAAACAGACTGCAGGCCAGCGGAATAAGCAGCAGAGAGCCGCCGGCCACACCGGAAGCACCGCAGGCAGACACAGACGCTACCACGCTCAGCAGCAGGGCGGTCATCATGTCTACTTCAATACCCAGTGTGTGCACCGCCGCCAGAGTGAGCACGGTAATGGTAATGGCGGCACCGCCCATATTGATGGTGGCTCCCAGGGGAATGGACACGGAATAGGTGTCTTCATGTAATTTGAGCTTTTTGCACAGCTCCATGTTGACCGGAATGTTGGCAGCAGAGCTGCGGGTAAAGAAAGCGGTCACACCGCTTTCGCGCAGGCACTGCAGCACCAGCGGATAGGGGTTGCGACGGATTTTCAGGTATACCAGCAGCGGGTTCACCACCAGCGCGATGATCAGCATGGCACCCAGTAATACTGCCAGCAGCTGGGCATAACCCCAGAGCGCATCAAAGCCGGTGCTGGCAATGGTGTTGGCCACCAGACCAAAAATACCGATGGGAGCCAGCCGGATCACAAACTTCACAATGGCAGACACGCCCATAGACAGATCAGCCAGCAGGGTTTTAGTGCTGTCGCCGGCATGATGAAACGCCAGCCCCAGGCCAACAGCCCAGGCCAGCACACCAATGAAGTTGCCGGTCAGCAGGGCATTCACCGGGTTATCAACAATGTTGAATACCAGGGTCTGCAGCACTTCGCCAATGCCTTCCGGCGGCGAGGCCTCACCGCCGTGGCTGGCCAGCACCAGCTCGGTAGGAAAAGCAAAGCTCAGCAGCACGGCCGTGAGTGCCGCGGCAAAGGTACCCAGCAAATAAAGATACAGAATCGGCTTGATGCTGGTCTGCTCACCTTTTTTATGGTTGGCGATGGACGACATTACCAGCACAAACACCAGCACAGGTGCTACCGCCTTGAGCGCGCCTACAAACAGACTGCCCAGTAAGCCAGCGGACTCGGCTGCCCCGGGAGCCAGTACCGCCAGCAGAGTACCGGCTACAATACCAATCAAAATTCGGGTTACCAGGCTGCCGCCATAAATCATGCGCAGCATAAGGGGTTGGGTTTGGTTCATATTCATCCTTTGATGGCGAAAAATCCATCTCATACACTGAAGACAAGGCAACTTTATAGCAGAAAAATCCAGCTAAAAAGCATAAGGTCGGTTTTTTGTAAGGTCATACACAAATTTTTACTCACAAATCGCCATAAAAATAGCCGAAAGGCTCCCGGTCTCAATTCGCTGCTAGGCTTTAAGCACACTTTTTGCGCAGCCTTACAAGGACTGTTATGCGCCTCATTCTTTCCCTGTTGCTGTTTTTATTGCCCATTCTCTCCCGTGCGGAGCAGGTGCCGGAACCCTTGCAGCCCTGGACCGGCTGGGTGTTGCAGGGCAGCAGCCAAAGCCGCTGCCCGCTGCTGTACCAGCAGAGCACTCAGCGTCAGTGCGCCTGGCCCGGGCAGCTGAACCTCGCATTAAATGACAAGGAAGGGCGTTTTGAGCAAAGCTGGGAACTGTATGATGACGCCGATATACCTCTGCCCGGCAACCGTGAGCACTGGCCACAGCAAGTAATGGTAAACGGCGTGCCTGCCTTGCTGGGGGAGCGCGACGGCAAGCCGGTGCTGTCTTTACCAGCAGGAGAGCACCGCATCAACGGTGTCTGGCAATGGGCCAGCATGCCGGTCAGCCTGCAGCTCGCCCCGGGCACAGGACTGCTGGCACTGAGTGTAAACGGCCAGCCTGTGGCTGAGCCTGAGCTGGATAAACAGGGCCGGCTGTGGCCCGACCGGCGCAACCAGGCTCAGACCCCCGCAGCCAATACCCTGAACATGACCGTCTATCGTCATATTGCCGACGACATCCCCCTGCAGGTGAATACTCACATTGAGCTGAAAGTGGCCGGCGAGCCCAGGGAGCTGCAGCTGGGACCTGTGCTGTTTGAAGATCAGATACCACTGGCGCTGAACAGCCCCCTGCCGGCCCGGCTGATGCCCGACGGTCGTCTGCGGCTGCAGATACGCCCGGGCAACTGGCAGCTGCAGCTGATCAGCCGTCATACCGGGCCGGCCGAGGCCCTGTCGCTGCCTGCCATTCCCACCCCCTGGCCTAAAGAAGAAGTCTGGGTAGTGCAGGCTTTTCCGCAACTCAGAGTGATGGAAATCAATGGCCCCAACGCCGTGGATGCCGGCCAAAGCGGTCTGCCTGCCCACTGGCAGACTTTGCCTGCTTTTTATATGACGCCGGGCACCACCATGAAATTTACCGAGTTGCGCCGGGGCGATCCGGGTCCGTCACAAAGTCCTCTCAGCCTGCGGCGAGAGCTGTGGCTCGATTTTAACGGGGGTGGCTACACCGTTAACGACACTCTGAGTGGCAACCTGAGCCATAGCATTCGCCTTACCAGCTCGCTGAGCCCGGGGCGGATTACCGTGAACGGCGAGCCCCGGCCGGTTACTCAGCTGAATAACAGTCAGCCCGGCATAGAGCTGCGCCCCGGCCCGGTTGAACTGGTGGCCGACAGCCGGCAGACAAACCATATTGGCAGCCTGCCGGTGTCGGGCTGGAATGTCACCACAGATAATGTCAGCAGCCGACTGAACCTGCCACCGGGCTGGAGCCTGCTGGCCGCCTTTGGCATGGACAACCGCCCCCACACCTGGCTGCAACGCTGGACCCTGCTGGATTTATTTCTGGTGCTGATCGCCGCCGTGGCGGCATTGCGGCTGTGGGGCTGGCACTGGGGCATGCTTACGCTGGTGACACTCGGGCTTATCTGGCATCAGGCTTCCGGACTGGGGCCGCCACGCTGGATCTGGCTGCATCTGCTGGCAGCAACGGCTCTGTTGCGTGTGCTGCCCGCCAACCGGCTGCGAACCTGGGTGGCAGGCTACCGGCTGCTGGCATTGTTAGTACTTACTTCGCTCACCATCCCTTTTATGGTGGATGAAGTACGCACCGCCCTTTATCCGCAACTGGCAAGGCCGGGAGCGGTGATGCCCGCCCCTGTAACCGGCAGCCTGCGCCAGGCCAGCGCCGAGCTGGAGGCCAGGGCTGAAGCCATGACAGATAACATACTGTCTGCCTCCGGCGCACCTGCACCTGGTGCTCTGCCCCGGCTGGATCCGAATGCGCAAATACAAACAGGCCCGGGGTTGCCGGACTGGCACTGGCGCACCCTGGAATTTGAATGGAATGGCCCGGTCACGCCCGAGCAACAGCTGCATTTATTCTTGCTGTCGCCCAAGGTGAATGCCGGCCTGAATCTGCTGCGGGTAGTACTGTTGTGCCTGCTGGTGCTGCGCATGGCGGGTTTTAACCTTCAAGATGGCAAGAGCTTGCAACAAAAGCTGTGGAGCTGGCCGCTCACGCTGCTGATGCTGCCTCTGCTGCTGGCTGCCCCCGGCGCAAAGGCCGACTTTCCTTCGCCCGAGCTGCTGGCGGAGCTGAAAACCCGGCTGCAGGCCCCGCCCGACTGTCTGCCCGAGTGTGCGCTTGCTACTGATTTAACCCTTATTGCCGAGCCGGATACCCTGATATTAACGCTGAACATACATACTCAAACCCCTATGGCAGTGCCCCTGCCGGGCCGCTGGCAGCCAAAGCAGGTGCAGCTGAACAGCACTGCCGCCAGCGGACTGTGGCGCAATGGCGAGGGCGTGCTGCACTTGCCATTACCGGCGGGTATTCATCGTATTGAGATGAGTGGCCCCTTGCCAGCCCAAAGTCAGCTGCAACTGTCCCTGCCCATGCCGCCCAAACGGGTGAACGCCCGACTGAATGGCTGGAGGCTGCAGGGCGTGAATGAAAACGGCGTCCCCGAAGGCCGGCTGCAACTCACACGACTGACCGCCGATGGCAAACCCGAAGGCTCCGCATTAAAACCCGGCGTACTGCCGGACTTTGCCGAATTGACCCGCACTCTGCAGCTGGGGCTGGACTGGCGGATAGAAAATCAGCTGGTGCGCCAGACCAATGTGGATCAAACCCTGCGTCTTGCCATTCCCTTGCTGCCCGGTGAGTCGGTGCTTACCGACGGCATTAAGGTGGAAAACGGCAAGGCTCTGATCAGTCTGGCTTCGGGCCAGCGCCAGCTCAGCTGGCAGTCGGCACTGGCACGCACCGACTCGCTGGTGCTGACAGCGACAAACACGCAAGACTGGAGTGAGACCTGGCGGCTGGACGCCAGCCCCATCTGGCATGTGAACAGCGACGGGCTGGCTCCGGTACACCCGCAAGGCGGCGCTCTGCCCGAATGGCGGCCCTGGCCCGGCGAGCAACTGACCCTTGCCATTTCCCGGCCGGCCACGGTACCCGGCCAGACTCTGACCATAGATGCCAGCAGCCTGAAGGTGCAGCCCGGCAAGCATGCCACCGATGCACACCTTGAACTGATCCTGCGCAGCAGCCAGGGTGGCCGCCATGCGCTGCAACTGCCTGAAAGCGCCGAGCTGCAGAGGGTGGAAATAAATGGCCGTACCCTGCCACTGCGCCTGAGTGAACGCACCCTTACCCTGCCATTAACGCCGGGCACACAAACCGCCCGCATTCACTGGCGGCAGCCGGCAGGCATCGGCCCTGTGTTCACTACTCCTCAAGTGAATCTCAACAGCCCCAGTGTGAACCACCGCATCGAGCTGGTGCCGGGGCAGGATCGCTGGGTGCTGTTTACCGGTGGCCCTCGGCTGGGGCCGGCAGTGCTGTTCTGGAGCCTGCTGGCCATCACCGCCTTGCTGGCGGCGGGGCTGGCCCGGCTGCCGTTCACACCGCTGCGTTTTTATCACTGGCTGCTGCTGGGGCTGGGGCTGACTCAGGTTCCGCTGTGGATGGCTGCCACTGTGGTGTTCTGGCTGCTGGCCCTGGGATTACGTCAACGCTGGCAGCATCAGCAGGCCGGCGGCTGGTTCAATCTGGCGCAAATTGGCCTGGTATTACTGACCCTGGTGGCGCTTAGCTATCTGTTTGCCGCCATTCAGCAAGGACTGCTGGGCCTGCCCGATATGCAGATTGCCGGCAACGGCTCCTGGGGTAACCGGCTTAACTGGTATCAGGATCGCAGCGCAGCCACCCTGCCCACCGGCTGGATGCTGTCGGTGCCGTTGCTGGTATACCGGCTGCTGATGCTGCTGTGGGCATTGTGGCTGGCCTTTGCTCTGCTGGGCTGGCTGCGCTGGGGCTGGGAATGCTTTGCAAGCCACGGGTTGTGGCGACCGCTGGAATTCTTCAGGCGAGCTAACAAAACGCCGTGGAAAACCCCAAAAAAGCCGGAGCAGGGTTCAGATGAGATCTAGCTTGGGGTACTCTTGCAAACAGAAAAGATGCTGAATTTCGCCGAATAAGGATGATTTTGATGAAAAAGCTGCTGGCTTCCGCCGTTTTTACCCTGACTGCCACTCTGGCGCTGCCGGCCATGGCAGCCGACCCCATAGTAGTATCGTCAAAAATCGATACCGAAGGCGGCCTGCTTGGCAATCTGATTTATCAGGCCCTGAACAATGCCGGCCTTGAAGTGGAAAACCGCAGCCAGCTGGGCGGCACCCCCATACTGCGCAAAGCCATTATTGCCGGCGAAGTGGATATTTATCCGGAATACACCGGCAATGCCGCCTTTTTTCATCAGAAAGAAGACAGCGACGCCTGGAAGGACTTTGAACAGGGCTACGCCCTGGCCAAACAACTGGACTTTGATGCCCATCAGCTGGTGTGGCTGACCCCGGCCAACGCCAACAACACCTGGGCCATTGCCCTGCGTCAGGACATTGCCGAGGCCAACAATCTGGCCACCATGTCAGACTTTGGCCGCTATGTCAGTGAAGGCGGCGAGATCAAGCTGGCGGCCTCGGCGGAGTTTGTGTCCAGCCCCGCCGTGCTGCCCGCCTTTCAGCAGACCTATGGCTTTGAACTGAGTGACAGCCAGCTGCTGGTGCTTTCCGGTGGCAACACCGCTGCCACCATCAAGGCCGCCGCCCTGCAAACCGACGATACCAACGCCGCCATGGTGTACGGCACTGACGGTGCCATTGCCTCTGTGGGTCTGGTAGTCATGGACGACGACAAGGGCGTGCAGCCGGTTTACGCCCCCGCCCCCATAGTGCGGGAAAGTGTGCTCAAGGCACACCCGGAGATCGCCGGCATTCTGGAGCCGGTGTTTCAGTCGCTGAATGTAACCACCCTGCAGACCCTTAACAGCCGCATCGCCATTGGCGGCGAAAGCGCCGAAGCCGTGGCCGCCGACTATCTGGCCGGGCTGAGCCAGGACTGATGCATCTTTGCCCGGTTAAAACCGGGCCAAAGAACGCCGTCACTCCGGGCTTGACCCGGAGTCCATGGCATGGGGCACTGTTTTCATGCGGAACACTCAGCTTTCTGCAGAATGGATTCCGGCTCGAAGGCCGGAATGACCGAGCTTAAGTATTGATGCGCGTGCCTGCAATAAATAACCAAAAATTGACTTCGGGGAGTGACCCATTCCTTTATCATTAAAACCCGACAAGGTCGGCGGCTTGCTGGCAGCAGCGCTGGTGGCCAGCCTGCTGGCGCTGCCCTTTGTCGGCCTGCAACCCAACCGCATTTTGCCCGGTGAGTCTCTGAGTCTGCTCAGTTCCGCCGGCCTCACCGGTCTCTGGCCACTGTTATTGCTGCCGCTTTGTCTGGCTAACCGTGCCCTGCTCCTGCGACTGGCACTCACCGCCGCCGCCCTGCCGTTGCTGCTGTATACCGCCGGTCACACCGCCACCGCCTTGTTGGAACATGCCGGCCCCCTGGCCCGGGTTTCCCTGGGTGCCGGCTTTTGGCTGGGGCTGTTCTGGCTGTGTTTGCTGATCACCGACACCGCCCTGCGCCTGAAACTCGGGCCTGCCGCCCGGCTGGCGCTGGTGGCCACCCTTACCGCAGCTGTGATGGCGCTGCTGGCTTCGGGCTTGTGTGACCAGCTGTCGTTACTGAAAGAGTTTCACAACCGCAGCGATTTCTGGCGGCAAGGGCTGCGCCATCTGCAACTGGCCCTGGGCAGCATTATTCCAGCGGTGCTGGCGGGCATTCCTTTAGGGGTGGCCTGCCACCGCTCGCCGGGGCTCAGGTCGGCGCTGTTTCCGGTGCTCAATATTTTGCAGACCATTCCCAGCCTGGCCATGTTTGGCCTGTTGATGGTGCCGTTGAGCCTGCTGGCCACGGCGCACCCTTGGCTGGGGGAGCTTGGCATTCGCGGCATTGGCGCGGCACCGGCGGTGATCGCCCTGTTTCTGTATTCGCTGCTGCCCATCGTCAGCAACACGGCGCTGGGTTTTGACCGGGTCGATGCCCATGTGCGCGAGGCGGCCTCCGCCATGGGCATGAGCCGCCGCCAGCGCTTGTGGCAAGTGGAGCTGCCGCTGGCATTGCCAGTGATCCTCAGTGGCCTGCGAGTGGTGGTCACGCTCAATATCGGTCTGGTGGCGGTAGCGGCACTGGTGGGCGGCGGTGGCTATGGCACCTATATCTTTCAGGGACTGGGGCAAACCGCCACCGATCTGGTGATCCTCGGCGCCCTGCCCACCCTGCTGCTGGCGTTTTTATTCGCCATTGTTATCGATACCCTGATCGCCCTGCAACAAGGCACTCGCGAATGATTGAAGTAAAAAACCTGAGCAAACAATTCGGCCGGCAGACGGCGGTAAAGGAACTGTCGTTTCGCGTGAACAGCGGCCGAGTCTGCGCCCTGGTGGGCACCTCCGGCTGCGGCAAGTCCACCACATTGCGCATGCTCAACCGGCTGATAGAGCCCAGTTCGGGCGAGATTTTTATTCAGGGGCAAAAGGTCACCACCATCCCTGCCGAGCAGCTGCGTCGGCGCATTGGCTACGCCATTCAGGGAGTGGGGCTGTTTCCGCACCAGACCATTGCCCGCAACATTGCCACGGTGCCGCGGCTGCTGGGCTGGAGCAAAGCCGACATCGATGCCCGGGTCAGCGAGCTGCTCAGTTTGTTCCGGCTCAACCCCGCCACCTTTGCCGGCAAATACCCGCACCAGCTGTCCGGCGGCGAGCAACAGCGGGTGGGGGTGGCCCGGGCGCTGGCAGCACGCCCCGAGCTGCTGCTAATGGACGAGCCTTTTGGTGCGCTGGATCCGCTCACTCGCGAGCACCTGCAGGACGAGCTGCTGCACATACAGCAACTGCTGGGCATCACCATCATCATGGTGACTCACGATCTGGAAGAGGCCATTAAAATGGCCGACGTGATAGCGGTCATGGACAAGGGCGAAATACTGCAGATGGACAGCCCACAAGCCCTGCTGCGCCACCCCAGGCCGGGCTTTGTGCAGAGTCTGGTGGGCGGCCGGGACAGATCCCTGCGGCTGCTGGCCACCCAGACTCTGGCCGATATCATGGCTCCGCTTACGGGGCCCACCGGCACCACCCTGCCGGCGGCCACCAGCCTGAAAGACGCCATGGCCGAGCTGCTCTGGCAGGGTGAAGAGCGGCTGACGGTGGTGGATGAGGCCGGCCAGCCGGTGGGTGAAGTGACTCTGAGCCAGCTGCTGAAACAAGGAGCCGGCGCATGACCCGCACACTGGGCTGGCTGATCCCCGGGCTGCTGCTGGCGCTGCTCACCCTGAACATGGACGCACTCACGCCGCTGTTTCGCCCCCTGGTCAATGAACCCGCGCCGGCCATTTACGCCCGGGACAGTTTTCTCAACCTGCTGGGCTGGCATGCCCTGGCGGTGTTTGCCGCCATTGCCGCCGCCACCCTGCTGGCGCTGGGGGCCGCCATTGCCGTTACCCGGCCTTCGGGCAAGGCCTTTTTTCCCCTGGCCCGGGCCCTGGCCAACCTGGGCCAGACCTTTCCGCCGGTGGCGGTGCTGGCCCTGGCGGTGCCGGCGCTGGGCTTTGGCCTTACTCCCACCCTGGTGGCCTTGCTGCTCTACGGCATGCTGCCGATTTTTGAAAATGCCGTGACCGGGTTGCAGCAAATTCCCGCCAGCGTGCGCGAGGCGGCCAGGGGCATGGGCATGACACCCCTGCAACAACTGTGGCGGGTGGAACTGCCTCTGGCCCTGCCCACTCTGGTGGCGGGCATTCGTATTTCGCTGATCATCAGCATAGGCACCGCCACCATTGGCTCCACGGTAGCGGCCAAGGGTTTTGGCGAGGTGATTATTGCCGGCCTGCTCACCGACAACCTGGCCTTTGTGCTGCAGGGGGGGATGATGGTGGCGCTGATGGCCATGATGCTCGACGCCCTGTTCCGCCGCCTTGAGCAACGACTGACGCCGCCGGGCGGGTGAGAATACGGGGACTGGGGAATTGTAGGCCCGGTTTTACACCGGGCAAATACATTCACCTGCGGCACCGCTGCCGCGAATAATATCGCAGCCTCCAACCCCCGCCACTTACAGCTGACAGCTCCCCGCAGGTGGAAGTCCCAAATGTTCCCGCAACGTTGAGCCTTCATACTCGGTACGGAACAGGCCGCGGCGTTGCAGCTCGGGCACCACCTGATCCACAAAGTCCTCGATGCCGGCGGGCAGTGACGGCGGCATCAGATTAAAGCCGTCGGCCCCCTCGTTGCGGAACCACTGCTCCATGCGATCGGCAATGGACTCGGGCGTGCCCACCATGGTGCAGTGGCCGCCACCGGCAGCGAGCCGGCCCAGCAGCTGGCGCACCGTGGGCTGCTCGGTCTCGATAATGCGCAGCACGGTGGCGTAGCGGCCTTTCGGGCCGGTAAACACATCCAAAGACGGCAGCGCCGGCACCGGGGCGTCCAGCTCCCAGCCGGAGCAGTCCTGACCCACATAGGTGCCCAGCTGGCGCAACGAGGCGTCGGCAGGCAGCAGCTCATCCAGCTCCCGCTGTTTGGCGTTGGCCTCGGCCTCGGTAGACGCCACATAGGTCACCAGCCCGGGCATGATGGGCACGTCCACGTTGCGACCGGTGTCCTGTACCCGGCGCTTGATGTCGCGGTAGTAGTCCTGGGCCGCCGGCAGATCGTAGGCCACGGCGTAAATGGCTTCGGCGCACTTGGCCGCCAGAGTACGGCCCTGCTCCGAGGCGCCGGCCTGAAACAGCACCGGGTGCCCTTGAGGCGGGCGCGGCACATTAAGCGGGCCGTCCACCAGAAAGAACTCGCCGTTGTGGTTAATGGGGTTCACCTTATCGGGATCGGCATAGTGGCCGGCCCGATCCATCACCAGGGCGTCTGCAGCCCAAGAATCCCACAGTTTGATCACCGCATTCACAAATTCCTCGGCCCGGCGATAGCGCTCGGCATGGGCCGGCATGGCCTCGTAGCCGTGGTTGCGGGCTTCCACGTCAAACATGGAGGTGACCACGTTCCAGCCCATGCGGCCACTGGAGATATGATCCAGCGAGGCCATCATGCGGGCGGCGTGAAACGGCGTGAAAAAGGTGCTCGACACAGTGCTGATAAAGCCAATGCGATCCGTGGCCCGGCTCATGGCCGCCATGGCGGTGAGCGGCTCCAGAAACCAGTAGCTGCCGTCGGAGACATTTCCCACCGACTGGCCATCGGCAAAGAACACCGCATCCAGCTTGCCACGCTCGGCGGTTTGCGCCAGCCGCTCGTAATAGCGAATGTCCCCCAGTTGCTCTACTGCGGAATTGGGGTGCCGCCAGGCGGCCCTGTGGTGGCCGCACCCAAACAAAAACAGGTTCAGGTGCATCATGCGTTCGTTCATGCTCATCAGTTTTTCACCAGGCCGCCGTCTACTACCAGATTCTGGCCAGTCACCGAGCGGGACCAGGGCGAAGCAAAGAACAGGGTGGCGTCGGCAAACTCCGCCGGCGTGGTCACCCGGCGCAGCGGCGTATTGGCGGCAATGTAGTCAAACACTTCCTCGGGAGTAGCGGCAGAGGCATCGGTGGTGCGCAGCAGGCCGCCGGACACCATGTTCACGGTAATGCCGTCCGGGCCCAGATCCTGCGACAGAGTGCGGGTCAGCGACAGCAGTGCCGCCTTGGCAGCGGTGTAGTCGTGGTAAGGCACCACCGGGTTCTGGAACAGGTTGGTGCCCACGTTGACGATACGGCCAAAACCGATTTTACGCATACCAGGCAGCGCCGCCCGGGTGGTGTTTAAGGCACCGCCGGCAATACCTTCCAGCTGCTGGTGCAAATGATCCCAGGTCAGCGCTTCGGCATGGGGGCGGGCATCACCATTAAAGGAAAACGCCGGCAGGGCGTTATTGATGACGGTGGTTACCGGGCAGCCGAAATGGGCCTCGGCCTGGTCAAACATGGCCTGCACGGCGTCGGCATCAGTCACATCGGCCTGCACCGCCAGGGTCTGCTCCGGCGCTTCGGCGGCCAGCTTTTGTGCCGCCTCGGCGCTGTTCAGGTAGTTGATCACCACTTTGGCACCTTCGCGCAAAAAGGCGCGCACCAGATGCTCGCCCAGGCCCCGGGCGCCGCCGGTAACCAGCACCAGTTGTTCATTAAATGGAATGGAAGTTTGCATTTTCTACCTCGAAGCTGAGGCGAAGGCATAAGGCAGCAAAGGCACCAGGCCGACAGGCTGACATCCCTTCGCCAGTATGAACTGGATCAGGTTCAACGGGTGTTATCTCAGCCCTGCATCGCAGGACACCCCGTGTCTCGGCACGAACCATAACATACCCCACGGCAAGCTGTAAGCGGTCAGCTATAAGCTGTCAGCAGTGGACTGGCCCGAGAAAAGTAGACACCTTCATTTAATGAGAAGGTGTTATGAAATACAAACCCCGCCGTCGCTTTAGCGACACATTCAAACGTGAGGCCGTCGAGGCCTCGCTGTCTACCACCGAGACACAAGCTCAGTT
>NZ_JAWJBK010000008.1:0-11599 GCF_032842915.1 Oceanimonas sp. CAM02
GAAATGGCAGATGAAGTACGGTACTATACGGATGAGTATTACCCGAAAGTGCGGCGCCACATGGCGCTGGGAGGAATAACTCCCAATGCCTACGCAGCGGCCGCTTAACTTAAGTGTCTACTTTATCGGGGCCACTCCATGTCAGTGACAGGCCTTTTGTGTTTTTAGCGCACCGGTGCTGCACGAAACAGCGGCAGGGATTACCGGAGCCAACCGTCACATGCCATGGAAGGCATGTGCCGAGCGTCCCATGGATGGGCTTGAAGCGTGTTGGCGCAGGTAACCCTGCCGATGTTTCGCATGACGGACTCTGCGCTCCTGTTACCGCTGCGGACGCAGGGTCGGGAACAGGATGACATCACGAATGGTGTGAGAGTCGGTCAGCAGCATCACCAGACGGTCGATGCCGATGCCCTGGCCGGCGGTAGGCGGCAGGCCGTGCTCCAGCGAGGTCACATAGTCCTCGTCGTAGAACATGGCTTCGTCGTCACCGGCGTCCTTCTGCTCCACCTGATCGCGGAAACGCTGAGCCTGATCTTCGGCGTCGTTCAGCTCGGAGAAGCCGTTGGCGATCTCGCGGCCACCGATAAAGAACTCGAAGCGGTCGGTGATGCTCGGATCGTTATCGTTACGACGGGCCAGCGGTGATACTTCCGCCGGATATTCGGTGATGAAGGTCGGCTGGATCAGACGGTGTTCGGCGGTCTCTTCAAAGATCTCGGTGATCACGCGGCCCAGGCCCCAGGTTTTTTCAACCTTGATCTTGAGATCCTTGGCCACTTCACAGGCACCTTCAAAGGTTGCCAGCTGGTCCAGGGTCACTTCCGGGTTGTACTTGAGGATGGCGTCTTTCATGCTCAGGCGCGCGAACGGCTTGCCGAAGTCAAAGGTCTCCTCGCCATACTGCACTTCGGCGCTGCCCAGCACCTCAGTAGTAACAGTGCGCAGCATTTCCTCGGTGAAGTCCATCAGGTCGCGGTAATCGGCGTAGGCCCAGTAGAACTCCATCATGGTGAACTCGGGGTTGTGCCGGGGCGACAGGCCTTCGTTACGGAAGTTACGGTTGATCTCAAACACCTTCTCGAAACCGCCCACCACCAGCCGCTTCAGGTACAGCTCGGGGGCGATACGCAGGTACATGTCCAGATCCAGCGCATTGTGATGGGTGATAAAGGGACGGGCCGAGGCACCACCCGGAATCACCTGCATCATGGGAGTTTCCACTTCCATAAAGCCGTGGTTGTTCATAAAGCTGCGAATGGCGGCCATCACTTTTGAGCGCACCATGAAGGTCTTACGGGAGTCTTCGTTGGTGATCAGATCCAGGTAACGCTGACGGTAGCGGGTTTCCTGGTCGGACAGACCGTGGAATTTCTCCGGCAGCGGGCGCAGGGCCTTGGTCAGCAGCTGAAAACGGTCCATGTTGACGTAGAGGTCGCCCTTGCCGGACTTGTGCAGGGTGCCGGTCACGCCGATGATGTCACCGATGTCGAGGCCGTTGTACTGCTCCTTGATCAGCTTCTGGGCATCCTTGGTGGCATAGGCCTGAATGCGGCCGGACATGTCCTGCAGGGCCAGAAAGGGGCCGCGTTTGGCCATAATACGGCCAGCCACCGAGGCTACCTTACCCAGCGATTCCAGGGTCTCTTTATCGTGCTCACCGAATTCGGCCTGCAAATCGGCGGCCAGATGCTCCCGGCGAAAGTCGTTGGGGTGACCGTTGGCGGGGCAGTCCTTGCGGATCTGCTCCAGCTTGGCACGGCGCTCGGCAATGAGCTTGTTCTCGTCTTGTTGCTGCTCTGTCGTCATGATTAAGCCTTGTTTGAATCTTTTTATTTACAGCCCGGACTTGAGGCTGGCTTCAATAAACTTGTCCAGATCACCGTCCAGCACCGCCTGGGTGTTGCGGGTTTCCACGCCGGTGCGCAGATCCTTGATGCGGGCGTCGTCCAGCACGTAAGAGCGGATCTGGCTGCCCCAGCCAATGTCGGACTTGCTGTCTTCCAGCGCCTGTTTCTCGGCATTCTGCTTTTGCAGCTCCAGCTCATAGAGCTTGGCTTTCAGCTGCTTCATGGCCTGATCGCGGTTTTTGTGCTGAGAGCGGTCATTCTGACACTGCACCACCACGCCAGTCGGCTCATGAGTAATACGTACCGCCGAGTCGGTCCGGTTTACGTGCTGACCACCGGCACCGGATGCCCGGTAGGTATCGATGCGCAGATCCGCCGGATTAACCTCAATTTCGATATCATCGTCAATTTCCGGATACACAAAGGCAGAGCAGAAAGAGGTGTGACGACGACCGCCGGAGTCGAACGGAGATTTACGCACCAGACGGTGCACACCAGACTCGGTGCGCAGCCAGCCATAGGCATATTCACCGGAAAAACGCACTGTGGCAGACTTGATGCCGGCCACTTCCCCTTCCGACAGTTCGATGATCTCGGTTTTAAAGCCGCGGGCCTCACCCCAGCGCAGATACATGCGCAGCACTATGTTGCACCAGTCCTGGGCTTCAGTACCGCCGGAGCCGGACTGTAAATCGAGATAGCAGTCTGACGCGTCCTGCTCACCGGAAAACATGCGACGGAATTCCAGATCCTCAAGCTTTTTCTCAAGGCCCGCCAGGTCGGATTTGGCTTCTTCGAAGGTGTCTTCGTCTTCTTCTTCTACCGCCAGCTCCACCAGCTCGCCAATGTCGGCAATACCCCGGTCCAGCTCTTCCAGGGTTTCCACCACGGTTTCCAGGGCGGATCTTTCCTTACCCAGTGCCTGGGCGCGCTCGGGCTGATTCCATACATCCGGCTGTTCCAGCTCGGCGTTTACTTCTTCCAGACGCTCTTTTTTGGCGTCATAGTCAAAGGTACCCCCTAAGAAGCTGCGCCCGTTCAGACAGCTCCTTAAGTTTGTTGTACACAGGGTTTGTTTCAAACATGGACTGACAGACTCTCTGTTTACTAAGTGAGTGGACTTGGCGCTTGGCCAAATAAGGCGGCTATTCTACCCAAAAGCTGCCCAAAACGCAGCCATACCGATGATTTTCATCCGCAAACAGGGACCCTTTTGGCATCAAAATATTCACCTGCCTTTCCTGCACTGTGGCGATCTTGTGCTAATACTCTAAATGGCATGCCGTTTTATGCCCCCAATGCATAACGCAATCGTTTAATCGCCAACAAGAGGATGTGTTTATGACAGGCAAAGGAACAGCAGCGATTCTGATAGCCGGCACTTTGCTGGCCGCCCCGCTTCAGGCCGCCACCCTGGATGAAGTAAAACAGCGGGGAGAGCTGAAGTGCGGTGTCAACAGCGGCCTGCCGGGTTTCTCCAACCCCGATGACAAGGGCGTATGGAAAGGGCTGGATGTGGATCTGTGCCGGGGCATTGCCGCTGCCATTTTCAATGATGCCGGCAAGGTGCAGTACATTCCGCTCAACGCCAAGGAGCGCCTCACCGCCCTGCAGTCGGGTGAGATTGATGTGCTGTCGCGCAATACTACCTGGACCTCCAGCCGCGATACTGAACTTGGTATCAACTTTACCGGCGTCAACTACTACGACGGTCAGGGCTTTCTGATCAACAAAAACCTGGGCGTCAGCAGCGCCAAGGAGCTGGATGGTGCCGCCATCTGTATTCAGTCGGGCACCACCACAGAGCTGAACGTGGCAGACTATTTCCGCCGCAACGGCATCGGCTACAGCGCCGTTGTGTTCGACACGTCCGAGCAGACGGTACAGGGGCTGGAAGCGGGGCGCTGTGACGTGCTGACCTCGGATCTGTCCCAGCTTTATGCCCTGCGCATCAAGCTGTCCAAACCCGATGATGCTGTGGCACTGCCCGAGGTCATTTCAAAAGAGCCGCTGGGGCCTTCAGTACGGCAGGGAGATGATCAATGGTTTAATGTGGTCAAATGGACTCACTTTGCCATGGTCAACGCCGAAGAGCTGGGCATTACCAAAGCCAATATCGACGAGATGAAAACCAGCGAAAATCCCGACGTTCGCCGTCTGCTGGGCCTTGAGGCCGACTTTGGCAAAGGCATGGGTCTCGACAAGGACTGGGCCTATCGCATCATCAAGCTGGTAGGCAACTACGGTGAAATCTTCGAGGCCAATGTGGGTCAGGGCTCACCGCTGAAAATTGAACGGGGCCTGAACGCACTCTGGACCGAGGGCGGCCTGCAATACGCACCACCTGTGCGTTAACCCCGGTAAGGGCTGCCTGCGGGCAGCTCCTTATTTACAGGTGTCACTGTCATATTCAAGGATGAAGCCATGTCGTCACCGGTCAAGTCTGCTTCCCCTTCGGTAAAGTTCTGGCGCGATCCTGCCAAGCGGGCGCTGCTGTTTCAGGTAGTACTGCTGTGCGCCGTGGCTGCCTTTATCGGATTTATTGTTAACAACACGCTTAATAACCTCAGTACTCGCGGCATTACCACCGGCTTTGGCTTTCTGGATGATCCTGCCGGTTTTGCCATTGCCCAGTCCCTTATTCCCTATGCCGAAACCGACACCTATGGCCGCACTTTTGTGGTGGGCCTGCTTAATACGCTGCTGGTATCGTTTCTCGGCATTATCGGTGCCACTGTGCTGGGCTTTATCATTGGGGTGGCACGGCTGTCACCCAACTGGCTGATCGCCCGGCTGGCCTCGGCCTATGTGGAGTTGTTCCGCAACCTGCCATTGTTGCTGCAGATGTTTTTCTGGTATTTCGCCGTGCTGCGTACCCTGCCCGGCCCACGCAACAGTCTGAGCCTGAATGACAGCGCCTTTCTTAATGTGCGCGGCCTTTATTTACCAGAGCCTCTGCCCGGTGCGGGTTTTCACTGGATCTGGCTGGCGCTGTTGCTGGCCCTGGCCTTGTCTTTCTGGCTGATCCGCTTTAATCACCGTCGCCAGGAAGCCACAGGGCGGCGACTGCCTGCCTGGTGGATCAGTATCGGGCTGATACTGGCCCTGCCCGGTCTGACCTTTGTCGCACTGGGCGCACCGCTGGAATGGAACTACCCTGAGCTGCGCGGCTTTAACTTTCGCGGCGGCATGACCATTATTCCCGAGTTTCTTGCTCTGTGGCTCTCACTGACGGTGTATACCGCCGCTTTTATTGCGGAAATTGTCCGCTCCGGTATTCAGGCTATTTCTCACGGCCAGACCGAGGCCGCTCATGCGCTTGGCATTAAAGACAGCCTGACACTGCGGCTGGTTATTATTCCTCAGGCCATGCGGGTCATTATTCCGCCACTGACCAGCCAGTACCTTAATCTGACCAAGAACTCCTCTCTGGCCACCGCCATCGGTTATCCGGATCTGGTCTCGGTATTTGCCGGCACCACCCTTAACCAGACCGGTCAGGCTATTGAAGTCATAGCCATCACCATGCTGGTGTATCTCACCATCAGCCTGCTGGTGTCTTTCTTTATGAACTGGTTTAACAACCGCATGGCGCTGGTGGAGAGGTAAGCATGTATAAAGATACCCTGACCCCGGAGCGTCCGGCACCGGTTTCCAGCAAAGGGCTGCCCGGCTGGCTCAGAGCCAACCTGTTTTCCGGCCCGCTCAATACGGCAGTGACCCTGCTCGGCCTTTATGCCCTCTATCTGATACTGGTCCCTGTGATTGACTGGGCCATTATCAGCGCCGACTGGACCGGCAGCAACCGTAACGACTGCACCGGTGACGGGGCCTGCTGGGTGTTTATCAGCGCCCGGCTGCAGCAGTTTATTTACGGCTTTTATCCGGATTCAGAACTGTGGCGCATCAATCTCACCTTTGTGCTTTTTGTGGCGCAGCTGCTGTGGCTGGCCCTGCCCCGCATGCCGGGCAAAATGTGGCTGGCTCCTTTTATGGTGGTGGTGTTTCCGGTCATCGCCTGGGTGCTGCTTTATGGTGGCTGGTTCGGTCTGGCAGAAGTACCCACTCACCGCTGGGGCGGCCTGACCCTGACCCTGATACTGGCAGTAGTAGGCATTACCGCCGCCCTGCCTATCGGTACCCTGCTGGCACTGGGGCGGCGCTCGGATATGCCCATAGTGCGCAGCCTGTCGGTGGTATTTATCGAGTTCTGGCGGGGCGTACCGCTGATTACCGTGCTGTTTATGTCGTCGGTGATGCTGCCACTGTTTGTACCCGAGGAGCTGACCCTCGACAAGCTGGTGCGGGCCATGATTGGCATCATTTTTTTCCAGTCTGCCTATATGGCAGAAGTGGTGCGCGGTGGCCTGCAGGCCATTCCCAAGGGTCAGTATGAAGCTGCCGAAGCGTTAGGGCTGAATTACTGGAAAATGATGGTGCTGATAGTACTGCCCCAGGCGCTGAAGCTGATGATACCGGGCATAGTGAATACCTTTATTGCCCTGTTCAAGGATACCAGCCTGGTGCTGATTATCGGCCTGTTCGACCTGCTGGCCATAGTACAGTCGGGGCTGGCAGACCCCAACTGGCTGGGCTTCGCCACAGAAGGATATGTGTTTGCCGGTCTGGTTTTCTGGATTTTCTGCTATGGCATGTCCAAATACAGTCAGTATCTGGAACACAAGCTGCACACCGGCCATCACAAACGTTAGTGGAGTAAGTACATGGATGCACAGCAACAGGAATACATGGTTACCCTGCAGGGCGTGAACAAATGGTATGGGGATTTTCATGTACTGCGGGACATCGATCTGACCGTGACCAAGGGCGAGCGCATCGTCATCTGCGGGCCCTCCGGATCGGGCAAGTCTACCCTTATTCGCTGTATTAACCGGCTGGAAGAACACCAGCAGGGCGATATTATCGTGCGCGGCACGCCACTGACCAACGACGTAAAAAACATTGAAACCATTCGCCGGGAAGTGGGCATGGTGTTTCAGCACTTTAATTTGTTTCCGCACTTAACCGTGCTGGAAAATTGCACTCTGGCTCAGATTTGGGTGCGTAAAACTCCCCGCCGGGAAGCAGAAGAAACCGCCATGAAACTGCTGACCCGGGTCAAGATTGAAAGTCAGGCCAAAAAGTATCCGGGCCAGCTTTCCGGCGGCCAGCAGCAGCGGGTAGCCATTGCCCGCAGCCTGTGCATGAACCCGGAAATCATGCTGTTTGACGAGCCTACCTCGGCGCTGGATCCGGAAATGATCAAGGAAGTGCTGGATGTGATGATAGAGCTGGCGGAAGAAGGCATGACCATGATGTGCGTGACTCACGAAATGGGCTTTGCCCGCACCGTGGCCGACAGAGTGATTTTTATGGATGCCGGTCAGATTATTGAAGAAAACGATCCCGAAACCTTTTTTCACCATCCGCAGTCGGAACGGACCAAACTGTTTCTCAGTCAGATCCTGGGCAACTGAGACCAGCAAAGGCTGCAGTGCAACATGCTGCAGCCCGACTTTTTTACAGCACAAGATTTCACTTAAGTTGCGGTGTACTCAGCCGATAAGTGTATTGCCTCCCCAACCCGGAATAACAAGATGCAAAACCTTAAATTAAAGCACAAGATACTGCTGAGTTTTGTCGTAGCAATTGTGCTCACCGTGGCTGCGATCAGCACCATGAGTTTTATCAGCCTTAAAGACAAACTCTATAGTGACAGCCAGCATTCGGTGGCAGCCATGGCCGAAAAGGAAACAGGCCGGGTTTCTGACTGGCTTGCCATGCGTCAGGGCATGCTGACTGCAGCCAGCAAGCAACTGGGAGACAATCCGCATCCGGCCCTGCAGCTGATTGAAGAAGCCGGTGATTTTCAGCTGGCTTATTTTGGCACCAGCAGCGGTATTATGCTGGACGCTCACCCAAGGGATCGCAGCGGCTACGACCCCCGTACCCGTCCCTGGTACCAGCTGGCACAGCAGGAAAATCGTGCCGTAGTAACCGCCCCCTATGAAGATGCCACCTTTGGCGGCACTGTGGTCACCCTGGCCGAGCCGGTTAACCGCGGCCCCTGGCAGGGCGTCATTGCTGCCGATGTTGCCATTACCAGCCTGATTGAAAGCGTGAATGCCATTCGCCTGCCCGCCGAAGGCTACGCCATTATGCTGAGTCAGGATGGTACATTAATCGCCCATCGTGATGCCAAACTGGCCCTGCAGCCCTCAACAAAAATTGATCAGGAGCTGAGCGCTGCCAACCTGAGCCGCTGGCAAAAGACCCCTGAAATGCATCCTGTCAGTCTGAATAACACCGACAAGCTGGTGTATGCCGAAGCCATTCCCGACAGTGACTGGCAGCTGCTGTTTGTGCTCGACAAGGCCGCGCTGGAAGCGCCCCTCAGTGCTCAGCTGTGGCGTCAGCTGAGTATCTCTGTTCTGGTCACCATTGCTGCTGTTGTCCTTATCAGCCTGCTGTTGCAATACCTGCTCGGTCCGCTGGTCAGAGTATCCCGGGGGCTGGAGCAGATCGCTGATGGCAAAGGTGATCTGACACAGCGCATTGAGCTGCACAGCAAAGACGAAGTCGGTCTGCTGGCCAGCAACTTCAACCGCTTTGTCGCCAGCCAGGCCGAGCTGATCAAGGATATCCGCCATCAGGCAGAAGAGCTTGGCAGCAGTGCCGAACAGGCTTCGGTACGGGCCAACCAAAGCGTCACCGAGCTGGGCCGGGCCCAGCAGGAAGTCACTCAGGTGGCTACCGCCGTGACCGAGATGGCTTCTGCTACTCAGGAAATTGCCCATAATGCCGAGCAGACGGCCACCGCGGCTCAGCAGTCGAGTTCCAGCACCGAGCAGGGCAAACAGCTGGTACACAAAACCCGCGATTCAATTTTCACGCTGGCCAAGGAAATGGAGCAGGCCGCGGCGGTCATCACCCGCCTGGATCAGCATGCTCACGACATATCCAGCGTGCTGGCCACCATTCAGGGCGTAGCTGAGCAAACCAACCTGCTGGCCCTGAACGCCGCCATTGAAGCGGCCCGTGCCGGTGAACAGGGCAGAGGCTTTGCGGTGGTGGCTGATGAAGTACGGGTGCTGTCCCAGCGCACTCATGCTTCCACCGAGGAAATTCAGGGCACCATAGGCACGTTGCAGCAGGCCACCGGTGAGGCGGTGAAACTGATGCAGGCCAGCCGCAATATGGCCGAACTGAGTGCAGAAGATGCCGAAGCCGCAGCGCAGGCGCTGGAGGAAATTACCGCTGCAGTAGGATTGATTTCAGATATGGCCAGCCAGATTGCTACCGCCGCGGAAGAGCAGAGCCAGGTGACCGGGGAAATTACCCAGAACACGACCGCCATCAAGGATGCCTCTGACGAGCTGGCCAACGATGCCGAACAGTCTTTGCAGCAGTCCAAGGATCTGCATCAGCAGGCCGGTGAGCTCAAGGGACTGGTCAGCGCCTTTCGAGTATAAATAACACAGGCAGCGCCGGCTGCCTGTGTTTTACTTCACGATAGTGGTGCCAGCCGCTCCACCAGCAGTTGCAGCTGGCGTCGCCCCTTCCATTCATTCACATCCGGCTTGTACACCAGCTGCACTTTCTGAATGGCGGCATTGGGCCAGATACCCAAGTCCACATTAAAGGCAATGGCATCGATCACGGTGCGCCCTTCGTCCGGGCTGAGCACCATTTTAAGGTGTTTGTCGCCCACCAGCCGCTGCTGAATAATGCGAAACTCACCGTCGAATACCGGCTCGGGAAACGCCTGCCCCCAGGGGCCGGCAAAGCGCAGCTGCTCCGCCAGCTCCAGATTCAGCTCGGTCACGCTCAGCTCGCCGTCACTTAAAATTTCACCGGCCAGCAGCTCGGGGCTGACCCATTCATCCACCATTTGCTCAAAGGCGGCCTTGAACGGCGTTAAAGCGTTTTTGGTCAAAGACAGCCCAGCGGCCATGGCATGACCACCGAATTTGGTGATAAGTCCGGGATGACGGGTGTTGATGGCATCAAGCAAATCGCGCAGGTGCACGCCGGGAATGGAGCGGCCCGAGCCTTTCAGCTCATCGTCGCCGGCTTCGGCAAAAGCAATCACCGGGCGGTAATACTGCTCCTTGATGCGCGAAGCCACCAGCCCCACCACGCCCTGATGCCAGTCATCCTGATGCAGCACCAGTCCGGACGGCAGTGCGCCATCACTGATGCGCACCCTGGCTAGGGTGGCCAGGGCTTCCTGCTGCATGCTGGCCTCGATGGCCTTGCGTTCACGGTTCAGCTCGTCCATCTGCGCTGCCAGCCGGCGGGCTTCATTAATATCGTCACAGAGCAGGCAGGCCACGCCCATGGACATATCATCCAGCCGGCCCACCGCATTGAGCCGCGGCCCGAGGGCAAAGCCCAGATCAGACGCTACCAGCCGCTGCTGATTGCGTCCGGAAATATCAATTAATGCCTGAATGCCAGGGCGCAGCCGGCCGACGCGCATGCGCTGCAGCCCCTGATGCACCAGCACCCGGTTGTTACCGTCCAGGGCCACCACATCGGCCACCGTGCCCAGCGCGACCAGATCGAGATAATCCGCCATATTGGGCGGGCGAATGCCCTGCTGCTCAAACCAGCCCTGCTCACTCAGGGCCGAGCGCAGCGCCAGCAGCAGGTAAAAAGCCACCCCTACCCCGGCCAGGTTTTTGGAAGGAAAATCACAGCCGCTCTGATTAGGATTGACGATGGCGTCGGCATCGGGAACGTTTTCACCGGGCAGGTGATGGTCGGTCACTATGACCTCCATGCCTGCGGCTTTGGCTGCCGCCACGCCGCTGATGCTGGAAATGCCGTTATCCACGGTGATCAGCAGCTCGGCCCACAGCTTTTGTGCTTCTTCCACCACCTGCGGACTCAGACCATAGCCGTAGTCAAAACGGTTGGGCACCAGATAATCCACGGCTTGCGCCCCCATGGCCCGCAAGCCGTGCACCATCAGCGCCGAGCTGGTGGCACCGTCACAGTCAAAGTCGCCCACTATCAGAATGCGGCGCTGTTTTTTCAGAGCGGCAGCCAGCAGACGCACCGCTTCACCCATGCCCTTGAGCACCGGCTTGTGCAGATTGCCCGCCTGTAAATTCAGCTGCTCCGGCGTGGTGACCCCCCGGCTGGCATACAGCCGCTGCAGTAAAGGAGAAAGGCTGGCAGGCAGCTGATGAGCCACCGGCTCACGCCGGCGAATGGGCAAAGCAGAGAAGGATGACATGAATAATACTGGCTGTTTAAACAGGGGAAACACACTAACCGCACCCGGTGAAATTTGCAACGCTCCGACCGCCTTCGGCGGAGCTGTAAGCTATCAGCTGTAAGTTGCTCAGGTGGTGCTAATAGATTCGGGGTTGTGCCTGCAGCTTTTTCCTGTCGGTGTTGTGGATTTGTGCCAGCTAAAGCGGCACCTACACCTACCTACTGTCAGCCATTATATAAACGCAGGCACGGCGCAGTGCCTGGAGTGGCCCCGATAAAGTAGACACTTAAGTTAAGCGGCCGCTGCGTAGGCATTGGGAGTTATTCCTCCCAGCGCCATGTGGCGCCGCACTTTCGGGTAATACTCATCCGTATAGTACCGTACTTCATCTGCCATTTCGTCTCTTCCGAGCATTCCCAGAGGGCGAGTCCACTCCTTCTTGAGCAGCGCGAAGAAGCTTTCCGAACAGGCGTTGTCCCAGCAGTTACCTCGGCGTGACATGCTGATGGTGATTCCCCGTGTA
>NZ_JAWJBK010000009.1:0-43561 GCF_032842915.1 Oceanimonas sp. CAM02
AACTGAGCTTGTGTCTCGGTGGTAGACAGCGAGGCCTCGACGGCCTCACGTTTGAATGTGTCGCTAAAGCGACGGCGGGGTTTGTATTTCATAACACCTTCTCATTAAATGAAGGTGTCTACTTTTCTCGGGCCAGTCCACCGGGTTTTTCTTACCGCTGACAGCTTACGGCTTACAGCTCAAATGCCCTGGCGGGCTTCGCGCAGCAGGCGCTTCATGTCGCGCACTGCCTTTTCCAGACCGTCAAAGGCGGCCCGGGCAATAATGGCGTGGCCGATATTCAGCTCCAGCATTTCCGGAATGGCGGCAATGGGCTTGACGTTGTGGTAATGCAGGCCGTGGCCGCCGTTCACCTTAAGGCCGGCGTCATGGGCATAGGAAGCTGATGCCGCGATACGCTTGAGCTCGGCCAGCTGTTCGGCCTCGTCGGCAGCATCAGCGTAACGCCCGGTATGTATTTCTATATAGGGTGCGCCAGTGGCGACGGCCGCATCTATCTGAGCCCGGTCGGCATCAATAAACAAAGACACCTTAATGCCCGCAGCTTGCAGCCGGGCCACCGCCTCAGTGATTTTTTCCGGCTGACCAGCCACATCCAGACCGCCCTCTGTGGTGACCTCTTCCCGCTTTTCCGGTACCAGGCACACAAAAGCCGGCTTGATGCGACAGGCAATATCAATCATCTCGTCGGTCACCGCCATTTCCAGGTTCATTCTGGTTTCAATGGTCTGTGCCAGAATCTCGACATCACGATCGATGATATGGCGGCGGTCTTCCCGCAGGTGCACGGTAATACCGTCAGCACCGGCCTGCTCGGCAATGGCGGCGGCATGTACCGGATCAGGATAACTGGTGCCCCGGGCGTTACGCAGCGTGGCAATATGGTCAATATTCACACCCAAATACAGTTCACTCACTGGAATTTCCTCTCTTTCCTTTGATAAACAGGGCCCGGCTTTTCAGCACTCGTCCTTCCAGATAAGGGGCCAGCGCGGTGCGGCTGAAGCGTTTGGCAGCGTTCAGCACCTCCGGCGACTCCAGCCTGAGTTCGGCCAAATCATATAACCAGTCACCCCGGTAGGCACCGGGCTCGGCCTTGCTCAGCGCCACGAAACCGGCTTCCGGCCGGTAAGCATACCAGCCCGAGGCTGAAACCGCTGCTCCCGTCTCGGCATCCTGAGTAAAATCCACGCCATAACCGAGCACACTCAGCATATAAAACTCAAAATGGCGCAAACAGGGCTCAAGGACACTGCCGACCGTCAGCTTTTGCAGAGTTTCCACATAAACATCAAACACCTCATCAAAGGGAGTTTGTACTTCAAGCAGGTAGTAAATGAGCTCGTTCAGATAAAGACCACTGTACAGCGCCGGTCCTGCCAGCCGAATGGCCGGTGCCGTGGCTTCGGCACTGTAGAGGGTTTTCAGATCGCCCTTGCCGCCAAAGGTAAGACGCAAGGGGACAAAGGGCTGCAGCAGCCCTTTTAACGGTGAGCGGGGCTGACGGCTGCCCCGGGCCACCAGACTCTGCCGCCCCTGCTCACGGGTGAACACTTCCACCAGCTGGCTGGTTTCCCGGTAGGGGCGGCTGTGAATAACAAAGGCGGCATGCGCCATGATCAGTCGTCGCCGTAACCCAGGCTGCGCAAGGCGCGCTCGTCATCGGCCCAGCCGGATTTAACCTTGACCCACAGCTCCAGATACACCTTTTGCTCCAGCAGCCGCTCCAGATCGAGCCGGGCTTCGGTGCCTATGGTACGCAGTTTTTCGCCCTTGTTACCGATGACCATACGCTTCTGGCCGCTGCGCTCTACCAGGATCAGACCATTAATATGCACCACGCCCTTTTCATCCACCTGATAGCGCTCGATCTCTACAGTAATCGAATAAGGCAGCTCGTCACCGGTAAAGCGCATCAGCTTTTCACGAATGATTTCCGCCGCCATAAAGCGGGAAGAGCGATCGGTGATGTAGTCTTCCGGAAAATAATGCAGAGAAGGCTTAAGCCGGGACCGGGCCAATTTGGCGATGGTGTCTACATTGGTGCCCTTTTCTGCTGAAATCGGCACTATGTCGGCAAAGTCCATTTGCTGGGCCAGCCACTGCATGTGCGGCAGCAGGGCTTCCTTGCTGTCGACGTTGTCGATTTTATTGATGGCCAGCACCACAGGACAGCTCATGCGCCGCAGTTTGTTCAGCACCATGTCGTCATCTTTGGTCCACTGGGTGCCGTCCACCACAAAGACCACCATTTCCACATCGCCCAGTGAGCTGGTGGCAGCCCGGTTCATCAACCGGTTAATGGCGCGCTTTTCTTCAATATGCAGCCCGGGGGTATCCACATAAACAACCTGATAGTCGCCGTCTGTGTCTATGCCCATGATGCGGTGGCGGGTAGTCTGCGGCTTTTTCGAGGTAATGCTGACCTTCTGCCCCAGCAGCCGGTTCAACAGGGTGGATTTGCCCACGTTGGGACGGCCGACAATGGCCACAAAGCCGCAATAGGTTTGCTGTTGTTCTGTCATAACAAGGTTTCCAGGGCCTGCTCGGCCGCCGCCTGCTCTGCCTTGCGGCGGCTGGTTCCAATACCCACCACAGGGTCGGCCAGGCCATCCACCACACAGTGCACGGTAAATTTCTGATTATGGGCTTCGCCTATGACATTTACTACTTCATAAGTCGGCAATGGCTTGCGCTTGCCCTGCAGCAGCTCCTGCAGCCGCGTTTTGGGATCTTTCTGCTCCACGCCGGGCTGAATATCGTTCAGCCGGCGGTCATACCAGCTCAGCAGCAGCTGAGTAACGCTGTCGATGCCGCTGTCGAGATAAACCGCACCAATCAGCGCCTCCACCGCATCGGCCAGAATCGACTCACGGCGATAACCGCCGCTTTTCAGCTCTCCGGGACCAAGAATAAGGTATTCGCCCAGCTCAAAAGCCCGCGCCAGCTCGGCCAGGGTTTTTTCCCGCACCAGGGTGGCGCGCATGCGTGACATGTCGCCTTCATTGACCTTGGGAAAGCGATGAAACAGGGCATCGGCAATCACCATGCTGAGAATGGAATCGCCCAGAAACTCCAGCCGCTCATTGTGGCGGGAGCCGGCGCTGCGGTGAGTCAGCGCCCTTACCAGCAGAGCCTCGTCATTAAAGGTATGGCCCAGCTTGTTTTGCAGATTGTTCAGTTTTTTCATTAATGAATTGCGCCTATTCGGCTGAAACGCACATCACTGGGCACCCAGGCGGGCAGCCAGCTGTCGGCGTTGCGTTCAAACTCAAAGCTTATCCAGATAGCAACCGCCTTACCCACCAGATTGCCTTCGGGTACAAAGCCCCAGAACCGGCTGTCGGTGCTGTTGTCTCTGTTATCACCCAGAGCAAAATAGTGCCCTTCCGGTACTATCCACTCGTTTATCGCTGTACCAGGCTGGCGATAATACATGGATACTCTGTCCGGCAGCAGCGGGTTTTGCAGGGTGTCATGCGGCCGCTCTGTCAGGTTTTCCTGATAACGGGCCAGCGGAATTCCCATTTGGGTAAACTCACCACTTTGCTTAAATGTAAGCGGCACCGGTTCATAGCCGGGACAGTCGTTACCGTTACAGGCAGGCTTGATATAGAGTTGCTTGTCACGATAAACGATATGGTCACCGGGCAGCCCCACAATGCGCTTGATGTAATCAATGCGGGGATTTTCCGGATATTTAAACACCGCAATATCGCCCCGCTCCGGCTTGCCGGTGGGAATAAGTGTGGTGTTACTGACCGGCTCTTTCAGTCCGTAGGAAAACTTCTCCACCAGAATGAAATCCCCCACCAGCAGAGTGGGCATCATGGAGCCGGAGGGGATCTGAAACGGCTCATAAATAAAAGATCGCAGTACCAGCACTGCCGCAATCACCGGAAAAATTGACCTGGCCTGTTCGATCCAGCCCGGGGCCGCGGCGGCTTTGGCCAGCGCGGCCGCGTCCACCTTGTTGCCGTGGCTCTGTTGCGCCTCGGCCAGCTCGCGCCCCCGTCGGGGCGCCCAGATCCACTTGTCACAGGCCCAGATAATGCCGGTGACCAGGGTCACCAGCACCAGGATCAGGGCAAAGGTACTTGCCATGGTTACTTGTCCTTACCTACGTGCAGAATGGCGAGGAAGGCATCCTGCGGAATATCAACCCGGCCCAGCGACTTCATGCGCTTCTTGCCTTCTTTCTGCTTGGCCAGCAGTTTCTTTTTACGGCTGACGTCGCCGCCATAACACTTGGCGGTCACGTCTTTACGCAGCGCTTTTACGGTGCTGCGAGCAATAATCTGGTTACCGATGGCCGCCTGAATGGCAATATCAAACATCTGCCGTGGAATAAGCTCACGCATTTTTTCCACCAGCTGACGACCACGGAACTGGGCATTTTCCTTGTGGGTAATAATGGCCAGGGCATCCACGCGGTCGCCGTTGATCATGATATCGAGGCGCACCATGTCGGCGGCTTCAAAACGCTTGAAACCGTAATCCAGCGAGGCATAGCCCCGGCTGGTGGACTTCAGGCGATCAAAGAAGTCGAGCACCACTTCCGCCATGGGAATGTCGTAGGTCAGTGCCACCTGGTTGCCGTGGTAAACCATATTGGTCTGCACGCCGCGTTTTTCGATGCACAAAGTAATGACGTTACCCAGGTATTCCTGCGGCACCAGAATATTACACTCGGCAATGGGCTCGTGAATTTCTTCAATGCTGGTGATGGCCGGCAGCTGAGACGGGCTGTCGATATAGATGACGTCACCGTCGGTCTTGACCACTTCATACACTACCGTGGGTGCCGTGGTGATCAGGTCGAGATCGTATTCCCGCTCCAGCCGTTCCTGAATAATTTCCATGTGCAGCATGCCCAGGAAACCACAGCGGAAGCCAAAGCCAAGGGCGTTGGAGGTTTCCGGCTCATAAAACAATGAAGCGTCGTTCAGCGCCAGCTTGTCGAGGGCATCGCGGAAGGTTTCATAGTCATCACTGGAAATCGGGAACAGGCCGGCATAAACCTGCGGCTTCACTTTCTGAAAGCCCGGCAGCGCCTTCTCGGCCCCGTGTTTGGCATGGGTCAGGGTGTCACCCACGGGCGCACCGTGAATGTCCTTGATGCCGCATACCACCCAGCCTACTTCGCCACAGTTAAGGCCGTCAGTGTCTTTTTGCTTGGGCGTAAAGATACCGATGCGATCCACACCCCACACCTGGCCGGTGCTCATTACCTTGATCTTGTCGTTCTTTTTCAGATTGCCGTGCTTGATGCGCACCAGTGACACTACCCCCAGATAAGGGTCGAACCAGGAGTCAATGATCAGCGCCTGCAGCGGCCCCTCGGGCTCTCCTTCCGGAGACGGAATTTTCTGTACTATGGTTTCCAGCACCTGATCCACACCCAGACCGGTTTTGGCGGAGCAGCGTACGGCATCAAGGGCGTCGATGCCGACAATATCCTCAATTTCTTCCGCCACCCGCTCCGGCTCGGCCTGAGGCAGGTCAATCTTGTTCAGTACCGGCACCACTTCCAGATTCATGTCGAGGGCGGTATAACAGTTGGCCAGAGTCTGTGCCTCAACCCCCTGACCGGCATCCACTACCAGCAGCGCCCCTTCACAGGCGGCCAGTGAGCGGGATACCTCATAGGAGAAGTCCACGTGTCCGGGGGTATCAATAAAATTCAGCTGATACTGATTACCGTCCTGTGCCTGGTAGTTCAGGGTCACACTCTGGGCCTTGATGGTAATGCCGCGCTCACGCTCCAGATCCATGGAGTCGAGTACCTGCTGCTGCATTTCCCTGTCGGTCAGGCCACCGCACACCTGGATCAGGCGATCGGACAGGGTAGATTTGCCGTGGTCGATGTGAGCGATGACGGAGAAATTACGAATATGCTTCATGATGCGATAAGGCGTCCGTAGTCAATGGCGACAATAAAGGGCGGATTCTACCGGATTAGCGGCACAGTGACCAATCCTTAGTCGGCTTCAGGGCAACTAATCCGCTGCCCTGACCGTTGGTATCAGGGTATCCAGTATCACCGGCTGATCATCACCACTGCGCCGGCGTGCCAGCCATGAAGCCAGCCAGAAACCCATGCCGCCGCCGGCTGCCGCGCCCAGGATGGAGCCGCTGTCGGCGGCTCCGGCCAGCCCCGCCAGCAGGCCGCCGGCCAGCATAAACACCAGTGGCAACAAATAGACCAGCAGTGCGCCGGTAATCAGGCTGTGCTCGGGTATACCGATACGCACCTGCTGACCGGGCTGAAGCGTGAGTCCGGTGGCAATCACAAAGCGATGATCACGCCCCGGCAGGGCTTTGGATACCAGGCCGGTGCCGCATGTGCTGTTTTGCCGGCACTGACCACAGGCCGACTTACTGAAGCAGCTGACTTCCACGCCATTTGGGTGTACTGCCACTACTGTGGCTATTTCTTCAATCATGGCGTGCTGTTATTGACTGAACGGGGTGCTACCGACTCGGCAATACGCCTGGCCGTCTCTGCCGGTACGTCTCCGACCACTGTCACTTCCATGCGGGCCGGATTGACCAGGCTGACCAGGTGAGTTGCCCCCTGGCGTACCAGCTGCTGGCGCGGTTCATTCTGTGAAGATTCAGCCACATACACGGAAACATCCACTATACCGTTTGAAGCCATCAGATATTCCACCGGTTGCTCAGTCAGTGGCAGACGATGACGATTTTGCCTGTGTATCTTAAACCCTTCCGGCAGCCAGCCCGCCTGCCAGGATGCAGCCTTTGGCTCAGGTGCATGGCCTTCAGCCAAAGGCATGGCCGGTGGCAATTTCACTGTCTGCAATTCTTTTAACAAGGGGGCCGGCTTATCACTGAGCACCAGCGCCACCCCCATGCTCTGAGCCACCAGAGCCGCGTCTTCATCCAGCGTATCCAGGCGCAGAAGCAGCCCGGTTTGCTGATCCAGCCAAAGCACATAACCGTAGTAGTGCTCGGTTTTTGGCAAAAGCCGTACCAGATTGGCGGTGCGTCCCAGCACACGGTTGCGACCGGCAATCACGGCTTCATACTGATCCAGCAGTTGTTCCAGCGGCAGCTGCTGCACACGCGTGAACAGTCCCGGTAACCGGGAGTCTTTCAGGGTATAACCCTCGGGACCATAATCAAAAAAACTGGTTTCAGCGTCTCGCTGCACAAACTCTCTGGGGCGGCCATTAAGGTGAAGCAGGTGTGTCAGCGCCTGACCGTCGAGATGTCCGCGGGTCAGGCGCTTGGGCTCCGGAGGACCAATACCGGAATCAATGAGAGTAAGCTCAAAATTAAGCTGCTGATAAGCCTGCTGCATGGTACGCAACAAAGCCTCGGGGTCAGCGTCGGTTGCCGCTCTGACCGGAGCAATGGTCACTAAAAGCAGGGTCAGTGTTGCACCCAGTTTGCGTATCATCAAAAACCACTACCTCAGTGCTGATGCAGTCGCTGCTGCAATTCATGATCCATCAAGAGGGCGTTGATACGTTGCTCCTGCTCCAGACGCTGCTGTTCGGTATGGCGCTGCTGCTGCTCATTCTGGTAATTCAGACTCACCGGGGAGGCTCCGCCACTCATGGGCAGCGTGTTGAGCACTGGTGACTGAGCCGCATCGGGCTGGCTGTATTGCTGCACACCAAATATCACTGCCGCCGATACGGAGGCCGCAATGGCAAACTGGCCCGCATGACGAAGTACCGGCTTGATACGGCTCAGACCAAACACAGGGCGAACCACCTTGTTATGGTGCTCAGCCTGTTCGGTGCCGCTGCCCGGTGTCCGGATTTCCTCCTGCTCAATCGCAGCTGCAATACTGTCGCTCAGATCAAAGGGCAATTGCTTGGGCAACTCGTTACGCAGCGCATCGCCATACAGGTGATAACGGCCAAAGGTATCAGCCAGCTCCCTGTTGCCAGCAACGTCCTCCAGTAACACCCTGTCCTGAATTTCTCCGTCTACCAGTGCCGATATTTGCTCTTTGTTAGCCATATCACTTCCCCGTTAACTCCGAAGCAAGGGGTTGACCCGCTTGTCTATTGCTTCCCGCGCCCGAAAAATACGAGAGCGCACCGTGCCCACCGGGCATTCCATGACACTCGCTATATCTTCGTAGCTCATCCCTTCCAGCTCTCGCAAGGTAATTGCCGTTTTAAGGTCATCTGGCAGGCTGTCTATGGTGTCATATACAGCCCGGCGAATTTCCTCTGTCAGCATCAGGCGCTCCGGTGAAGCCTGCTCCTTGAGCGCCTCACCGCCGCCATAATACTCGGCATCTTCAACGTCCACATCGGCACCCGGAGGTCGCCGACGCTGTGTTACCAGATGATTTTTGGCGGTATTTACCGCAATACGGTACAGCCAGGTAAAAAAGGCACTGTCACCGCGAAAACCGGGTAATGCCCGGTAGGCCTTGATAAATGCCTCCTGAGTTACGTCAGGCACATCTCCGGGATTGGACACATACCGCGACACCAGGTTCGCCACTTTATACTGATATTTTTTTACCAGCAGGTTAAATGCATTTTTATCGCCACGCTGTACCCGCTCGATCAATTGCTGATCAGTCAAATGTTCGCTCATACGAGCCGTGTAACCTCCGATTTTTCCGGTGCTCGACCACCAGCCCGTCACAAGCGTACCTTACATGGACTGTCGTTATGGCAAAAAGTTCTGAAGACATTTCAAAAAGCCAAATACGGCTGCGCATAAAGCGCACATGCGATAATATGCAAAGACTCTCCATTTCGAGCCAATGATACTTTATGAAGGATCCCGTTGAATACCTCTGCGACGTACTCATCATTGGCAGCGGTGCCGCCGGCCTGTCTCTGGCATTAAAGCTGGCTGACCATGCTCAGGTACATGTGCTGTGCAAAGGACCGCTGGCCGAAGGTGCTACTCTCTATGCCCAGGGCGGTATCGCCGCTGTTTTTGATAAAACCGACAGTGTTGAATCTCACGTTACCGATACCCTGATAGCCGGTGCCGGCCTGTGCGACAAGCAAGTGGTGGAGTTCACTGCCCGTAATGCACCCGACGCCATTCAGTGGCTGATTGGCCAGGGCGTACCCTTTGATACCGAAGAACTGGAACAGGGCAAGGCCAGCTATCACCTCACCCGGGAAGGCGGCCACAGCCACAGACGCATTTTTCATGCTGCCGATGCGACCGGCAAGGCAGTGCAGACCACACTGATAGAGCAGGTACAGCGCCATCCCAATATTCATGTGCTGGAGCGGGTCAATGCCCTTGATCTGATCACCAGTGCCCGTTTGGGGTTACCCGGCAACCGGGTGCTGGGTGCTTATGTATGGAACCGCAATAAGGAGCGGGTGGAAACGGTGCGTGCCCGCTTTGTGGCCATGGCCACCGGCGGTGCTTCAAAAGTCTATCAGTACACCTCAAATCCGGACGTCAGCTCCGGTGACGGCATTGCCATGGCCTGGCGGGCAGGTTGCCGGGTGGCAAATATGGAGTTCAATCAGTTTCATCCCACCAGCCTGTTTCATCCGGACGACAGCAACTTTCTGCTGACCGAGGCCCTGCGCGGTGAAGGCGCGCACCTGCTGCGCCCGGACGGCAGCCGCTTTATGCCTGATTTTGATGAGCGCGGCGAACTGGCGCCCCGGGACATAGTGGCCAGAGCCATCGATCATGAGATGAAGCGCCTGGGTGCCGACTGCATGTATCTGGACATCAGTCACAAACCGGCAGACTTTATCGTGCAGCACTTTCCCACTATTTATGAGCGCTGCCTCAAGGTGGGCATTGATATCACCAAGCAGCCCATGCCGGTAGTGCCTGCCGCTCATTACACCTGTGGCGGTGTTATGGTCGACAGTCATGGCCGCACCGACATCGATGGCCTTTATGCCATTGGCGAAGTGTCTTACACCGGCCTGCACGGTGCCAACCGCATGGCCTCCAACTCGCTGCTGGAGTGCATCGTGTTTGCCCGTGCTGCCGGTGAGCATATGCTGGCAAGCCTTGCCACGACTCCCGAGCCGCCCATGCTGCCGCTATGGGATGAAAGCCAGGTCACCAACTCGGATGAAGAAGTGGTTATTCACCATAACTGGCACGAGTTGCGACTGTTTATGTGGGACTATGTGGGCATAGTACGCTCCAACAAACGTCTGGAGCGGGCCAAGCGTCGCATTGAGTTGCTACAACAGGAAATTCAGGAATATTACGCCAACTTTCGGGTCAGTAATAATCTGCTTGAGCTGCGCAATCTGGTGCAGGTAGCAGAGCTGATTGTGCTGTCGGCCATGGAACGCAAAGAGTCACGCGGACTGCATTACACCCTGGACTACCCCGGCCAGCTCGATAATCCGGCTCCGACGGTACTCAGCCCGGCCAACTATCGCCCGCGTCAGCCCTGATAAAACAGCTGCCGTGCCAGACGCCGGTAAACTGCATCGGGCACGGCATCCTGAAATATCCACAAGGGCGGCCAGGGATCTTGCTGTAATATCAGCAGCAAAAAGCCGGGACCGGCCCGGCTGAAACGCGACAGCTCACCACGGCGGCCGTCGAGAGTAATAATACCGGCATTAAACTCACCCCGTGGCCGGTAGTGCCGGGCGCGCTGCCACATTATGATTACCGCCAGTAACCACACAGGCGCAAACCAGAGCAGCCGGTCGGTACTCAACAGCAGCGAAGCCGGAAGCCACAGGCACAGCGCCAGCCCCAGCAAATAAAGCCGGAGCAGCCATGACGGCTCAGCGTTGATTACGAATCTGGTTGCGCTCAAGAATGTAACTCACCATGGCCTGCAGCGCTGCATCCTGTGAACGCTCATGCCCCATAAACCAGGCGAACAAGTCCGGATCATCACATTCCAGTAACCGGCAGAAGGTAGCCTTCTGAGTTTCGTCAAGAGCGTCGTACTCGTGCTCCACAAAGGGGCCCAGAATCACGTCCAGCTCCAGCATGCCGCGGCGGCATGCCCAGACAAGGCGGGGTTTTTCAGAGGTTGTGAGCATGTCGGCTTCCATCTAGCAAAACAAAGCTTATGTTATAAGGTCGAATGAATACTGACAAATAACTTGGCCGTCTTTACCATGAGGGTCACACTTTAAGAATGAAACAGAGGGTATTCCCGTGTTTACCATCCCTTCCTCCCCCAAACTTTATCCCCTGACCGACAGAGCCGTGATCAGTCTGACCGGCGAAGAGCGGGTCAAATATCTGCAGGGCCAGGTAACCTGCGACGTGACCTCACTGGCAGAAGGCGATGCCTGCGCCGGCGGCCATTGTGACAGCAAAGGCAAACTGTGGGCCTCTTTCTGGCTGGCCAACCAGGGCGAACAGCTGCTGCTGGTGCTGAACAGCTCGCTGGTAGCGCGTCAGCTGCCGGAGCTGAAAAAGTTTGCGGTATTTGCCAAAACCGATATTGAAGACGCCAGTGCGCAATGGCAAGTATTTGGCCTGGCCGGTGAAGGCCTGTCACACTGGCTGAGCCACGAAGCAGGTGACGGTAATCTGTGGCAGGGTGGTGTCATTATTCCGGTAGCCGCCGAGCATGCCCTGCTGGTGCTGCCCAAAGACGCCACGCTTCCCGACTTGCCCACAGGCGAAGAGCAGGAGTGGCAAGGGCTGATGATCCAGGCCGGTCTGCCGGATATGAGCGCCGAGCATCAGGGCGACTATATACCTCAGATGCTCAACCTGCAGGCGATTGGCGGCATCAGTTTTACCAAAGGCTGTTATATGGGGCAGGAAACCGTTGCCAGAGCCAAATATCGCGGAGCCAATAAGAAAGCCATGTTTATTCTGCAGGGCACGGCTACCGCTCAGGTGACGGTTAATCAGGATCTGGAACTGCAGCTGGGAGAAAACTGGCGGCGCGCCGGTACTGTGCTCAGTGTGTGCCAGCAAAACAATCAGTGTGTGCTGACCTCTGTGCTGAACAAGGATCTGGATGCCGACAGCGTGCTGCGCTTCAAGGATCAACCCGACAGCCGGCTGCAACTGCAGCCCCTGCCCTATCAGCTGGAAGACTGAGCCGGTTTTACTTCAGCTGCCGTCAGTTAAACTGACGGCAGCCAATTGTCATCAAGCAAGGAGACATAATGCGTACCACCAAAGATCGAATTCGACATGCCCTGGGCTTTGAGATTATCGGTCTGCTGATTTTTGCCCCCCTCGCCAGTCTGGTATTTAATTACGATCTGTTTGAGCTGGGATTAATGGCACTGGTGGGCTCTGTAATTGCCACCGTCTGGAACTATTTCTACAACGTTCTGTTTGATCACGGCATGCTGAAACTGCGCGGCGACGTGCGCAAAACCACCCCCATTCGCGTGCTCCACGCCCTGCTGTTTGAGAGCGGCCTGCTGTTGCTGTTTTTGCCGATGATTGCCTGGCATCTGAACATCAGCCTGTGGGATGCCTTTATTATGGACATTGCCATGTCCTGCTTTTATCTGACCTACACCTTTGTGTATAACCTGGCTTACGACCGGATTTTTCCGGTACCCAACCCCACTGCTCATAGCTGCTGATATAAAAAAACCGCCTGCCGGCGGTTTTTTGTTTTTCTGCTGGTTACTTGCTGCGAACCGGCTCGGTTACATCGTCATCGATGCTGTCCGGATTGCCTTCCATTCTGGCTACTATGGTGTTCACGGCAGTGTCACCCACCACATTGGAAGAGGTACAGAACATATCGTTAATGCGGTCTACTGCCATCACAATGGCCATGGCTTCCACCGGCAGGCCCATCTGATGCAGCAACACACCGGCCATGACTACAGCACCGCCGGGCACACCGCCCACACCCACCGACATCAGCAGCACGGTAATGCCCACGGTCAGCAGATCACCCATGGGAATGGGCGTACCGGAGATGTTGGCAGCGAAAAAGGCGGCCAGCGTAATGTAGATGGCCGAGCCCGACATATTGATGGTGGCACCCAGGGGCACACCAAAACCGGCTACCGCCTTGGATACACCCAGCTTTTCGGTCAGGGTACGCATGGTCACCGGAATGGTGGCGTTGGAGCTGGCAGTGGACAGGGAGAACAGCAGCTGCTCTCGGGTAGCCTTGCGGAACACACCCGGCTTGATGCCAGTGGTCAGCCAGACCGCCAGCGGATATACCACCAAAATCCAGAACGCCAGCACCATCACCACCATGGCCACATAACCGGCTACCGACATCAGAGTGGCGGCTTCGAGGGTAGCACCAAGGCTTATCATCAGTGCAAACACACCATAAGGTGCCAGGGTCATGACCAGACCTACCAGCTTCATCATCACTTCATTGGCCATACGAAACGCACGGGCTGCCGGTGCCGCCGTAGCACCCAGGCCCTGAATGGCCAGGCCGGTAAGAATAGCCATAAAAATGATTTGCAGCATATCACCGGAAGCAAAGGCCTGGACCGGGTTGCTGGGCACTATGTTCACCAGCATGGCACCCAGATCCGGAGTTTCTGTGGTGGTCAGCTCAACGGCACCGCTGGCACCATGGGGCAAAGTGGCACCCAGGCCGGGCTGAAATATCACACCCACCAGAATGGCAGCGGCAATCGACAGCATGGTGTTGATAATATAGAGACCAAAGGTACGGCTGCCCAGCCGGCCAAAGCTGGCCACATCACGCAGTTCACAGATACCGGTCACAATCGAGATGTAGACCAGCGGCACCACCATCAGCTTGATCAATGATACAAACATGCCGCCCAGGCCTTCAGCCAGGCCAACCAGCTCGTTATTGAGCAGAGAAACATCCGTAAACACATACTGAATTGCACTGCCGATCAGCAGACCGACAAAAAGCCCGGTAAAGATTCGGGCGGAAAGGGAGCCTTTCATTTCTACATCCTCAGAAAAAGCCAAAGTAATTATCTGCTATTTATTATTTTTGTAGATAAGTTAACCAGTCGTTCCGTAAGCGCCGAAATTTTACATTCAAAAAACACCACAGCAACCACAATGATCCACTTCTTCGGCTCTTACGTGATCAAGATCACAAAATAAATATTAAAATATCAAAAAAATGTAAGCAATTTGCAGAATCAGGCTGTTTCAATGGTAGCTGGTTGACACTGACGCCCTCGCTGACTGTACTGGGATGAGTCCTGAAGCCTGATCATCAGCGCTTTATCGTGCAATCATCACAGGGGCAGGCCATGCATACACAGATCCCCAGCTTCTCCCGCGAGGAATATCAGCAGCGTCTGGCCAGGGTCAGAGCGGCCATGTATGAAAAGGATATTCAGACGCTGATCGTGCACGATCCGGCCAATATTGCCTGGCTCACCGGCTATGACGGCTGGTCTTTTTATACGCCTCAGGCGGCCATTGTGGGCATGAGCGGTGAGCCCATGTGGTTTGGCCGCCATATGGATGCCAATGGTGCCCGCCGCACCGTCTGGCTGCAGGAAGACAATATTCTCTGGTATCCCGACTATTACGTGATGAACCCGCCGATGAACGCCATGGAGTATCTGGCCAACCAGTATCTCAAACCCCATGAGTGGACCTATGGCCGTATTGGGGTAGAAATGGACAGCTATTACTTTACCCCGGCCGCCTGGCTGGCACTGCGAGAAAACCTGCCCGACACCGAGCTGATAGACGCCACCGATCTGGTTAACTGGTGCCGGGCGGTCAAGTCGGAAGCCGAGCTCAGATATATGCGCATTGCTGCCCGCATTGTGGAACGTATGCATGCTGCTGCGCTGGAAATGATAGAGCCGGGTCTGCCCAAGAACCTGCTGGTGGCAGAAATTTACCGGGTAGCCATGGAAGGATATGACGGCCATTATGGCGACTATCCGTCCATGGTGCCCATGCTGCCTTCAGGGCCCGATGCCTCTGCCCCCCACCTCACCTGGGACGACCGGCCCTTTTGCCGGGATCAGGGCACCTTTTTTGAGCTGGCCGGCTGCCACCGGCGCTATCACTGCGTACTCTCGCGCACCATTTATCTGGGCCGGCCCACCAATAACTTTCTGCGCGCGGAAGAAGCGCTCAACGCCGGTCTGGAAGCCGGGCTGGCGGCGGCCCAGCCGGGCAACCGCTGCGCCGATATTGCCAATGCGCTGAACGCCACCCTGGCCAAATACGGCTTTGACCGGGAAGGTGCCCGTTGTGGCTATCCTATTGGTATGGGTTATCCGCCGGACTGGGGCGAGCGCAGCATGAGCCTGCGCAATACCGACTTTACTATTCTGGAGCCGGGCATGACTTTTCATTTTATGCCCGGCCTGTGGCAGGACGACTGGGGCATGGAGACCACTGAGAGCATTGTGATCACCAGTAACGGAGCCGAGACCCTGAGCAACTATCCGCGCCAGCTGTTTGTAAAAAAATAATCACCAGCTACAAGGCAACAAAATGCAACTGGATCGTTATGACATTCAGATCCTGCAAATTCTGCAGCAACAGGGCCGCATTACCAAATCGGCCCTGGCTCAGGCCATCAATCTGTCGGTCAGCCCTTGCTGGGAGCGGGTAAAGCGGCTGGAGCAGGCGGGGGTTATTCGTGGCTATGGTGCCTTTATTGACACCGGTCTGTTACAGGGGCGCACGGCGGTGCTGGTAGAAATCAGTCTGGGCCGGCACAGCGCCGATGTGATGCGCCGTTTTGAGCGGGCCATGCAGGACTGTGACAAGGTGACCGACTGCTACGCCACCGGTGGCGGCGTAGATTATGTGATCAAAATACTGTGTGATGATATCGATCAGTATCAGCGGCTGATCGACAGCTGGCTGGAGGCCAGCCTGGGCATAGAGCGCTACTACACTTACATCGTGACCAAAACCGTCAAGCACAGCCCCCCCGCCCTGCCCTCCATGTAAAAGAGGCCTTGCGGCCTCTTTATCGAGCTTACATCATTTCCCGAACCACTCTGCCGAACCGGCCAATCCCTTCTTCTATGGTAGCGGCATCGGAACCCGAATAGCTGAAGCGGGCCGTGTTAAGAATATCCGGCCGCACATAGAAAGGCTGGCCGGGCACAAAGGCCACATTTTGCTTGATGGACAGATTAAACAGCTCCATGGCGCTGATATGCTCGGGCAGACGCAGCCACAGGAACATGCCGCCTTCCGGGCGGGTAAAGTCCAGCCCCGGGCAATGGCGCAGCAGCGCCTGCTCCATGGCATTTTTTTGCTGGCCATAAACGGTGCGAATGCGGTCAATATGGGCATCCAGGCAGTTATCCTGCAGATAACTGTACAGCACCTGCTGAGCAAAGCCGTTGGTGTGCAGATCCGAGGCCTGCTTGGCAATGGTGATTTTCTGGCGCAGCCAGTCGGGCACCAGCATCCAGCCCAGACGGAAAGACGGCACCACCACCTTGGAGAAAGAACCCAGCAACACCACATTTTCCGGTGCCAGTTTGGCGATGGGCGGCAGATGTTCGCCCTCAAAGCGCAGCTCACCGTAAGGGTTGTCTTCCACCATCAGCACATTGTGCTGCACCAGACGCTCGGCCACTGCCTTGCGCTTTTCCAGGCTGTAGCTCAGACCCGACGGATTCTGAAAGTTGGTTACCCCATACATCAGCCGGGCATAGTGAGGCTCGGCCAGCAGGGCATCCAGCTCGTTCAGATCCGGACCGTCATCATTCAGCGATACTCCCTGAAACTCGGGCTGGTACACAGACAGCGCCTGAATGGCACCCAGGTAGCCCGGCTCTTCAATAATCAGTTTGGAGCCTTCGTCTACCAGCACTTTGCCAATCAAGTCCAGCGCCTGCTGAGAGCCGTTGGTGATCAGAATGTTATCGGGATTCACCGTCATGCCATGCTGAGTGCGGTAACGCTCGGCAATGTATTCCCGCAGCGGACCAAAGCCCTCGGTGGCCGCATATTGCAGCGCACCGTTGCTTTTGTTCTGCAGCACCTTGGCAGTCGCGACTTCCAGCGCTTCATTAGGAAAAAAGTCCGGATTGGGCAGACCGCCGGCAAAGGAGATCACTTCCGGATTGACGGCAACTTTGAGTATTTCTCGAATAAAGGAAGGCTCTACCTTGGCAAAGCGCTTGGCAAAAAACGGCTGCATAGGGGTCTCTCTGAATTACCACGCGTGGCGGGCGCCAACAAAACCTTTCTTTTGTATCAGAAATCACCGCAATAACAAACCATAAACAACAGATGCATTGCGCCCGGGTGCGGCTTATGGTCGAATTCGGCCATGCCAAACAACAAAATGACACCTGTGAACAACCAACCTTTCGCCGAGCGCATTCTGGCCTGGCATGACCAGCATGGCCGCAAGACCCTGCCCTGGCAGCTGAATAAAACGCCCTACCGGGTCTGGGTCTCGGAAATCATGCTGCAGCAAACTCAGGTGAGCACCGTTATTCCTTACTATCAGCGCTTTATGGCGCGTTTCCCCGATGTGCAGAGCCTGGCCGATGCCGGGCAGGACGAAGTGCTGCACCACTGGACCGGGCTGGGTTATTACGCCCGGGCCCGTAACCTGCACAAGGCCGCTCAGGTCATTCGCGATCACTATAACGGACACTTTCCCGAACGCTTTGAAGAGGTGCTGGGCCTGCCCGGCATTGGCCGCTCTACCGCCGGTGCCGTGCTGTCATTGTCGCTCGGCCAGCATCACGGCATTCTCGACGGCAATGTAAAACGGGTGCTGACCCGCTGGCTGGGCCAGAAAGGCTGGCCGGGCAAAAAGGAAGTAGAAAATGCCCTCTGGGACAAAGTAGCAGAACTGACCCCGGCAGCAGGCGTGAGTCAGTATAACCAGGCCATGATGGACATGGGGGCCACCATCTGCACTCGCAGCAAGCCTGCCTGTGAGCGCTGCCCGGTAAGCAACGACTGTGTTGCCCTTGCTCTGGGCACACCCACTGCCTTTCCCGAGTCCAAGCCCAAAAAAACGGTACAACCGGAAAAACAAGCCTGCTTTGTGTTGCTGCAAAGTGGCGATCACTTACTGCTGGTGCAGCGTCCGCCCCAAGGGCTGTGGGGCGGACTTTATTGTTTTCCCGAGTTTGCTGACGAGCGCGAGATGCAGCGCTGGCTGAGCCGCTTTCCCGAGGCCGGCAAGCCCGAGCCTCTGCCCGGCTTTCGTCATACTTTCAGCCATTTTCATCTGGATATCAGCCCCTGGCGGGTACAATTACCGCGCATTCCCGACGAGGTCATGGCGAGTGACCAGCGTCTTTGGTATAACTTGCACCAACCGGCACCGGTAGGTCTGGCAGCGGCGACCAAAAAGCTGCTTGCCTACCCGCAACTGCACAAGAGGACCCCATGAGCCGAACCATTTTTTGCCAGCGTTTGAACAAGGAAGCCGAAGGTCTGGACTTTCAGATGTACCCGGGTGAACTCGGCAAACGCATTTACGACAATATTTCCAAGGAAGCCTGGGCTGAGTGGCAGAAAAAACAGACCATGCTGATCAACGAGAAAAAGCTGAACATGATGAACGCCGAGCACCGCCAGCTGCTGGAGCAGGAAATGGTGGCCTACCTGTTTGAAGGTGCCGACGTCAATATTGAGGGCTACACTCCCCCATCTGCGAGTTAAACAACCGCTTTGCTCAAGCCTTGAGCGAACGCACACAAGCAACAGAAAAAGCGGTTGACTTGCCTGGGGCGATCGATTTAAATGACGCCCCGTTGCCCAGATAGCTCAGTCGGTAGAGCAGGGGATTGAAAATCCCCGTGTCGGTGGTTCGATTCCGCCTCTGGGCACCATTTTTCGGTGCCATATCAAAACACCAACGCCCAGATAGCTCAGTCGGTAGAGCAGGGGATTGAAAATCCCCGTGTCGGCAGTTCGATTCTGTCTCTGGGCACCATTTTCGGTGCTATATCAAAACACCAACGCCCAGATAGCTCAGTCGGTAGAGCAGGGGATTGAAAATCCCCGTGTCGGTGGTTCGATTCCGCCTCTGGGCACCATCTTTAAAGCCTCGCGAAAGCGGGGCTTTTTTGTATCTAGCGTTATCTCTCATGGCCCGCAGCACAGGAAACTCTCAATGAAAAAAACAGTTTGGGCACTGGCCCTGACCGCCAGTTTTGTCAGCACCCAGGCCGGTGCCGATGTAATGGGCCTGTATGCCGGCGCACAAGCCTGGCAGGTGGACACCAGCGGTAACTTTGGCAGCACCAACACCAGAGCCGACTTTGCATTTGATGAAAATACTCAGGGCGTTTTTTATGTGGCTGTGGAGCACCCGGTGCCGCTGCTGCCTAACGTAAAAATCCGTCACAACGATCTTGCCGCCAATGGTAATACCATGGTGTCTGGCCAGTTCAGTTTTGGTGGCACCGACTACGCCGCCGGTTCGTCACTCAGCACCTCTTTTGATGTGACCAATACCGACTTTATTCTCTACTATGAAATATTTGATAACGACCTGTTCAGCATCGATCTGGGTGCCAACATCAAATACCTGGATGGCGATATCAATGTCAGGGATGCCCGCGGCAACGCCTCCAGTGAAAAACTGAGTGCTCCCCTGCCCCTTGGCTACCTCAAGGCAGAAGCAGCCCTCCCCCTGACTGGTTTGTCGGTGTTTGGCGAGGTGAATTACCTGACCCTGGATGGTCATGAGATAGCCGATTATCAGGCCGGTGTGGGTTATAACCTGATTGACACTGTGGCCGTGAATATCAACCTGCACGCCGGCTATCGCGCCATGTCTGTGCAACTGGATGATCTTGATAACATTGATGCCAAACTCGACTTTGACGGCGGCTTTGTAGGGGCTGAAATCCACTTCTGATGCAGCGCTGTCAGGATACATGTAATCTGGCCGGTCATTACCGGCCATTTTTATGTCTGTGAGTGGCAATATTGGCACGGTAAACATGGTATAACTCAAGGTAGCTTTCTAAGCTTAGTGATGAAACGGCAAAAAGGATGATGCCATGAAGAACAAACTGTTTCTGCTTACCGCCCTGCTGTTACTTCCCGGTATCGCCTCTTCACAAGAGACAGACGACAGCGACTTGCCGCTGTGGGTGGTAGATAAAATCACTCCCATGCACGACAGCGTGACCGACTGGCTCGATAACAGCGCCCGCAACATCGACAATTTTTTTGGTGATGACGACAGCCTGACCATTGAGAATGGCTCTTACCTGCGTTTCAGTCAGGAATTTTCCTGGCATGAACAAGATGACTTTGGTTCAGAAACCAAACTCAAGCTGCGCCTTGACCTGCCCACCACGGAAGAGCGGCTGCGTATTCTGATCGAAAGTGATCCTGAAGAAACCCAGGGCACACTGGCGCAACAGGGTGCCAATACCGCCAGAAACAACAACGACTTCGACAGTGACAACTTTCTTATCGGCCTGCGCCGGCTCAGCAACCGCGACAAACGCGAACGATGGCGCTTTGATGCCGGAGCCGGGGTTAAAATTAAACTGCCTCTTGACCCTTATGTTCGTTTAACCGGAGAGCGTCAGTGGCAGCTGAATGAAGGCCCCTGGGTACTGGACAGCTGGAACCGGGCATCATGGTTTAACGAAGAAGGTTATTCTGCCCGCAGCCGCTGGGATCTGGGCCGGCCACTGAGCGATATTTACCATCTGCGCTTTATTACCAATGTGCAGTGGCAGGAAGAAATCGACACCCTGGAATATTCCGAAGGCGTTGAGCTTAACCAGCTGCTGGGCAGCCGCAGCGCTATGCGCTATGCCGCCGTGGCGGTGGGCCGCAGTGCTTCAAACCCCAGGCTGCACGATTACTACCTGCTCAGCCACTATCGGCGCAACCTGCATAAAGAAGTGCTGTTCGTGGATTTTATTCCCGAGCTGCATTTTCCCCGGGAGCAGGATTACGATGCCGAGTTTGGTGTTACCCTGCGTCTGGAGCTACTGTTCCGGGCTGATTTGTCATGGGGAAGATGAGGATCCGGCACCCCAAAAGACTCACCCAGCCCTTTATTGGCGCTGCTGACAGAAAAGTCGGGTTAACGCGTCATGGCTCACAAAAATACCTGTTGACCACCATCAGGTAACCGGTTAGAGTAAATTCGACTTTAAGGATACCGCTGAATTTATGTTCATTACGAAGTTCCTAGTAGTACCTCGTCCTGTATTTCATAAGTAAAGGTTGTGTTTTTGAAGTCGATTATTCTAGCAAGTTTGTTTACAGGATTTAGGTATGTCTAACACTGTTAAAGGTAAAGTAAAGTTCTTCAATGAAGCCAAAGGTTTCGGTTTCATCGAGCAAGAGCAAGGCCCTGACGTATTCGTACACTTCAGCGCCATCCAGACCTCGGGCTTCAAGACCCTGGCTGAAGGTCAGTCCGTAGAGTTCACTGTAGCCCAAGGCCAGAAAGGTCCTCAGGCTGAAAACGTAGTTCCTCTGTAAGAGTCTGCGTTAACAAAGAATTCCAAAGCCGCGCCCAAGGGCGCGGCTTTTTAATGCCCGGGTTAAAACCGCCCCACGGCAAACACCGACAGCAGCTTCAGCATTACCGCCCCCAGCATAACGCAAAGCCCGAGCGTAAAAGCCGTGTCTACTCCCAGTTGCGCCAGCACGGCAGTCAGCACACTGGCAGTGAGCATTTGCATGGCACCGGACAGTGCTGCTGCCGAACCGGCCCCCTTGCGATAAGGCTCCAGTAGCCGGCTCATGGCATTGGGAAAGGCCATGCCATTGCCCAGCGCCTGAATAAAAACGCCGGTTACCATCAGCCAGGGCTCAAGGGGCATCAGCATTATCCAGGCCCCTGCAGCCAGCTGAATAAAGGGACTGATGCGCAGCACCTGCTCGGCTCGCACCCAGAACTGAATACGGTTATTAATAATGCCGCCAAGCAGCAGCCCCAATGCCGGCAGCAGTGCCCAGCGGCCATATTCAGCTGCACTCATGCCTATCTGATGCTGCATCACATAGGGCAGCACAGAAACTGACGTCATCATCAACGCGAACTGCCCCCAGAGCATGCCACCATGCCCCAGAAAATGGCGTTGCCCCAGCAAACTGAGGTAACCGCGCATAATAGGCCCGGGGGCCAGGCTGAGCGGCTCACCCTGATGGGTTTCCTGAAACCGCGCCAGTAAAATAAGCCAGAGCAGGGACAGGTAAATCAGCATGGCGGTAAACACACTCTGCCAGCCAAAAGCATCGCCCAGCATGCCGCCCAGTGCCGGTGCCAGCACGGGCGTAATGGCGGCGGCCATGGCGATGTAAGACAGTGCATTACGCAGCGCCGCTCCTTCAAAGCTGTCGCGCAGCATGGCTCTGGACACCACGGCGGCACACCCCGCTCCCAGCCCCTGCAGCAAACGCCCTGCCAGCAGCCATTCAAAGCTGGCATCCGGCAGCATGCACAAGGCAACGCCGGCCAGTGCTAGTGCCAGCCCGGCCAGCAATACGGGCCGGCGGCCATAGGCATCGCTGAGCGGGCCATAAAGCAGTTGCACCGGACCAAAGGCAAACAAATAGGCTGAAACCAGCCACTGTACCCGCTCGGGATCTTCAGCCAGTGCACGGCTGATGCCGGGCAACACAGGAAAAATCAATCCCAGACTGAACTGACCAATACTGACAATCAAACAAGCCAGCACCATAATGGTGGTACCGGATATGGCAGCGTTCACACAGGCTCCTTTATCGGCAAGCAGATAATCCGGGCGACAGGCTACGCCCGGCAAGGTGGCAGGCTGGTCGCAAAGCTGTATTTAATTAACGCTTTGCTTTGACAAGCCGGCGGTTGATTAAGCACAATCAAGATTGAAAAATAACAAAAAGGACTGACCGACATGACCGCCCCATCATCGAATCCCCAATCGCTGCAGCAAGCCTTTTCATTGGGTAACGGACAGGATGCGGCACTGAACTGGTTACGTAAAAACCAGACCCACTGCGCCATTTTTCTGACCAATGGTATCAAACTTGAAGGGATGATCAGTGCCTTTGACCAATACAGCATTCTGCTGTCTGATCCCCGCGGCCAGCAGCAGCTGATCTACAAGGCCAAGATTTCCACCATTTCGCCGGCCAGCCGTCGCCCGCCGCGTTCCGGTGTCATCATCAACAAACCCCGTCGTCCCCGCTATGACAATCACCATGATCATCACGGCCACCGAGATGATCATCATCATGGCAACGACAACCAGGGTGACGATCAGTAAGCACCCTGAGTAGCACAAAAAAATGGCCGCTTGCGCGGCCATTTTTTATATCAGTTCCAGCTCTTCCATTACCCGGCGAATACGGGCCTTGGTGTCTTGCTGCAGCGGCACCACCGGCACCCGGCAATGCTCACTGGCTTTGCCCAGCAGCGACAATGCATATTTGGGACCTGCCGGGTTGGGCTCGGCAAACAGCACCTGATGCAGCGGCATCAGCTTGTCTTGCAACTCGCGGGCTTGTTCCCACTTACCGTTCAGAGTCAGTTCCTGCAGCTGTGCACACAGGCGCGGGGCTACGTTGGCAGTGACCGAGATACATCCGGTACCACCACCCACATTGTAAGAAACCGCAGTGCCGTCTTCGCCCGAGAGCCAGGCAAAGGGCTTTTTAATCAGCTGACGCTCGGCCCAGGGACGGTTCAGATCACCAGTGGCATCTTTTACCCCCACAATGCGCGGCAGCTCGGCCATGCGGGCCAGAGTTTCCGGCTTGATGTCTACCACGGCACGGGGCGGAATGTTGTAAACGATGATCGGCAGCTCGGTGGCATCGTGCAGCATCTTGAAATGAGCGAACAGGCCATCCTGATTGGGGCGGTTGTAATAACCGGCCACATGCAGCGTGGCATTGGCACCGGCCTTCTGAGCGCACACGCTGTAGTCAATGGCTTCCACCGGGTTGTTGGAGCCGGCACCGGCAATCACGGGCACCCGGCCAGCCGCCTGCTCAGAAACAATTTCAATCACCCGGCAATGCTCATCGTGAGACAGAGTCGGACTTTCCCCGGTGGTGCCCACCGGCACAATGCCGTGAGTCCCTTCCTCGATGTGCCAGTCTACCAGATGGCGTAACGCCGCTTCATCGATGCGGTCACCGTCAAAGGGAGTAAGCAGGGCAACTAAAGAACCGCGAAACATGGAAACTCCTTCTCCTGATCAGAGGATTGAATATTGAATTAAAAAACCCCGGGCGCAAAAAGCGTGGCCGGGGTTTTGATAAAAGTGGGTCTGAACGTATCAGGCGTCGGTCACGCAAAAACGAGGGCTGCTTTGTGTTTAAGCAGTTTAACTGGTTTGCGTTTTACTATCACTGACATGAATAACACCTGAAAAAACCTTGTTCAGCATCTTTTGCCAACCACCGGCAAATGTCAAGGGCAGCCATGGCATGTATAATGCCGTTTTTGAAAAATTTGCAGGAACACAGAATGTATGAGGCCCTGACGTCTGTCAGTGACATGCTGAGCCGCAACCTGGATACCCTTTGCCGCCAGCCCCTGCTGGTGTGCGGCCTGCTGGAAGACAAACTGCCCCTGATGCTGGCCGAACATGGCCCGGCACCCCGCGTATTTACCACCGACTACCGCTATTTTCAGTGGCTGGGCAGCCACACTGAAATCACGCCGGAATTTGGCCAGGCTCCTGCTGAGCAAGCTGCCCAGGGCCTGCTGTTGCTTATGCCCAAGGCCAAGGCCGAAGCTGAATATCTGCTGGCAGCCTGCCTGCCCCTGCTGAGCACTGGAGCTCCCGTGTTTATTGCCGGCGATAACAAGGGCGGCGTTAAGTCGGCCCCCAGGTTACTGGCTCCTTTTTGCACGCACGTTACCAAGGTCGACAGCGCCCGCCGGGCCAGCTTGTATCAGGCTGAGCTGACGCAGCCGGCATCGCCCTTCAAGCTGAGCGACTGGACTCAAGAATATCGGCTGGAGCAGGAAAAGCTGACGGTCTGCACCTTGCCCGGCGTATTCAGTGCCGGGCATCTGGATGCAGGAACCCGGCTGCTGCTGGAGCATGCCGGGCCGCTTTCCGGCCGGGTGCTGGATTTTGGCTGTGGTGCCGGCGTGATTGGTGCCAGTCTGCTGAAACGCAATCCGGCCATCGCACTGGAGCAAATCGACATCAATGCCCTGGCGCTGGAAGCCAGCCAGCAAACCCTGCTCAGGAACGGCCTGCAGGCCAGCGTGTATCCGTCCGATGGCCTGAGTGAAACAGAAGGCCGGTTTGACTGTATTATCAGCAACCCGCCTTTTCATGCCGGGTTAAAGACATTTTACAGCACTACCGAAACCCTGCTGAAGCAAGCCAGACATTACCTCAAGACGGGTGGCAGCCTGCTGCTGGTAGCCAATGCCTTTTTACCCTACCCGGAATTGATAGAGCAGAGCTTTGGTCATTGCGAGACCCTGGCCGCCAACGGCCGCTTTAAAATTTACCGGGCCCGGGCCTGACCCTGGCAAAACTGTGCCATTTTTAAGCAAACGGCCGCTGCGGCCGTTTTTTTATGAATTAAGTTAAAAAAGCCGGTTGACGGCTGGTAAAAAATCTATAGAATTCGCAGTCCTCAGCACGGGCGAGGGTGGCGGAATTGGTAGACGCGCTAGCTTCAGGTGTTAGTGTCCTTACGGATGTGGGGGTTCAAGTCCCCCCCTTCGCACCACTGAGAAAAAATTTGAGCACGCGAGGGTGGCGGAATTGGTAGACGCGCTAGCTTCAGGTGTTAGTGTCCTTACGGATGTGGGGGTTCAAGTCCCCCCCTTCGCACCAAGTCTTTGACTTGAGAGCCGCTCAAATTTCAACATGGTGGCCCATGTAAAACAGCCAAACAATCGAGTATGCGAGGGTGGCGGAATTGGTAGACGCGCTAGCTTCAGGTGTTAGTGTCCTTTGGATGTGGGGGTTCAAGTCCCCCCCTTCGCACCAAGATTGTTTCTTTCCAGCCGTTCAGGCGTAATCTCCCAGCATTATTCCAAGAGTCATGCCAAGGCCGGCTAATCCGCCTATCGGCAGCCAATACCAGTGCCTGCTGACTGAAGGCATAGCCAACACCAGTGCAAACAATGCAAACCCGGCGCTTAACCATAATGTAAGTGACGATGCCGGCACCCACCAGATCATCATCAGCCACAGCACTACCAGCAAAATAACCATTATCACCTCCTTTACCAGTAAATGATAATAGTTATCAATTTCTTTTATAGCAAGCCTTTATTACGTTGCGCTAAACAGCGCCACGGTTTCCACATGCATGGTATGAGGAAACATATCCACCGGTATCGCCTGCTCCAGAGTAAAGCCCTGCTCGCTCAGCCAGGCCGCATCCCGCGCCAGGGTTTTAGGATTGCAGGACACATACACCAGCCGGGCCGGACGCATGCTGGCCAGAGTATCCAATAGAGCCTGATCACACCCCTTGCGTGGCGGATCCACCACCACCACGTCAGCACTCACTCCCTGCTGATACAACGCAGCTACCTGCTGTTCAGCCGCACCACAGTAAAAACGAACATTTTTAATATCATTACGCTCGGCATTACGCTCGGCATCGGCCACCGCTTCCGGTACTATTTCCATGCCATGAACCTGGGCTGCAAAGGGGGCCATAAATAAACTGATGGTGCCGATACCGCTGTAGAGATCAAACACGGTTTCACTGCCTGAGAGTGCGGCCAGCCGCACCACCTCACGATACAGCACTTCCGTCTGATGCGGATTTATCTGATAGAAAGACAGTGCCGAGATATCAAACTGCAGCTCGCCAATACGGTCACTGATGCTGCTGCCACCCCACAAAGTACGCACTTGCTCGCTCAATATGCGGTTACCTACTGTATCGTTCAGACACAGCTGCACACTGACCAGTTTTGGCACCTGAGCAAGACGCTCAACCAGGGCATTCAGTGCCCGCTCTGTCGGCTCTTCCGCCACAACCAGCACCACCATCAGCTCTCCGCTGTGCCGGCCATTGCGCACCATCACATAACGTACGCAGCCACTGTGGTGAGCCTCATTAAAGGCCGGAACCGCCTGCTCGCGCATCCACTGCCGCACCAGTGCCGTGATGTCGGCCGTTTCCGGTGCCTGCATGACACACTGTTCTATTTCCACCAGCTGATGACTGTGTTTGGCATAAAAGCCCAGGGTCGGACCGGGCTGCACCGCAAACTGCGCCTTGTTGCGATAATGAAAGGGATCATCCATGCCAATGGTGTTGGCCACTGAGCAGTCCAGCCCCCGCTCCTGCAGCGCCTTGACCAGCAGCTCACGCTTTAATTGCAGCTGAGCGCCATAGTCCATCACCCTGAGCTGACAGCCACCACATTCGGTATGGGGGCAAAAGTCAGGGCTGCGTCCTGACGCCGGTGTCAGCACTCGTTTTACTTCTGCCTGGGCATAGCGAGGCCTGGCCAGTGTGACTCTGGCTTCTACTTCATCACCGGGCAACCCGCCCGAAATATAAACCGGACAGCCGTTATGCTGAGCAATGCCGTCCCCTTTATCGGTTAGGCTGTGAACGGAAAGGGTAAGCAATTGACCGGCTTTAAACATGATGGGCACTCTGAAAGTTCAACCACACCGGCCTGGGCCGGCAAAGCAGGAATTTTACCCGAGGCCGGCCCGCAGCAACAGCCTGGCGTGAACCGCTGGCCTCCCCAAGGCTACAAGTGGCAGCCGGTGTAAGGTATTCTCGGCTTCAACCGAGCACATTACATTATAATAAGGAAGACAAATGGGCACTCAGCGCGACACCCTTTTTCGCTACCTGACCATGCTGCAGCTGATCCCCCGGGCACCTCAGTTCAAGGCCACCACCACACTGCAGGCCCTGCTTGAAGAACGAGGATTCAGTGTTGAGCTGAGGTCCATTCAGCGGGATCTTGAGAAAATGTCACTGCACTTTCCATTGCTTTGCGACAAACGCGAGCGCCCTTACCGCTGGTCTTTTGACAGTCACTTTAAAAGTGGCTTGCCGGCGCTGGATACTGCAACAGCGCTGACTCTGGTGCTGGCAGAAGAATATTTGCAAAGCCTGTTACCCCGCATGGCAGTAGACCGGCTTGGCCCTCAGTTTGACAGCGCCCGCCGGTTTCTCGATGGCCTGCAACAAAACGGCTATGCCGACTGGGCCAGACGAGTGCGGGCCATTCCGGATGGCAAGGCCCTGCTACCGGCCCCTATCAGGGCAGAAGTGTGGCAAGGCATCAGCGACGCCCTGCTGAATCGTCAGGCGGTGGACGTCTGCTACCTCAGCCGTCAAAAAGGGGATATACGGCAATACACACTACACCCTCAGGGGCTGGTGGCCCGTCACAGTGTCAGCTATCTGCTGGCCACCGTGAATGATTATGATGATATTCGCCAGTTTGCCCTGCACCGCATTCAAACGCTGGCCATCACCGATATTGCCTTTCGGCCGCAGCCGGACTTCTGTGTTGATGCCTACATCAGAGAAGGCGGCTTTGATTATCCGCTGAACGAAGAAAGCGTGCAGCTGGTCGCCCGCATTTCACCGGACCTGGCCTGGCGGCTGAGTGAAACCCCGCTCAGCGAGCAACAACAGTTGTCCGCTCCCGGCGAAGACGGCCGCATTACCCTGACCGCCACCATTCACAATGATCAGCAAACCCTGTGGTGGCTGACCGGTTTTGGAGCCAGAGTGGAAGTAATTGAGCCTTTGTCATGGCGACGTGCGCTGGCTGAGCAGGCGCGCCAACTGCATGACATGTACCGGGACTCGGGCGACACATAAAGTCGCCTGCGCCATCCATGATGTCATCACTGTTTACGATTTGCCGGAATCTCCATGACTTTTGATCCCCTGATGTGGGTCTTTGCCACCAATGCTCGTTACAAACACTCACGCCGCTCCTGCCTGGAACTTAAGCCGTCACTGGGGCGCTTTTTCACTGATGAACTGCTGGCCTTTGCCGGCTTTGTGATTGTGGATGAGCTGCCCTCACCACCGCTTGAACAGGTAAAAGCCATGGGGCTTGAAAGTTTGTTAACGCCGTCAGCCCAAGGGCTGACACTGGCCAATACCTACTACCTGAAGCCTGCCGCCGCCGGCCAGCTGCGAGTGCATGTGCATGAACTGGTGCATGTGCTGCAATGGCGCAACCTGGGCGCAGCCCGCTTTATCGATCGTTATTTACAGGAAATAGCCCGCCACGGCTACCGCCAGGCACCGCTGGAGCAAATGGCCTGTGAGCTGGAACACCTGTTTGCCCTGAGCCCGGCCCGGGGCTTTGATATCACAGCAGAAGTAAAACACCGGCTGGCTCCATAAAAAACAGTAAGACTCAGGGCTGCTCAGCCTCCTGCACCCAGTGCGGCACTTCCCGCCGGGTCCAGCGGGCGAATTTCATTTTGTCGCCCAGATAAAAGTTGCGGTAGGCCTGCACGGCGTCGCCGGGCACCTTGTATTGATCGGGCATGGCCTGGGCAAACTCGGTGAGGCCGATTGCAGGGTAGGTAAACTGCTGTATTTGCGCCAGCACCGGCATGGACTTGTGATCCTGCTCTTTACGGTAGCGATAGCGGTACTCGGCGTTGAGCGCCTGTGTGAGCCGGGTCAGCCACTGAAAGTTGTCGTACGATTCTTCTACCCAGAGCACGCTGGGGTGTTTGATATGAGTGGATTTGTAGGGCGTTTCAAATCCTTTTTTGTTCAGCGCGGTGCACAGTATCTGCACGCTTTCGAGGATCATCTTGACCACGTGCTGATCACAGTGATATTCGGCGCAGCGCTCTATGTTATTGTCCAGTATAAAAATATTCACGAATGTCATCCCGTTTGAACACGGAATGATTGTGAAAGCGAACACAGCGCAGAGCAAGGGCCCAAAGCGCGAGGTGGTCAGCAAAGGCCGAACATCGGGCACAAAAAAACCCGATTAAATCGGGTTATTTGTTGGTAGCAGTGGCCGGACTCGAACCGGCACGCCCGAAGGCAAGTGATTTTGAATCACTCATGTCTACCAATTCCATCACACTGCCGCCGGTAAACTCATTATGAGTGAGCCAGAGCATTATACTCAGCCCCGCAGCGCCCGCAACCGGATTGTATGAACAATAGTGCCAACTGAGCATTATTTGTGCTGGGTGACCGGGCTTTTTCCTGCAGCGGCTTTTGCTAGAATGCAGCCCTTATCGATTTAAAGGAACGAAACTGGTGGCTTTTTCTTATACGGGTTTACCCCGGGCCGGGGTGATGCGTCGCCTGGGAGCCTGGCTGTATGACTTTCTGGTGGTGGTTGCACTGCTGATGGTAGCGGGTTTTGTCTGCTTTGGCCTGACCGCTCTGGCGCTGCAGCTGGGCTGGATTGCGCTGGGCGAACATGAAGATACCGCCGCTCTGCTCAGTGCCAGCCGCTTATATCAGCTGGTATTGCTGAGTGTGGTGCTGTTTTTTTATTGCTGGTTCTGGCGCACCAGCGGCCAGACCCTGGGCATGCGCGCCTGGCGGCTGCGCGTACAAAACACCGACGGCACCCGGCTGCGCCTGGGCCAGTGTCTGGTGCGCGCCGGCGCCGCCTTGCTCGGGCTGGGTAATTTCTGGGTATGGTTTAATCCACGCAGCAAACTGGCCCTGCAAGATAAACTGGCCGATTGCGAGATGGTGGTACTCACCAAAGAGCAGAACCGGGAGCTGCTGAGCAGGCAGTGAATACAGGGATTAGGGAGCAGGGAATGGGGAATCCCTACTCCCCACTCCCGCCGAAGGCTTCGCCTTCAGGCACGGCGGTTAAGCAAAAACAGCGCTACACCAATAAACAGCAGGCTGGGGCCCAGAGCGCCGAGGATGGGCGGCACCTCATACACCAGACTGATGGGCCCAAACACTTCGTTGGCCACATAAAAGCCAAAGCCAAACAGAATGCCCATCAGCAGCCGGGCCCCCATGGTCACACTGCGCAGCGCACCAAACACAAACGACGAGGCCAGCAGCATCATGGCAATCACCATCACCGGCTGCAGCGCCTTGCGCCAGAATGCCAGTTCATACAACCGGGCATCCTGACCGTTATCTCTCAGGTAACCTTCATATTCCCACAGGCCACGCATCGACAGCTCATCGGGCTCAATGGCCACCACTCCCAGCTTGTCGGGCGTCAGGGTGGTTTTCCAGGTTCTGCTGGCCTCCTGAGAGGTCATAATTGACTCACCATGATTAAATAGAGTATCGGTGAGGTTAAGCAGTTGCCATTCACCGTTACGATAATCAGCGGTCGCAGCCTGAGTAATACGCTGCAGCCGCTGCTCGTCATCAAAATAGTAGAGGGTGACATTGCTCAGGGTGCCGTCACGACGGGCCTGGCCAATATTGATATAAGCTTCGCCATCCCTTGCCCAAACGCCATATACCGACAGCACCACCTGACCACCTGAACGCGCCTGAGTGCGCAAATCATCTGCCGCCAGCTTGGTGGCCGGAGCCACATATTCGCCCACCAGCATGATCACCAGCATCAGCGGCACGGCCGTTTTAAGGGCGCTGGTCACAATATTAAAACGGGAGTTGCCCGCCGCCTGCATCACCACCAGTTCACTGGAGCTGGCCAGCTGGCCCAGCCCAATCAGGCCGCCCAGCAGCGCAGCGATGGGAAAGAACAGCACAATTTCTTTGGGCATCGAGAGCAGCACGTAATAAAAGGCCGACAGCAGGGTATAACTGCCCTCGCCCACACTGCGCAGCTGCTCCACATAGCGGATAATGGCCGATAACCCCACCAGCACAAACTCACACAACAGCATGGCCATCAGCACGGTGCGGCCAATATAACGATCGAGAATATTAAACATCAGGCCGCCTTGCTCCGTGTGAGTTTTTCCCGGGTACGGTTCCACCAGGGCGTTTCTGCCAGATTAAGCGGCAATGCCACCAGCAATAAAAATACCAGCGGCACGGTATACAGCCCCGGCACCGGCGGCAGACTGCCGCCTTCCATTGCCGAGCGTGAGGCGGTTTGCAGCAAAAAATAAGCAAGATACAACAAAATAGCCGGCAGCAGCTTGGCATAGCGGCCCTGGCGCGGATTCACCACCGCCAGCGGCACGACCACCAGGGTCAGCACCAGCATGGACAAGGGCAGTGCCAGCCGCCATTGCAGCTCTGCCTGCTGCTCAATATCCTCGGCATTAAGTAATGCCAGGCTGGGCATTGCTTCAATGCGACTTTGAGCCACTTCTACCTCTGCCGGCCTGATAAAGGCGCTGTACTCATCAAACTCCGCCACATCAAACTCCCGGGTGCCGGGCGTGCCGCTGTAACGCCGCCCCTGCTCCAGGGTCAGCCACTGGCCATCTTCCTTTTCATGCAGCCGGCCGCCGTCGGCCACCACAATGCCGGGAGCACGCTGAGCCTGGCCCTGCTGCACCACAAACAGCCGGTTGAGCCGGTTGCCTTGTTCATCTTCGTCCAGCTCTTCTACATAGCCCACAATACGACCGCCATCCAGGCTCATAAAGCGGGCTTCACGCAATACCGCAAAGCCAGGGTCGGCTTTTACCTCTTCCCGCAGCTGATACACCTGACTTTTGGTCCAGGGGTTAAGCCAGAGTGAGTTAAACAGCGCTACTGCCGTCCAGATAAGCCCCAGCACCAGAGTGGCACGCATAATGCGCCCGGGCCCGATGCCTACAGCCTTCATCACCGTCATCTCACTGTCGGCATAGAGCCGCCCATGAGCAAACAGAATGCCGATAAACAGGCTTACCGGCAGCATCAGAGTGGCCATTTCGGGCAGGTTAAGCAGTAGCAGCCTGCCCACCAGCGCACCGGGGATCTCCCCACTGGCAGCCTTGCCCAGTACGTCAATAAAATTCTGGCTGATAAAGATGAGCAAGAGCACAAACAGCACGGCCAGCTGTGTCTTCAGGGTTTCCCGAAACAAATAGCGGAATGCAATCACCGTCAATCCCAGTGTAAACTTGTCTTTTTTAATGGAAACGCTTAACAATAAGCGTAAAATCACCATTTTCGCATATTAACTGTGCGAAATACGACGCCTTTGCGATGTTCGTCATTATCGTTCATTCGGCGTCCATTGTCTTCAGGCTCAGGAGAATCCATGGAGTTCAGTGTAAAAAGCGGTAGTCCCGAGAAACAGCGCAGTGCCTGCATTGTAGTAGGTGTGTTTGAACCGCGCCGGCTGTCGCCGGTGGCCGAGCAGCTCGACAAGGTCAGCGACGGTTACCTCAGCTCGCTGCTGCGCCGGGGCGATCTGGAAGGCAAACCTGGCCAGACCCTGCTGCTGCATCAGGTGCCCGGCGTGCTGGGCGAGCGGGTACTGCTGGTGGGCTGCGGCAAAGAGCGTGAGCTGGATGAGCGCCAGTACAAGCAGATTATTCGCAATACCATCAGCACCCTGAATGAGACCGGCTCCATGGAGGCGGTCTGCTTCCTGACCGAGCTGCACGTGAAGGGCCGCGATACCTACTGGAAAGTGCGCCAGGCAGTGGAAACCACCCTGGCCAGCCTGTACACCTTTGATCAGTTCAAAACCAACAAGGCCGAGCCCCGCCGCCCGCTGCGCAAGCTGGTGTTTAACGTTTCCACACGACGGGAGCTGACCATTGGTGAACGCGCCATTGCCCACGGCCAGGCCGTGGCCCGGGGTGTGCGCGTGTGCCGTGATGTAGCCAACATGCCACCCAATGTGTGCAACCCGGCTTACCTGGCCTCGCAGGCGCGCCAGCTGGCTGACGCCTGGGACAACATCAGCACCCGGGTAATTGGTGAAGAAGAAATGGCCGAGCTGGGCATGAACGCCTATCTGGCAGTGGCCCGTGGCTCTCACAACGAAGCCATGATGTCGGTCATTGAATATAAAGGTCATCCGGATCCCGATGCCCGCCCCATTGCGCTGGTGGGTAAAGGTCTCACCTTTGATGCCGGCGGCATTTCACTCAAGCCCGCCGAAGGCATGGATGAAATGAAATACGACATGGGCGGTGCCGCCTCCGTACTGGGCACCATGAATGCCCTGGCCGAGCTGCAGCTGCCGGTGAACGTGGTAGCCATTCTGGCTGGCTGTGAAAACATGCCCGACGGCAATGCCTACCGCCCGGGCGACATTCTCACCACCATGTCGGGCCAGACAGTGGAAGTGCTTAATACCGATGCCGAAGGCCGTCTGGTGCTGTGTGATGCGCTGACCTTTGTGGAACGCTATGAGCCGGAAGCGGTGATCGACGTGGCCACCCTCACCGGTGCCTGTATTATCGCGCTGGGCCACCACACCTCGGGTCTGCTGGCCAACCACAATCCGCTGGCTCACGAGCTGCTTAGCGCCTCCGAACAGGCCGGCGACAAGGCCTGGCGGCTGCCCATGAGCGACGAATACCAGGAGCAGCTGGAAAGTCCCTTTGCTGACATGGCCAACATCGGCGGCCGGCCGGCGGGCACCATTACCGCCGCCTGCTTCCTGAGCCGGTTTACCAAAAAGTACAACTGGGCCCACCTGGATGTGGCCGGCACTGCCTGGCAAAGCGGCAAGAACAAGGGTGCCACCGGCCGGCCGGTGCCGCTGCTGACCCAGTTTTTGCTGAACCGGGCCGGCGCTCTGAACGTCGAAGAATAAAATGAACACCGGCTGTTTTCACCTGTTGACCAACGACGACGATACCCAGCTGCAACAGCTGGTGTGTCGTCTGGCTACCGACTGCTACCGCCAGAATCAGAGCGTGTTTATTTACACCACTGATCAGGCCATGGCCGAAGCCATTGACGAGCGCCTGTGGCAACAGGAGGCCGACAGTTTTGTGGCGCACAACCTGCAGGGCGAAGGCCCGCGGCAGGGTGCGCCCGTGATGATTGGCTGGCAGCCGCCGGCAAACGGCCGTGCCGTATTGATTAACCTGGCGACTGAGGCCCCGGCCTTTGCCCGCCGCTTTGGCCAGCTGCACGACTTTGTACCGGCTTCCGATGCGGGCAAGCAACAGGCCCGGGAGCGTTTCAAGGCCTACCGGCAGGCCGGTTTCGAGCTGACCACAGCGCCGGTACCACCCCACACTCAAGATGTATAACACCATGGAAAAGACTTTTAATCCCAACGCCATTGAGCAGGCCCTATACCAGCAATGGGAAAGCAAGGGCTACTTCAAGCCCCACGGCGATACCAGCAAAGATGCCTACAGCATCATGATTCCGCCGCCCAACGTGACCGGCAGCCTGCATATGGGCCACGCCTTTCAGGATTCCATTATGGATACCCTGATCCGTTACCAGCGCATGCAGGGCAAGAATACCCTGTGGCAGGTAGGCACCGACCACGCCGGCATCGCCACCCAGATGGTGGTGGAACGCAAGATCGCCGCCGAGGAAGGCAAGACCCGCCACGACTACGGCCGTGATGCCTTTATCGACAAGATCTGGGACTGGAAAAAAGAGTCCGGCGGCACCATCACCCAGCAGCTGCGCCGACTCGGTGCTTCAGTAGACTGGGATCGCGAGCGCTTCACCATGGATGACGGCCTGTCCAACGCGGTGAAAGAAGTGTTTGTGCGCCTGTATGAAGACGATCTCATCTACCGCGGCAAGCGTCTGGTGAACTGGGATCCCAAGCTGCACACCGCCATCTCCGATCTGGAAGTGGAAAACAAGGACAAGAAGGGCCACATGTGGCACTTCCGCTATCCGCTGGCCGACGGCGTCAAGACCGCCGATGGCAATGACTACCTGGTGGTGGCCACCACCCGCCCGGAAACCATGCTGGGCGACACCGCGGTGGCAGTGAACCCGGCAGATCCGCGCTATAAAGACTTGATCGGCAAGGAGATCATCCTGCCCATCGTCAACCGCCGTATTCCCATTGTTGGCGACGACCATGCCGACATGGAAAAAGGCACCGGTTGCGTGAAGATCACCCCGGCCCACGACTTCAACGACTACGAAGTGGGCAAGCGTCATCAGTTGCCGATGATCAACGTGCTCACCTTTGACGCCGCCATTCGCAACGAAGCCGAGGTGTTCACCACCACCGGTGAGCTCTCTGATGTCTACAGCCCCGAGCTGCCCGCCACCTATCAGGGTCTGGACCGCTTTGAAGCGCGCAGCGCCGTGGTGGCCGAGCTGGAAACCCTTGGCCTGCTCGACAGCATCAAGGATCACGATCTCACCGTGCCCTACGGCGACCGTGGCGGCGTGGTGATTGAGCCCATGCTCACCGACCAGTGGTACGTGCGCGCCGCTCCCCTGGCCAAGGTGGCCACCGAGGCGGTGGAAAACGGCGACATTCAGTTCGTGCCCAAGCAGTACGAAAACATGTACTTCTCCTGGATGCGCGACATTCAGGACTGGTGTATCTCCCGTCAGCTGTGGTGGGGCCACCGTATTCCCGCCTGGTACGACGAGTCCGGCAAGGTCTACGTGGGTAGAGATGAAGCCGAAGTGCGCGCCGCCCATAACCTGGGCGATGACGTGGTGCTGAGCCAGGACGACGATGTGCTCGACACCTGGTTCAGCTCGGCGCTGTGGACCTTCTCCACCCTGGGCTGGCCGGAAAAAACCCCGGAGCTGGCCACCTTCCATCCGTCCAGCGTGCTGGTCACCGGCTTTGACATCATCTTCTTCTGGGTGGCGCGCATGATCATGATGACCATGCACTTCATCAAGGACGACAACGGCAAGCCCCAGGTGCCGTTCAAGACCGTTTACGTCACAGGCCTGATCCGCGACGAGAACGGCGACAAGATGTCCAAGTCCAAGGGCAACGTGCTCGATCCCCTCGACATGATCGACGGTATCGATCTGGAGTCGCTGGTCACCAAGCGCACCGGTAACATGATGCAGCCCCAGCTGGCCGCCAAGATCGAGAAGCGCACCCGCAAGGAGTTTGCCGACGGCATCGAGCCCCACGGTACCGACGCCCTGCGCTTTACCCTGTGCGCTATGGCTTCAACCGGCCGCGACATCAACTGGGACATGAAGCGCCTCGACGGCTACCGCAACTTCTGCAACAAGCTGTGGAATGCGTCCCGCTACGTGCTGATGAACACCGAAGAGCAGGACTGCGGTCAGAGCGATGGTGAGCTGCAATACTCGCTGGCAGATCGCTGGATCCGCGCCCAACTGCAGGCCACCATCGCCGATGTGCGCCAGGCGCTGGACGACTACCGTTTCGACCGCGCCGCCAGTGCCCTGTATGAGTTTATCTGGAACCAGTTCTGTGACTGGTATCTGGAACTGACCAAACCGGTACTGTGGCACGGCAGCGAGGCCGAGCAGCGCGCCACCCGCAAGACCCTGATTGAGGTGCTGGAAACCCTGCTGCGTCTGGCCCACCCAATCATGCCCTATATCACCGAGGAGATCTGGCAGCGGGTAGCTCCCTTGGCCGGCCGTGGTGGCGACAGCATCATGCTGGCCGCCTACCCCGAGGTGAACACCGCCGAGCAGGACCCGCAGGCCATGGCCGATCTGGAATGGGTGAAGCGCTTTATCGTGTCCATTCGCAACCTGCGCGCCGAGATGAACATTCCTCCCGGCCAGGCCTTGAGCGTGCTGCTGCGCCCGGCCGGCGACGATGCCCGCCGCGCCACCGACAACGACGCCTTCCTCAAGGCCATGGCCAAGCTGGACAGCATCACCCTGCTGGCCGGCGACGAGGAAGCGCCGGTGTCCACCAAGCAGCTGATTGGCGACACCGAGCTGCTGCTGCCGATGGCGGGCCTTATCGATAAGGACGCGGAGCTTTCGCGCCTTGAGAAAGAGCTGGGCAAGATCCAGGGCGAAATCAAGCGGCTGGAAGGCAAGCTGAACAACGCCGGTTTCGTGGCCAAGGCCCCCGCCGAGGTGGTGGCCAAGGAGCAGGAAAAACTGGCCGACTACCAGGCCACCCTGGCCAAGCTGCAGCAACAGCGCGAGCAAATCGCCAGCCTGTAATTCTGGCTATTCAGTAGTGAAGAACAGCCCCGGCAAACGCCGGGGCTTTTTTGTGGCGCTTCTCGCCCCGCGCCCTTACTCTGAAAACAGCAGGTTCACCAAGGAGTAACCCCATGAGACGGCATCATTTGATCTGGCTGGCATGGCTGCTGGCCGGCACAACCAGTGCGCAGACTGCCGGCATCAAACAGGCCTTGCTCAAGGCCCATAACCGCATTCGTGCCGAGGTGGGTGCCGCGCCGCTGACCTGGTCAGCCCGGGCCGAGCAACAGGCGGCCAGCTGGGCACAAGTGCTGAGCGGGCGCTGCGAACTCGAGCACAGCCGGGGTTCAGGTTTTGGTGAAAACCTGTTTATGGGAACACTGGGGTTCTATAACGAGCTGGACGGAGTGAAGAGTTGGGAAGAAGAAAAGCGGTATTATTCGGGCCAGCCGCTGACACGGGAGCTAGTGCCCAGAGTGGGGCATTACACTCAAATGGTCTGGCCCGCCACGCGGGAGCTGGGCTGTGCCACCAGTACCTGCAATAACATCATGATACTGGTGTGCAATTACTATCCGCCGGGCAACTACCTGGGCGAGCCCGCCTGGCAGGCCCGGTAAAAAGAGGACAAGGCCGGGTTATTTACCGGTCTGGTTACCGATTACGCCTCCCACTACGGCACCACCTATGGTGCCAACAGCACTGCCGTCGGTCAGGACTGAGCCGGCTACACCACCCACACCAGCACCAATGGCGGTGTTGCGGTCACGGGTAGACATATTGGCGCAGGCGGACAAGCCTACCAGCAAAACCACTGCTGCCACACCCGCTTTTACTTTGCCATGAATCGCCATTTTCATTACCTCTGTGTTTTGCTGCAGACCTGAATGCCTGCTCTCACCATTCAGTGTATGCAGCATTGCCTGCCACCGACAGGGCTAAACAGTAGCCATGTGCAAAGCCCTGTCGCAGCATTCAGGTGGCCAGCCACAGCAGGCGCACCACCGCCACGTTGGCCATGCTCACCAGCATCAGAAAACTGACGTAGGTCATCACCAGATAACGAAAATAGTTGTGCCGGCTGTGCTGGATCAGCCCCAGCTTTTCCTGATGGGCCCGGTGAGCCCGCACTATTTTGCCGAACAGGGTCAGCTCAAAGTGCATCAGCACCAGACTGATCAGGCTGAGCACAGTGCCCAGCAGCGGCGCTATCAGGATCCAGCCCTTGAGCACCTGGGTGATCTCGGGCTTGAGGTAGGGCACGGATCCTAACAACACCACCGCTATGGTGATTTGAAACAGCTTCTGCCAGATATGATCATGGCGGTATTTATATTCATCCCATAGCATCATATGGGGATCAGGCGGTGGATACATTCAGGCACTCCAGCAAAGGTTTGTGCCACTATAGCATGGCCTTGAGTCCCATCTCTTCGTCCGCAGGCCGGCCAGCATCGCCACGCTCATAATCACAGACGCCGTCCGGAAACACTACCTTCAGCATCACCATATAAGGTCGCATATCCAGCGTACCATAAATCCCCCGGCTGACCGCCAGCTCCACCGGAATACGCTCACACTGGAACAGTTCACCGGTCAGGGGAGCGCCGGCTACATGACGGGGTGAACGAAACGCCGGATAACGCTGCAGACAGACCCCCGTGTTGCTGTTACCACGCCAGGCTCCGTTCCATACCTCGCTGCCTTCGGCAATCAGCTCGCCGCTGTTGGTCCAGCAGGTATCCTGAGCGCTGGCAGGCCGTTGCCCCGTGTTCAGCCACTCGTCCAGCACAACAAAGGCCTTGTCGCTGGGATTAAAGGGCTTGCCGCTTTGCCAGATCACCATGTTGTCGGCATTGCCTTTAGCGGCCTGCATGCGCAACCATACCGACTGAGTGGCATAGGAATGGTGCATATCGAGCTCGGGGTCGAGATAGTGACGCACGTCGATCACCGGAATATCAATATTGCCAAGAAACACATGGCCTGAACGATAAGCAGCGGCAATGGCATCGGGGTTGCCCTGACTGCGGGGAGCTACCTTGACCATGTCGGTCCGGTTGCGCTCAAACACCCACAGCGGCACCGGGCTGCCGGGGGTTTTACGCATATTGTGATCACTCCAGATGGATACCCCGGCCAGGCTGTCGTCACCGGTCAGTACCCAGAGCTTTTCCTGCACCATGTCGGCGGGCGGCTTCCAGCTGCCGATATTGGCATTGAGATGAAAGAACTCGGCCGGGGTGATATCACCCCGCTTCAGGGCCGCCAGACCATATTGCACCCCGGTGTTGTCATGAGTGCGATTGGCATAGCCGTGTTCGTCCACACCATAGACATGGGCCAGATCGTGCCAGTGACTGAAGCGCTCGTTGGCGGCGATGGCCGGTGAATAATGATGGGCCCGGTGAGAATAGTGCGGATTGTTGGTTAACGGTGCCAGCCCCCGCCAGCTTTTGGAGCACTCGGTCGCGCCCTTGGGCAGGCCCGGTAAGCGCAGGCCAAAGCCGGCAATGCGTGCCCAGCGATAGTACTTCTTGAACTCGTGCTCTACCTCACTGCTGGCCGACACGCCCATCACCAGACTGCGATTTTCCTGTACCCGCCAACGCTTGTTGTTGCGGGCGGTCACATCAAAGTAATATTCAAGCAGCTCGCAATCCAGGGCCCAGATACTCTGAGTGATCATATCCGGGTAGCTGTATTGAGGAATAAGGGCATCAAGCAGACCCGGCTTGTTCTGAGCAATCAGATATTGCTGCACGGCACCACCGGAGCCGCCAGCCACATATTGTAGTGGTTGCTGGTCACGTTACCGCTGGAGCCCGCCAGGGCATAGCCCTGAGCCAGCTGGGCTACCAGCCGGCTGCCCACCCGATTCAGGCTCATTTTACCCTGACGTTTGCCGATGCCGACGCCGCCCTTGAAATGATAAATCAGCTTGTTGTTCCAGTAGTGGCTGTGAGTACGGGTAACAGGGTCGGCAGGATTGGCCAGCATGGCGAGCATATACACAAAGCGGTTAATGGTGCCCCGCTCCACGCGAAGCACAAAGGGAATACGTTTTCCATCGCGCTCCACCCAATCCATGTCTTTGGGAAAGCCATCTTTGGGCAACTCGCGGAAGTCGTTCTTGTCCTTGATTTTATAGAAGTAGTCCAGGCGCGTATTGAGCAGGCAGTCTTTGCTGTGTCCCAGCAGCCTTTGCTTGTTCTTGACGCCGTTTTCTTCGGCATACACTGGCGTGCCTATGCCGTTCTGATTATCCACCAGCGGCTGGCCCAGATCCGACTCTTCGGTATTGCAGGCAAAGGGATATTGCAGTGGCCCCAGAGAGTGGTCTGTTGGCCCCGTTTTGCCGATTGGCACCGGAAACTCAAAAGCAGACAAATCCAGCTGGATCAGGGAGGCGTGAGAACCACGATAGGGTGGACGCGGGCTGCTCGGCTCATAGCCGGAGGGCAGTTTTTCAACCACTACATCAGGGGGATCCGGCAGCAGATGACGGCCCAGATGAGCCTCAATTTTACTACAGCCGGAAAGCAGAAAAAGAGAAGAGACAAGCAGCAATAGCGCAGCGCGGTGAATAAACATGGCACTCTCCTTGATCCATGTATATATGGATCAAGCTTAGACGAGCCTCGACTGCGCTGCCGTTTTACTCCTCGTCGTCCTCTTCAAAGTAGGTGCCCCAGCCGTCGTAATCAACGCCATACTTTTCGGCAATGGGCAGCAACTCTTCTATTTGCTGCATGATTTGCTCTTCATCCAGAGCACTGTCGGCCACGGCATCAAAACATAACAATGTCTGACCTCGTTCCAGCGTCAGCTCTTCAGCATCAGTTACCTCATAGCCGGCCTTAAAACAATCTACTGCGGCTTTTTCCAGCCTGGCAAAGTTCTGCCCGGAAAAGTGATGCTCAATGGTATATTCGGCATCGGGGTGACTACCGTCATTCAGCAAAGATTCGATTATGTCACGGGTTTCGGCCCGCCAGTCAGTGTTTTGGCTCATGATTCGACTCCGGGTTGCGTAAGGGATTCGGGGCGACGGGCTTCACCGTCCAGGCGCTCAATGCGCTCGGCAATCTGCTTGCGGCTGAGCTTGAGCAAGTCACGCAACTGGGTTGGTTCATACTCGCTCACATCAATGGGCGGCATAATGTCGATCAATACTTCGCCATTGTCCCAGCGATTCAGATCCACCTGGCCAAAGTAGCTGGAGCAGGCAACGGGCACAACCGGAACCTGAGCCTGCAGCGCAATATGAAAGGCACCGGTTTTAAAGGGCAGCAGGCCTTTGCCTTTGCTGCGGGTACCTTCAGGGAACATCCAGATCGACATTTTTCGGCTACGGATCTTGTCCACTACCTTGCTGATGGTGCTCGCTGCTTTCGCTCTGTTTTCCCGGTTGATCAGCAGGTTACCGCTAAGCCAGAACAACTGACCAAACAAGGGGATCCAGAACAGGCTGTTTTTGCCAATGGCCACAGTGCGCGGCGACAGCACCCCAGGATGGGTAATGATGTCCCAGTTGGTCTGGTGATTGGCAATAAAAATAGCCGAATCCAGCGTTTTTACATGCTCACGGCCACGAATTTTAACCTTGAGCCCCACCAGCGGACAGGCCAGGTGAAACAAGCGGCCAAGCAAAAACACATTGTTCGGATGCCGGGGGCGGACCAGGCACAACAGGGTTCCCAGCACAAACACGACAACCATGGCCAGTCCCAGCAACAGTATCCGCAACAGCTTTAACATGAACAATCCTCGCAATTTGAGACACGGCAGTATACTGACCGCGTTTCAAGTGAACAAGAGCGACCTCAGGACCCGGCCTTTACACCCGGCATTGACGCCGTCACCCGGCTTCTGCTCTGCCTGATGTTTTGCAGCAGCAGCAGCAGGGTTATCGATACCAGCAGCAGAATGGCAAACATGATGAACATCAGTATTTGAGTATTAAAAGCCTGCTTGCGCTCCACCTCCAGGCTGGTGCGGTCAAGCACCAGACGGCTGAATTGACTCACTGAGTCGCTGACCAGTTTGCTGTATCTGTCGTAATCGGTATTAAATACTTTCAGACGGGCCTGATGAACGCTTCCTGTTGCCATTAAACGAAGTGCTTCTTCCTCCAGGCGGAAGAGCGTAGAGGTGGCCTGACGGGCACGCTCCAGCGCCTCTCTTTCTTCCGTGGTTAACATCATGCTGTTAATGCGCTGATCATCGGATTCCAGCCTGCCACTCTCCCTCACGGTACGACCTTCAACCACTGCCAGCGTATGGTGATACATCGACAACGCATGCTCGGAGCCGGTATAGACATAATTTCTGATCCTAGCGCTGAGCTGTCCCGACAATATGCTCATCTGAGCAGCTGTCTCCAGATATTCAAAGCGCCGCTCCTGAGTATCTTCGATGCTTTTTTGTGAAGTCCATAATAAAGAAAGGGACATTAACCCTGATAATAACAATATCGATACGACAAAAAGCATCGCAACAGACGCTGTTTTTTGTTGCATGTGTGCCTCTTTTATCCCGTATTATTTTTATTTGTCTATTTAGCCGTGAAATTATCAGTCAACTTTCTCTCTGGTTATACCGCTTTTATCAAAAAAGTGAATATTCAGACACAGCCTCTTTCCGAGGATTAAAAATCAGATTAAAACTTCAAAAAAATAAACATTACAAATAACGAGTAGGGTGAGGCGTTACCGCCTCATCCCTCTCACAGAACCGTACGTACGGACCTCGTATACGGCTCATGCCTGCTTTTATTCAGCCTGCGGGCTGAACACATACCCTGTCCTGACATCTTCAAGATTGACCA
>NZ_JAWJBK010000010.1:0-5569 GCF_032842915.1 Oceanimonas sp. CAM02
AACTGAGCTTGTGTCTCGGTGGTAGACAGCGAGGCCTCGACGGCCTCACGTTTGAATGTGTCGCTAAAGCGACGGCGGGGTTTGTATTTCATAACACCTTCTCATTAAATGAAGGTGTCTACTTTTCTCGGGCCAGTCCAACCTCCAGCCATACCACTTAAGGCTTATAGCTGACAGCTTACAGATCCCCCGAAGGGGTCATCCGCGGGGGTGGTGCTCTTCATGCAAGGCATTGAGGCGGTGAGTGGCCACATGGGTATAGATTTGGGTAGTGGAGAGATCCGAGTGGCCCAGCAGCATTTGTACCACCCGCAGGTCGGCTCCGTGGTTAAGCAGATGAGTGGCAAAGGCATGGCGCAGGGTGTGGGGCGACAGCTCTTGAGTAATGCCGGCGCGCAGGGCGTAATGCTTGATGCGGTGCCAGAAGGTCTGCCGGGTCATCTGCCGGGCCCGGCGGGACGGAAACACCACGTCTGACGCCTGCTCGCCCAGCAGCGCTGCCCTGCCCTCTTTTAAAAAACGGCTTAACCAGTGAAGGGCTTCTTCGCCCATGGGGACCAGCCGCTCCTTGTTGCCCTTGCCGGTTACCCGTACCAGCCCCTGACGCAGACTCACACTTTCCATCGACAGACTCACCAGCTCGGTCACCCGCAGGCCGGTGGCATAGAGCAGCTCCAGCATGGCCTTGTCGCGCAGCTCCAGCGGATCAGCGGCTTCAGGAGCATCGAGCAGGGCCGATACTTGTTGCTCGCTCAGATCCTTGGGCAAGCGTTTGGGCAGCTTGGGGCCGGCAATGAGCACGCTGGGATCGTCGGCACGCAGCTGCTCGCGCAGCAGATACTGAAAAAACCGCCGCAATACACTCAGCATGCGCGCTGTGCTGCTGGCCTTGAAGCCCAAATCAATGCGATGAGCCAGATAGTGCTGCAGGGTCAGGCTGTCTGCCGCCAACAGGCTGCCGCCCTCGCCGTCCAGCCAGCCGGCAAAATGACTGAGATCACTGCGATAAGATGCCAGGGTATTGTCGGACAGGCCTTTTTCCAGCCAGAGGGCATCGATAAATTGCTCGACCAGCGGATGACTCATACTCACTCCGTTCCTAACTCCGTATTCTGCCTGCAGGGCGGCTTCTGTTATCATGACACCATTCCAACAAGAGTGAACGGAGCCCCATGAATATCGGTTTGTTTTACGGCTCGACCACCTGCTACACCGAAATCGCAGCCGAGAAAATTCGTGAACAGCTCGGTGCCGAGCTGGTTGATCTGCATAATATCAGGGATGTGCCGCTGGTGCGTGCGCAGGATTACCCCATTCTTATTCTTGGCATTTCTACCTGGGATTTTGGTGAATTGCAGGAAGACTGGGAGTCCCATTGGGACGACATCGACACTCTGAACCTGGACGGCCATGTGGTGGCGCTGTTCGGCATGGGCGATCAGCTGGGTTATGGCGAGTGGTTTCAGGATGCGCTGGGCATGCTGCACGACCGGGTGGTGGCCCGGGGTGCCAGCGTGGTGGGTTACTGGCCCAATCAGGGTTATGAGTTCGAGGCCTCAAAGGCGCTGACCGAAGACGGCAAATACTTTGTCGGTCTGTCGCTGGACGAAGCCAATCAGTACGACGACACCGATCCCCGCATTGAAGCCTGGGTCGCGCAGATCCTGGATGAAATCGCGGCGCTTTAATCTCTTTGATCAACAAGTACCGCAACGCGAAGCAGCAGTGGGGATTGCCGTAGCCGACCATCCCATGGAAGTACTTGAAGCGTGTCGTGAAGTGCAAACCGCACTGATGCTTCACATGCCGCTCTTTCTCAGCAATGCGTGGCTAAACAACAAAAAAGCGGCATTGAAGCCGCTTTTCTTATACCGGTTGCCAGGCTCAGGCCGTGGCAGTCTGGGCTGTTTTGCCCACAGTCAGGCCGATAATGGCAGCAATGGCGGAGGGCAGGGTCCAGGCCATGCCCACGCCAAACAGCGGCATAAAGTCCAGCAGGCTCATATCCAGGCCGGCGGCCTGCATGCCATCGAGCAGACCAAACACAAAGGCCACGCTCATGATCAGGCGAAAGGCAAACACGGGTGCCCGCATCAGCGGCCGCAGATAAGTGGCCACCACCAGCGCAATGGCCACCGGATACAGCGCCACCAGAATGGGTACAGACACACTGATCAGGGTGTTCAGGCCCACATTGGCCACCAGCATACAAGCGGTAGCAATGGCCACCACCCAGCCTTTGTAACTGCCCTTACCGGTCAGGTTATGAAAATAATCGGCACAGGACGACACCAGCCCCACCGCCGTGGTCAGGCAGGCCAGGGTCACAATGGCCGACAAAATCAGCAGCCCCGGCTCACCAAACAACGACAGCACATATGCACTGATAATCTCGCCACCGTTGCTGGCGTCCAGTACCACGCCCTGGCTGGTACCACCCAGCACAAACAGCGAGATATATACAAAGCCAAGACCTGCTGCCGCAATCAGTGCCGCAGCCATCAGATAACGGGACTGAGCACGGGTATCAGTGACGCCTTTCTTGCGCAGCACATCCAGGATCAGCATGGCAAACAGCAGGGAGGCAAACGTATCCATGGTGTTATAGCCTTCAATAAAGCCCTTCACAAACGGCTGAGCCAGATAGGCCTCGGTGACCGCCGGCTGTGTGCCCTGAGGATTCACAAACACGGCAATGGCCAGCGCCACCAGTAACAGCAGCAGCAGCGGAGTCAGCAACTTGCCAATGGCTTCCAGCAGCCGGCCCTGACTCAAAGACAGCAGCAGCGCCACACCAAAAAAACCAAGGGTATACAGGGTTAATGCGCCCTGCCCGGGGTTTTCCAGAAAGGGCTTAACGCCCATCTCATAGGCCACCAGACCAGTGCGGGGAGCGGCAAAGGCCGGGCCGATAATAATAAAGATGGCACTGCCCATCAGGGTAATAATCACCGGCGGCAAATAGCGGCCCATCACCGGCAAACCGCCACCGGCCAGCGCTGCTGCCACCAGACCGGCCAGGGGCAGACCTACGGCTGTGGTCAGGAAACCAAACATGGCGCTGGTCATGTTTTCACCGGCCAGAAAACCGGCCAGGGGCGGAAAGATGATGTTTCCGGCACCCAAAAAGAAGGCGAATGTCATGAACCCCAGGCCCATCACATCAAAAGTGGACAATGGCTTTTTCAAGGCAAACCTCGTGGCGGCAAAGCGCTTGGCGAAAGTTTCGTTCGGAAACTAACGAAATTAACAAAACGATGCGCTGCTGTTTAAGGTTTGTGAAATACTAAAAACCAACAGAGCGCGAGCTGAACAGTAGCATAATGATGTGAAAAGTATCTTCAATACAAAATTTACATCTTCAGATAGAAGGGGGAGACCTTTCCTTTGTATATGTCGCCATATCCGCCACATGCAGTATTAATGACAATTTCTTCTTTGATTACACAGTTTTTGATCCTGCCAAAGCGCAATAAAAAACGTGCAGGTGTTTTTCCTTCCCGAGTGATCACTGACTGCTGCTCCTGCAGGTAAAGGGCATTTGAGTCTGCCAGCGCAAGTGCTTCTTCATGCGCCTGCCAGGGCAGCACCAGGCACAAGTGTCCGTTTTCACTCAGTAACCGGCAGCCATGACTAAACAAGTCCGCCAGGCTCAGACTGCCACCGTGGCGGGCACTGGCCCGGGCGTTGCAGTCAAAATGCTGCCCGGGGGCAAAATAAGGCGGGTTGGACACAATCAGTTCAAACGGCTCGGCCACAAACTGCTGCAGCGCGCCCTGTTCAATATGCACTTTCTCAGGCCAGGGCGACTCGGCCACGTTTTCTGCCGCTTGCGCCGCGGCTGCCTTATCCAGCTCCAGACCGGTAATCTGCACCTGCTCGTGACTGCGCTGAGCCAGCATCAGCGCCACCAGCCCGGTGCCGGTGCCTACATCCAGAATGCGTTCAGCCTGCCCCAGCGGTGCCCAGGCCCCGAGCAGAATGCCGTCGGTGCCCACCTTCATGGCACAGCGGTCATGGTTAACCTGAAATTGTTTAAAGCGAAAACCCTGTCCGGCCATGGTGATCCCGAGAGTATTTTGATGGAAGTTAGCCTATAATAACCGGCCATTTTGGTTGACGGAATTGAACATGAGCAGTATGACCTTTGAGCAACTGGAGCTGGACCCCATTCTGGTTCGCGCTCTGGCCCGCATGGGCTATGCCAGACCCACCACCATTCAGAGCCAGGTCATACCCGAAGCCATGAGCGGCCGGGACATTATGGCCTCCGCCCCCACCGGCACCGGCAAAACGGCATCGTTTTTGCTGCCGGCCTGCCAGCACCTGCTGGACTTTCCGCGCCGTCAGGCCGGTCCGGCCCGAGTGCTGGTGCTCACCCCCACTCGGGAGCTGGCCAAGCAGATTGCCGACGACGCCAAGGCCCTGCTGAAAGACACCGGTCTGCGGGTAGAAACCATTACCGGCGGCGTGCATGCCGACAAACATCTGCCGGCGCTGACCAAAACCACCGACATCGTCGTGGCCACTCCGGGCCGGCTGCTGCAATACATAGACGAAGAGTCATTCGACAGCCGCGATATTGAAATGCTGATCCTGGACGAAGCCGATCGCATGCTCGACATGGGCTTTATTCAGGATGTGGACCGTATTGCCGCCGAGGCTCGCTGGCGTCGTCAGACCATGCTGTTTTCCGCCACCCTGGAAGGCCGTGGTCTGATGAAGTTTGCCGCCGATATTCTCAAGGAGCCGGTAGAGCTGTCTGCCGAGCCGCCCCGCAGCGAGCGCAAGAAAATCAATCAGTGGCTGCACCTGGCCGATAACCCGGAGCACAAGTTTGCGTTGCTGCTGCATCTGCTGCGCCAGCCCGATGCTACCCGCAGCATTGTGTTTGTAAAAACCCGCGAGCGCCTGATGGAGCTGGCCAGCAGGCTGCAGCAGGAAGGCCTGGACAACGCCTGGCTGCGGGGCGAAATGGATCAGGACAAACGCTTTGAAGCCCTGCGCCGTTTTCGCAACGGCAAGGTCAACATTCTGGTAGCCACCGATGTGGCTGCCCGGGGCATAGACCTGCCCGAAGTCAGCCATGTGATCAACTACGACATGCCGCGCACCGCCGATGTGTATGTGCATCGCATTGGCCGCACCGGCCGGGCCGGCCGCAAGGGCACTGCCATCAGCTTGGTGGAAGCCCACGACATGGCCATGGTAGTCAAGGTAGAGCGCTACACCGATCAAAAGCTCAAGCGCCGTATCATTGACGAGCTGCGCCCCAAACACAAAGAAGCGGCAGTGACGGTACGCAAGAAAAAAGAGGCCGACAGCAAAGGCAAAAAAGCGGTTCAGCCCAAGAAGAAAACCCGCCTGCGCGACAAGAAGGCCAAGGGCCAGCCGCGCTGGCTGAAAGACAAGCCTGCCGACGACAAGGCATAACGAGTAGGGTGAGGCGTTACCGCCTCATCCCTCTCACAGAACCGTACGTACGGACCTCGTATACGGCTCATGCCTGCTTTTATTCAGCCTGCGGGCTGAACACATACCCTGTCCTGACATCTTCAAGATTGACCAG
>NZ_JAWJBK010000011.1:0-18855 GCF_032842915.1 Oceanimonas sp. CAM02
CTGAGCTTGTGTCTCGGTGGTAGACAGCGAGGCCTCGACGGCCTCACGTTTGAATGTGTCGCTAAAGCGACGGCGGGGTTTGTATTTCATAACACCTTCTCATTAAATGAAGGTGTCTACTTTTCTCGGGCCAGTCCAGCAGAATAACTTACCGCTGACAGCTTATGGCTTACAGCTCAAAAGCGCCCCGCTTTTGCAGGGCGCTTTGATTAGTGGCTGATACTGTCGAGCTTGTCGAAATAGTCCGGGAAGGTCTTTGAAGTACAGCCCGGGTCAAGAATGATCACCGGCGTGTCACTCAGCGCCACCAGCGAGAAACACATGGCAATGCGGTGATCATTATAAGTGGCGATCTCCGCTTCCTGCAGACGTTCTGCCGGATTGACCACCAGGTAATCTTCACCTTCTTCCACCTCTACCCCCAGCTTTTTCAGCTCGGTGGCCATGGCATACAGCCTATCGGTTTCCTTTACCCGCCAGTTGTAAATATTACGAATACGGGTGGTCCCTTCGGCAAACAGCGCGGCGGTGGCAATGGTCATGGCCGCATCGGGAATATGGTTCATGTCCATGTCTACCGCCTGCAGCGCACCGGCATGCTCGGCCTCGATAAAGTCATCACCCCAGGTGATTTTCGCGCCCATGGCTTCCAGCACATCGGCAAAGCGAATATCACCCTGAATGCTGTCGCGGCCGATACCGGTTACCCGCACTTTGCCCTTGATGGCACCGGCGGCCAGGAAGTAAGACGCAGAAGACGCATCCCCTTCCACCAGAAAGTCTCCCGGCGACACATAGGTCTGGTTACCGGTGATGTAAAAGGTCTGGTAGTTATCGTGCTCTATCACCACCCCGAATTGTTTCATGATGTGAAGGGTAATATCGATATAGGGCTTGGAAACCAGCTCACCTTTAATATGAATGCGGGTATCACCGGAGGCCATGGGAGCCGCCATTAAGAAGGCAGTCAGAAACTGGCTGGAGACGGAGCCGTCAATGTGCACATCCCCCCCCCACAGGCCCTTGCCGTTAATGAATACCGGCGGATAACCATCGGTTTTGAGGTAGCTGATATCAGCACCGGCTTCCCGCAATGCATCCACCAGATGACCAATGGGACGCTCCCACATGCGCGGCTCCCCGGTGAGGGTAAATTCACCTGAACCAAGGCACAAGGCGGCACAGAGTGGTCGCATGGCGGTGCCGGCATTGCCCAGAAACAGCGACAAGGGCTCATTGGCACTGAAGGCCCGGCCCAGACCGTGTACCACACATTCGGTCTTGTCGTCCGACAGCTCATACTGCACACCCAGTTGTTTAAGGGCATCCAGCATGTGACGAATGTCGTCACTGTCGAGCAGGTTGGTCAGGCGGGTAGTACCTTGCGCCAGCGCGGCCAGCAACAGGGCCCGGTTGGATACCGACTTGGAGCCGGGCAGGTTAACCGTGCCCTCCACCCGGGCAATGGGGAATAGTTTAAGGCGTTCCATAATCTTCCTGAAGATGGGATAAAACATTAGACGCTGTCCTGACGTTATCAGGACAGCGTCATCAGGGCAAGCAGCGTGCCTGTCAGCCCAGTACCTTGCTGAGCGCTGCTATACAGCGCCGGTTTTCGGCTTCAAGACCAATGCTGATACGCAGACAGGTGGGCAAGCCGTAGCCGGCAATGGGTCGCACTATCACGCCTTCCCGCAGCAGGGCTTCATACACGGGGCCGGCATTGCGTTCCAGATCCAGGGTAATAAAGTTGCCTTTTGAGGGAATATACTTAAGACCACGTTCGTTAAAGAAAGCTTCATACATGGCCATGCCCTGATTATTAAGAGCAACTGCTTCGGCCAGATAAGCCTCATCAGCCAGGGCTGCTTCCGCCGCCGCCAGCGCCAGACTGTTGCAGTTAAAGGGCTCACGCACCCGGTTCAGTACCGACACCAGCTCGGGATGACACACCATGTAACCGACCCGCAGCCCCGCCAGACCATAGGCCTTGGAGAAGGTACGGGACACAATCAGGTTCGGATATGCACTCAGCCAGTCAATGGACGGCAGCCGCTCTTCCTCGGCCACATATTCGGTATAGGCCTCATCCAGTACCACCAGTACCGTTTCCGGCACGCGGTCCATAAAGGCTTTCACCTCATCCTTGGAAAGAAAGGTGCCTGTGGGGTTGTTGGGATTGGTAATGCACACCAGCCGGGTGGCCGGGGTAATGGCCGCTGCCATGGCGTCGAGATCGTGACCGCAGTTCACCGCCGGCACTTCCACCGCTTTGGCACCATGAGCCTGAGTGGCCATGGCATACACAATAAAGGTGTACTGGGAATAAATCACTTCCTGCTCTCGCCCCACAAAGGTGTGGAACAGCAGATCAATCAGCTCGTTCGAGCCGTTGCCCAAAATAAGTTGATCGGTGTTTACCTTCAGCTTGTGGGCCAGCGCCGTTTTCAGGGCAAAGCCGTTGGCATCGGGGTAACGGGCCAGCTCCGGCAGCGCTTTCTGAATGGCAGCAATGGCCTTGGGGCCCGGACCCAGCGGGTTTTCGTTCGAGGCCAGCTTAACGCTATGACTGATGCCAAGCTCCCGCTCCAGCTCTTCTACCGGCTTGCCCGGCTGATAAGGATGCAGACCCGGCACCCCAGGGTTGGCCAGGGCCAGAAAATCAATACTCACGTTGGCTCCTTGTATGTGCTCTGATGACCTGTTTCTTGGTCAGAATTTTTTGCCGCTTGCTGAACCGTGCACTTCCGTCGGACAAAGCGCACTGCTTTTCCGGCACGCCGTGAATACCTCCCTGTAGGCTCCACTGCGCCATCCATGGCGCAGAGGCCGCGGCGAAGCAGACACCCTTTGCCCTCCTGGGTTCAGCACGGTGTTGTCTGCCGATTTTAAACAGCCAGCACCGAAGCTTCACGAAGCAACAGTGGGGATTGCCGGAGCCGACCATAAAATGCCATGGATGGCATTTTCAAGCGCCCCATGGAGGGGCTTGAAGCGTGTCGGCGGAGCGCAACCGCGCTGCTGCTTCGCATTACGAGTTCACAGCAATTCGTGACTTAAAGACAGCTTAAGACTTAACGCTTATTTCGCGTGCCGCTTGGCGAAGTCGTCCATAAAGTCGACCAGCGCCTGTACGCCCTCAATGGGCATGGCGTTGTATACGCTGGCACGCATGCCGCCCACAATGCGGTGACCCTTGAGCGCCAGCAGGCCGGCTTCCTTTGATTCCTTCAGGAAGGCCTCGTTCAGTGACTCATCCTTCAGCTGGAACGGAATGTTCATCCAGGAACGGGCACTGGGGTGAACCCGGTTCTCATAAAAGTCGCTGGCATCCACATAGCCGTACAGCAGTTCGGCCTTGGCCTGATTCTGCTTGCCAATGGCTTCCACACCACCTTTTTCCTTCAGCCACTGGAATACCAGACCAGCCAGGTACCAGGCATAGGTAGGCGGCGTGTTAAGCATGGAATCGGCCTTGGCCATGGCGGCGTAGTCCATAATGGCCGGCACATTCGGGCATGCCTGGCTGAGCAAGTCATCACGTACGATCACCACCGCCAGGCCGGACGGGCCTATGTTCTTCTGAGCGCCGGCATAGATGATGCCGAACTTGCTCACGTCCACCGGACGGGAAAGAATGGTGGACGACATGTCCGCTACCAGGGGCACGTCACCGGTGTCGGGAATAAAGTCATACTCTATGCCTTCCACGGTTTCGTTCGGGCAGTAGTGCACATAGGCAGCGGTGGGATCCAGATCCCAGCTTTTGGCCAGTTTGCGCGGGCCTTCACCGGCCTCAAAGCCGTCCAGCACCCGTACGGTTCCCACTTTTTCTGCCTCGGCCACTGCCGAGCGGGACCACTGACCGGTCACGATATAGTCGGCTTTGGCGTTTTTTCCCATCAGGTTCAGCGCTACAGCGGCAAACTGGCCGCGGCCACCGCCCTGCAGAAACAGTACCTTGTAATTGTCGGGGATGCGCATCAGCTCACGCAGATCCCGTTCGGCCTGCTCCGCTACTGCAATATAGTCGGCACCCCGGTGGCTTAGCTCCATCACCGACACACCCAGGCCGTTAAAGTCGCGAAACTCGGCCTGTGCCTTTTGCATCACCTCAACCGGCAGCATGGCCGGACCTGCGCTGAAGTTGTAAACCATCTTTCCCATTTTCCCTGAATTAACCTGCTAATGTTGAGCGTCTGAATCTTGACGCCTATTCGTTTTACACGCCACCACAGCGCCAAGTCAAAACCAAATATGACTCTGCGCACAAAAAAGAGGCCCGCAGGCCTCATTCTGATTACTCTTCACTGGCCGGCTCAGCATCACTGGCGTCACCGGATTCCTGACCTTCTTCCCCTTCTATGGGCTCGTCGTCTTCCGGCTCTTCAATGCGCTGCAGACCTACTACCTGCTCGTCTTCTCCGGTACGGATCAAACGCACGCCGGCGGTGTTACGTCCTACCAGGCTGACTTCCGACACCCGGGTGCGCACCAGAATGCCACCATTGGTGATCAGCATAATTTCATTACTGTCATCCACCTGAATGGCCCCCACCACGGCACCGTTGCGGTCGCTCACCTTGATGGACACCACACCCAGTGTAGCCCGGCTCTTGGTCGGATATTCCTCAAGGGAAGTGCGCTTGCCGTAGCCGTTGGCGGTGGCGGTCAGAATGGCACCCTCGCCGCGGGGCACTATCAGTGATACCACACTGTCCTGCTCGCCCAGACGAATACCGCGCACCCCGGTGGCGGTGCGGCCCATGGAGCGCACCTGATCTTCATGGAAGCGCACCACCTTGCCCGCATCAGAGAACAGCATGATTTCGTTGTCACCATCGGTAATGTCCACGCCAATCAGCTCGTCCCCTTCGGTCAGATTGATGGCGCGAATGCCCGAGGCCAGCGGCCGGCTGAAGGCAGTCAGCTCGGTTTTCTTCACAGTGCCGTGGCGGGTGGCAAAGAATACCGCCTTGTCATCGGCATATTCCTTCACCGGCAAAATGGCGGTAATACGCTCATGCTCACCCAGCGGCAGCAGATTGACGATGGGCCGTCCGCGGGCGGTGCGGCTGGCTTCCGGCAGCTGATAGACCTTGAGCCAGTACACCTTGCCAGCAGTAGAGAAGCACAGAATGGTGTCGTGGGTGTTGGCCACCAGCAGCCGCTCGACGAAGTCTTCTTCCTTCATGCGGGTGGCCGACTTGCCACGGCCACCGCGACGCTGGGCCTCGTAGTCGGTCAGCGGCTGATACTTGACGTAGCCCTGATGCGACAGGGTCACCACCACATCTTCCTGGGTGATCAGGTCTTCCAGGTTGATCTCGGCGCTGGAAGTGGTGATCTCGGTGCGGCGCTGATCGCCAAACTGCTCCTTGATCGCTTCCAGCTCTTCGCGGATCACTTCCATCAGGCGGGACGGGCTGTTGAGAATGTGCAGCAGCTCGGCAATCTGCTCCAGCAGCGCCTGGTATTCTTCCAGGATCTTCTCATGCTCAAGACCGGTCAGACGGTGCAGACGCAGCTCCAGAATGGCCTGAGCCTGCTGCTCGGTCAGGTAGTACTGGCCATCGCGAATACCGAATTCCGGCTCCAGCCATTCAGGGCGGGCGGCGTCGTCACCGGCACGTTCCAGCATGCTGGCCACATTACCCAGCTCCCAGCCCTGAGCCAGCAGGCCGGCTTTGGCTTCCGCCGGAGTCGGTGAGCGACGGATCAGCTCAATCACAGGATCAATATTAGCCAGCGCAATGGCCAGACCTTCCAGGATATGGGCCCGGTCCCGCGCCTTGCGCAATTCAAACACGGTGCGGCGGGTAACCACTTCGCGCCGGTGCTGAATAAAGCATTCCAGCATGTCTTTCAGATTGAAGGTGCGCGGCTGGTTGTTGTCCAGCGCCACCATGTTGATGCCGAACACAGTCTGCATCTGGGTCTGGGCGTACAGGTTGTTGAGGATCACCTCGCCCACTTCGCCCCGGCGTACTTCAATTACAATACGCATGCCGTCTTTATCGGACTCATCACGCAGGGCGGAGATGCCCTCAATGCGCTTTTCCTTGACCAGCTCGGCGATTTTTTCAATCAGGCGCGCCTTGTTTACCTGGTAAGGCAGCTCGGAGACGATAATGGTCTCACGATTGGTTTTTTCGTCTACTTCTATATCAGCCAGGGCGCGCACGTAGATCTTGCCACGGCCGGTGCGGTAGGCATCGAGAATGCCCGATTTGCCGTTAATGATGCCGCCGGTAGGAAAGTCAGGACCGGGGATCAGCTCAATCAGCTGATCAATGCTGATGTGCTCATCGTCAATCAGTGCCAGGCAGCCATCCACCACTTCATTGAGGTTATGGGGCGGAATATTGGTGGCCATGCCCACAGCAATACCGGAAGAGCCGTTCACCAGCAGGTTAGGCACCTTGGTGGGCATCACCGCCGGAATCATTTCGGTACCGTCGTAGTTGGCTACCCAGTCAACGGTCTCTTTATCGAGATCCGCCAGCAGCTCATGAGCAATTTTATCCATGCGTACTTCGGTATAACGCATGGCGGCAGCAGAGTCGCCGTCTACCGAGCCGAAGTTACCCTGGCCGTCGACCAGGGTATAACGCATGGAAAAATCCTGAGCCATGCGCACTATGGTGTCATAAACCGCGCTGTCGCCGTGGGGGTGATATTTACCTATTACGTCACCCACTACACGGGCCGACTTTTTATAGGGTTTGTTCCAGTCGTTGCCGAGCTCGTTCATAGCGAACAGCACGCGGCGATGCACCGGCTTCAGGCCGTCTCTAACATCAGGAAGCGCACGCCCCACGATCACGCTCATGGCGTAATCGAGGTAGGAGCGTTTCAGCTCTTCCTCAATGTTGATCGGCATGATTTCTCGGGCCAAATCGGTCATAGCAAGCCTTGTCCCCAGGTTATTGATTATATGACTTTAAAAAGCGTGCCATTCTAGCACAGTTCCGGCACGACGGGAGCACGTCATCGTGACGCCGGCTTTTTCACGGCTGGCGGCTGCCCGCTGCTTGGTTATAATGGCGGCCTTAATACCTTCGGCATGTAAGGCAGCTAGCTCATGAATGTAGATCAACAGGAAATCGAAAAATTTGAGGCCATGGCGTCCCGCTGGTGGGATCTGGACGGCGACTTCAAGCCCCTGCATCAAATCAATCCCCTGCGCCTGGGCTGGATTGCAGACAAGGCAGATGGCCTGTTTGGCAAACAGGTGATCGACATTGGCTGTGGTGGCGGCATTCTCAGCGAAAGCATGGCGCAGGAAGGGGCCGAAGTGACCGGTGTTGATATGGGGCAGGAGCCGCTGGCGGTGGCCCGGCTGCACGCGCTGGAAAGCGGCGTCAGCGTTAACTATCGCCAGGCCACCGCCGAGCAGATGGCGGGCGAGCAACCCGGCCAGTTTGATGTGGTTACCTGTATGGAAATGCTGGAACACGTGCCCGAACCCGCTTCAGTGGTGGCCGCCTGCGCGCAACTGGCCAAACCCGGTGCCAACCTGGTGTTTTCCACCATCAACCGCAACCCCAAGGCCTGGCTGCTGATGATAGCGGCGGCAGAAAACCTGTTCAAAATGGTACCCAAGGGCACCCATGATCACCGCAAGTTTATTCGCCCCGCCGAGCTGTGCCGCTTTATTGAGGCCGCCGGCCTGGTAGTCAAGGACATTCAGGGGGTGGTGTACCGGCCGCTGCAGGGCGATTTCAAACTCAGCCCCGACGCCGGCGTAAACTATATGGTTCACGCCATCAAACCGGTGTAACGAGACGCTGCCGCTCTCAATGCCTTGCTTTTTGTTCGGTCGCATCGGGCGCTGTCAGGCATTGACTCCTGAGTTAAAATCGGCCTTCGTAGCCTGCTGCTGAAAGATCCTGCGGATCCCAACACGGGCTGTTTTTGCAAGCCAAATATTTAAAAAAAGTTTTTTTGCAGGCCATAAAAAGACCACTGTTTTGCTAACGCCAGAATGCCAACGGCACAGAAGTTAGTGAACACACACATAAGACTTGTGCCCACAGATTATCCACAAGGCAGTGGTCTTTTGCATGGGTTGAGAATACCGCCTCAACCCACTATATTGTGCCCATTCCAACGACGACAACTATATGTTGTGTTTTTCTGGTCAGGTAACCACACTATATAGTGTGGCCTGCCGGCACGAAAAATTGCGCCACAACATCACCGGGAGAAGGTTCACCTTATGAACAAACATTTGCTGGTTACCAAACGCGACGGCAACAAGGAGCCTATTGATCTGGACAAGATCCATAGAGTGATCACCTGGGCTGCCGAAGGCCTCGATAATGTTTCTGTTTCTCAGGTGGAGCTGCGCTCTCATATTCAGTTTTACGATGGTATTCGCACCGAAGACATTCATGAAACCATCATCAAAGCGGCAGCCGATCTGATCTCCGAGCAGACTCCCGATTACCAGTATCTGGCCGCCCGCCTGGCCATGTTTCATCTGCGCAAGAAGGCTTATGGCCGTTTTGAGCCGCCCCACTTTTACGATCATGTGGTGCGCCTGACCGAAATGGGCAAATACGACCAGCATATTCTGGCAGACTACAGCCGGGCCGAGCTGGAAACCCTGAACGATCGCCTGCATCACGATCGGGACATGAACTTCTCCTATGCCGCCATCAAGCAGCTGGAAGGCAAATACCTGGTACAGAACCGGGTAACCGGCGATATCTATGAAAGCCCCCAGTTCCTGTACATGCTGGTGGCCGCCTGCCTGTTCTCCAAATACCCGAAAGAGACCCGGCTGGACTATGTGACCCGCTTCTATGATGCCGTGTCCACCTTCAAGATTTCTCTGCCCACGCCCATTATGTCCGGGGTGCGCACCCCTACCCGCCAGTTCAGCTCCTGCGTGCTGATCGAGTGCGGTGACAGCCTCGACTCCATCAACGCCACTTCCGGTGCCATAGTGCGTTATGTGTCCCAGCGTGCCGGCATCGGCATCAACGCCGGTCGTATTCGCGCCCTGGGCAGCCCCATTCGTGGTGGTGAGGCTTTTCATACCGGCTGCATTCCCTTCTACAAGCACTTTCAGACTGCGGTTAAATGCTGCTCTCAGGGCGGTGTGCGCGGTGGTGCCGCGACTTTGTTCTACCCCATGTGGCACCTGGAAGTGGAATCGCTGCTGGTACTGAAAAACAACCGCGGCGTGGAAGAAAACCGCGTACGGCACATGGACTATGGCGTGCAGATTAACCGCCTGATGTATCAGCGCCTGATCAAGGGCGGTGATATCACCCTGTTCAGCCCGTCTGACGTGCCCGGCCTGTATGATGCCTTCTTTGAAGATCAGGCAAAATTTGAACAGCTCTATGTTAAATATGAAGCCGACGACAGCATTCGCAAGCGCACCGTCAAGGCGGTGGAGCTGTTCTCGCTGATGATGCAGGAGCGGGCCGGCACCGGTCGCATCTACGTGCAGAACGTGGATCACTGCAACACCCACAGCCCCTTCGACGCCAAGGTCGCCCCGGTGCGCCAGAGCAACCTGTGCCTGGAAATCGCCCTGCCCACCAAGCCGCTCACCGACATCAACGACGAAGAGGGTGAAATTGCCCTCTGTACCCTGTCAGCCTTTAACCTGGGTGCCATCGACAAGCTGGACGATCTGGAAGGCCTGGCCGATCTGGCCGTGCGTGCCCTTGACGCCCTGCTCGATTATCAGGACTACCCTCTGCTGGCAGCACAGAAAGGCTCCATGAACCGCCGTACTCTGGGCATTGGCGTGATCAACTATGCCTATTACCTGGCAAAAAACGGCGTAAAATACTCAGACGGCAGTGCCATCGGCCTTACTCACAAAACCTTTGAAGCCATTCAGTACTATCTGCTGAAAGCGTCGGTACAGCTGGCCAAAGAGTTTGGCCCCTGCCCGGCCTTTAATGAAACCACCTATGCTCAGGGCATTTTACCCATCGATACCTATAAGAAGGATCTCGATGTCATCTGCCAGGAGCCGCTGCATCTGGACTGGGAGGCGCTGCGGGAAGAGATCAAAACCACAGGCCTGCGCAACAGTACCCTGACAGCCCTGATGCCGTCCGAGACCTCCAGCCAGATCTCCAATGCCACCAACGGCATAGAGCCGCCCCGTGGTCTGGTGTCGGTCAAGGCGTCCAAAGACGGTATTCTCAAGCAGGTGGTGCCGGAATATGAGCGCCTCAAGGGTCAGTATGAGCTGCTGTGGCAGATGCCCGCCAACGACGGCTACCTGCAACTGGTGGGCGTGATGCAAAAGTTTGTGGATCAGGCCATTTCTGCCAATACCAACTATGATCCGTCGCGCTTTGAGGGCGGCCGTGTGCCCATGAAGCAACTGCTTAAAGATCTGCTCACGGCTTATAAATTTGGCCTCAAGACCCTGTATTACCATAACACCCGTGATGGTGCCGCTGACGCCCAGAACGATATGCAGGAAGATGATTGTGCCGGTGGTGCCTGCAAGATTTAAGGCGTCATCACTGTCAACTTATCAAGGCGGGAATCATTCCCGCCTCTTGTGCGCAGCCTGTGCGCCTTGGATTGCGGAACGAGAAAAATGTCTTACACCACTTTCAGTCAAATTCAGAATGATCATATGAAAGAGCCCATGTTCTTCGGTAACCCGGTGAACGTGGCCCGTTATGATCAACAAAAATATGAAATTTTTGAAAAGCTGATCGAAAAACAGCTGTCTTTTTTCTGGCGTCCGGAAGAAGTGGATGTATCTCAGGACAGAATCGACTACCAGGCACTGCCGGATCATGAGAAACATATTTTTATCAGCAACCTGAAATATCAGACACTGCTTGACTCCATTCAGGGCCGCAGCCCTAACGTGGCCATGTTGCCACTGGTATCTATTCCTGAGCTTGAGACCTGGATTGAAACCTGGGCTTTCTCCGAAACCATTCACTCCCGCTCTTACACCCATATTATTCGTAATATCGTTAACAACCCGGCCACCGTGTTCGACGATATCGTGGCCAACGAGCACATTCAAAAGCGCGCCAAGGACATTGCCCGCTATTACGACGAGCTGATTGAGTACACCAACTTTTACCATCTTTATGGTGAAGGCGAGCACGAGATTAAAGGCCAGAAAGTACAGGTTAACTTGTATGAGCTGAAGAAAAAGCTCTATCTGTGTCTGATGTGCGTCAATGCCCTGGAAGCCATTCGCTTTTACGTCAGCTTTGCCTGTTCGTTTGCCTTTGCCGAGCGTGAGCTGATGGAAGGCAACGCCAAAATCATCAAGCTGATTGCACGGGACGAAGCGCTGCACCTGACCGGCACTCAGCATATGCTCAATATTCTGCGCAGCGGCGATGACGATCCTGACATGGCGCAGGTAGCCAAAGACTGCGAGCAGGAGTGTTTTGATCTGTTCAAGGCTGCCGCCATTCAGGAAAAGGAATGGGCCGCCTATTTGTTTAAAGATGGCTCCATGATAGGCCTGAACAAAGACATTCTGTGCCAGTATGTGGAATACATCACCAACCTGCGCATGCAGGCGGTAGGACTGGAGCCGGCCTTTGAGGGTGCCAAGCAAAACCCTATTCCCTGGATTAATGCCTGGTTGTCGTCTGATAACGTACAGGTGGCTCCTCAGGAGGTAGAAGTCAGCTCCTATCTGGTGGGTCAGATTGACTCACACGTCAGCCATGACGATCTGGGTGATTTTGAGCTGTGAGCAAGGTACACACTCAAGACATCTGTTTTGAACTGCAAGCAGGGGAAACCCTGCTTGACGGCCTTGAGCGCACCGGTCACGCCATTGAATATCAGTGTCGGGGTGGTTATTGCGGCTCCTGCCGTACTTCTCTGATCACAGGCCGGGTGCGCTATCAGCAAACACCGCTGGCTTTTGTGGCCAGTGGTGAAATACTGCCCTGCTGCTGCCGGCCTGAAGGCGAAATTCAGCTGGATGTTGCCTTGGCCTGTGTTAAAAAACAGGCCTGACTCAGTTCTGCTGCGAACGCTCTTGCGGCGCAAATGGATGCCAGCTCAGCCGGCCGTTCTGTTCAAAGGACTTTTCCCGTTCACACACAAACCAGTGCCCGCCCATTTCAATCACAGCGCCCTTTGAATAGCGCTTGTCTTCAAAATAACACACCGGCTCGGTGCCCGTGGCCAGATTCAGCTCCACCGGTACGCTGGTGGTTGAAATAGTATTGGCCAGCGCCATTACCGGCAGCAGCGCACTCAGTATCATCCATTTCATGATGTTTTCCCCGTTACTGTATCACGGCTTTTATTCTAACATTGCTTTCCGGGCCAACGCTTGCTTTTCCGGTTTGCCTTGGCTAGGGTACTGAATATTATATTTTTTCACTTTGGGTTGGTTTGTTTTGTTGGTACTGCCGGTGGCAGCTGATAAAGGAGACATTGCCTTGAAGTAATTTTTTCGCCGTGACCATGTTGTAACTCTCGTCATCACGACATGTTTGCGCCGGCAAAAGGGAAAACGGCACCTTTTTGCAGGCGGGAATTAACGGAGCCAAATCATGAGCAAGGAAAAAGTAAAAAAGAAGGCCCAGAAAACCCTGAAAGAGAAACGTCAGGAAAAACGCGATAAGCGCAATAACGCAGAATAATATCAGTAAAGGGCACTTACAGTGCCCTTTTTACCTTTCAGTCAAAATACCACTCCCAACGCAGCGTCTTGATCAGCCCTTGCTGCCATTCCATGGTCACTGTCTCGGTTGTTTCCACTGAACCATATTGCCAGCGCCGGTGATCACGACTGGCCGGCTTGCCTAAATGCTGTGTCATGCCGTGACCATCGGAGCCGGGCTGCAAAAATTCAGGTAACGCGGGATGCGGTTTGCTTACCAGCAAATAAATGGGCATGCCATCAGGACGCGACGCTTTACTGGATAAATAAACCTGAGCTTCAAGCCCCGGGCAAGACACTGTTTCAATCTCGTCAATCAGTCCGGGAACATGCGGATTTTCCAGCTGCCGGTAAGTCAATACCGGCTGTGCACAGGGTAAGCTGAGCACTCTGCCGGCCACCTCATCCAACCGGCTTAACGCGCGCTCCTGAGAGCTGGCGCAACCGGTCAGCAACAGTACAAAAACTGTGCCGCAGCAGAATGCATGCATAAGTCTGTCTCCTCGAAAATAAAGGGGCTGATCTGAATATAAATGTCTTTTTAGCGGTCTGTGTGGCCATTATAGAAAGAGGGTGCATCCATGAGTAATGACAAAGGGCATAAAGTGCCCGGACACCGCCTGGCCCGAATCGGCCACCTGGCATCTCTGGCAACCCGGGTAGCCGGTGGCATGTTGGGTGAAGGGGCGAGGCAATGGTCCCGGGGTCAGCACCCCAGTGCCCGGGATCTGCTGCTTACGCCGGCCAATGCCCGCCGGGTAGGTGATCAGCTGGCCCGGCTGAGGGGAGCTGCCATGAAAGTGGGACAGCTGCTGTCGATGGATGCCGGCGATCTGCTGCCACCGGAGCTGGCCGATATTCTGGCCCGGCTGCGGGCTGAGGGCACTCCCATGCCTGCATCACAGCTGGCACAGGTACTTAAGCATGAGCTGGGAGAGGACTGGCAACGCCATTTCAGTCACTTTGAATTTCGCCCCATGGCTGCTGCATCCATTGGTCAGGTGCATCAGGCCTGGGCTGATGACGGCGAACATCTGGCGGTAAAAATTCAGTATCCGGGCATTGCCGGCAGCATTGACAGTGATGTGAGTAATGTCGCAACCTTGCTGCGCATCAGTGGTCTGGTGCCCAAGGGAGTAAATTATCAGCAACTGCTTGATGAAGCCAGACAGCAGCTGCATGCTGAAGCCGACTATGTTCTTGAAGCTCGTCAGCTTGAGCGCTTTAATCAGCTGCTGGCGGGTGATGAACGTTTCATTCTGCCCAGGGCTCGTACTGATATCAGCACTGAGCGGCTGCTGGCCATGAGCTTTGTGGATGGTAAACCAACTTTGCCAATTTTCAATATCAGGATGAACGCCTGGTACTGCTCGATTTCGGTGCAACCCGTGAATATGCCCCGTCATTTGGTGACGGCTACCGCCGTCTGTTCTGTGCTGCCCTTGACCATAATGAGCAGGCCATGACAGCCGCGCTTACCGATATCGGTTTTTTCAGTCAGCAGATTATTCCCGAACAGAAACAGGCGATCATTCACATGGTGCAGCTGGCCTGCGAACTCTTGCAGCAGAACGCGCCTTTTGATTTTGGCAACAGCACCCTGGCCCAGCGACTGCGTGATGCAGGCACAGCCATCAGCATGCAGCAAAACTACTGGCACAGCCCCCCTGCCGATGCATTGTTCTTGCATCGCAAGATTGGCGGCCTCTATTTACTGGCGGCCAGACTGGGAGCCAAAGTGAATGTAAGGCAACAATTACAATCCTGGCTATAAATGCATAACAAGATAATTGCCAAGTACTATATCCACAGATAGAGTGAGAAATTAAATGCTTTACCTGGTCTGAACATAAGTGACGGATATCTCTCCAAACCCAGTACTGATAGAAAGGCTGATGCATACCGGCCTGCTTACCTGCAGCCCGGACACTCCCCTGCGTGAGGCAGCAGAGCGAATGGCATCCCGTCGCTGCAGCTCCATTCTGGTACTGGAGCACAATGTTGCCGTGGGCATCTGGACCGAACGGGACAGCCTCAAGCTGGATTTAAGCACCTCTGCCAGTCTGGATGTGCCCATTCGCAAAGTCATGAGTCAGCCAGTGCGCAGCCTGCCCCAGACCACGCCGGTAAAAGAAGTTGAGCAGTGGTTCAGAAATCATCAGTGCCGGCACTTATTAATTACTGACGACAATGGCCTGCCGGCCGGCATGGTGTCACAAACCGATATAGCCCTGAAACAGGGTCTTGAGCCTTATCTTGGTTTACGCCGGGTAAACGATGCCATGAATACCACCCCGCTGGTATTGCCGGGCATCATGTCTTTGGCAGCTGCTGCCGGTGAGTTACTCAGACACCAGCAGGACGCCGCCGTCATCACCTGCTCGGCGGTGCAACTGGGTATTATTACCGAGCGTGATATGGTGAGGGTCATTGCTCGCCATGCCGGTAATACACCGGTGGGAGAGCTGGCCAGTAAACCGCTGTTTTCTGTTGCTCCGGGTGATACGCTGCTGCACGCACGGGACCTGATGATAGATAATCAGGTACGGCATCTGGCAGTATTGGAAAACAATAAAGTAGTGGGGCTGCTGGGTTTTCGGGAAATCATAAATGGGGTTGAATACCGCTACCTCAAAGAAATGCAGCAATTGTTGCAGGAGCGGGATCAGGCGCTTAATACCTCGCGGCTGAATTTGCAGCTGGCGGAACGAGTGATAGAAGCGTCGCTGGAAAGCATAGTGATTACCGACGCTGAAAACCGCATCGTGTTTGTCAACCCCTCCTTTACTCACACCACTGGCTACAGCGCCGAAGAAGTAATAGGCCGTACCCCGGCCATGCTGTCTTCCGGCCGGCACGATGCTGCTTTTTATCGTGACATGTGGAAAACCATTAATGAGCGCGGGTACTGGCGCGGTGAAATCTGGAACCGGCGCAAGAGCGGCCAGCTCTATCTTGAGCTGCTGACCATTACCGCCATTCACGATGATGACGGTCATACCACACATTTTGCCGCCCTGTTTACCGATATTACTCATATCAGGGAAAACGAAGACAAGATCCGGCGTCTGGCCTATTACGATCCGCTTACTGGTCTGCCCAACCGGCGTTTGCTGGAAGACAGGCTGGAGCTGGCTATTCGCCATGCAAACCGTAACAAGCAGCACCTGGCGCTTATCTTTCTTGATCTTGATCACTTCAAGCAGGTTAACGATACATTGGGCCATGCTGCCGGTGACGAGCTGCTGCTCGATGTTTCCCGGCGCATTCGCATCCGCCTGCGGGAAGACGATACTCTGGCGCGGCTGGGCGGGGACGAATTCATTGTGCTGCTGCCCGAGCTGAATGAGCCGGAAGAAGCCAGCCGTGTCGCTCAGCGCCTGATCGATACCATTGCCGAGCCTTTTAAAATAGGCCCCCATGAATTTCGTATCGGCTGTAGTCTGGGAGTCAGCCTGTATCCTGATGACGCCGGCTCTGCCGAGCAGCTGTTACATCAGGCCGATGCGGCTATGTATCAGGCCAAACAGGAAGGCCGTAACGATTATCGTCTGTTCAGTAAACATATGAATCACCAGCAGCACAAGCTGCTGGCCATGGAAACGGCACTGCGCTACGCCGTGGAAACCGGCGAAGGCTTGAGTGTGCATTATCAGCCACAGGTGCGCCGTGACGATCGCAGTCTGGCCGGAGCCGAGGCACTGGCCCGCTGGCATCATCCCGACTTTGGTCCGGTTTCTCCGGCAGAATTTGTTCCTCTGGCAGAGCGTGCCGGCCTGATGGTACCACTTGGCATGACGCTGCTGAACAATGTTGCCAGCCAGCAACGACGCTGGCTGGATCAAGGATTAATACCGGTGCCGGTATCGGTCAACCTGTCGGCACAGCAGTTCTGGCAGCATAACCTGCTGGTGCAGTTCCGGCTGCTGCTGGCGGAGCACCGGCTGCCGGCCGGGCTTATTGGCATAGAGCTGACCGAAAGCGTGCTGCTCGACAAGCAGCAACAGGCCATTCCTCTGCTTTATGGCCTGCGCGAGCTGGGATTCAGCATTGCCATCGACGACTTTGGCACCGGCTACTCCTCATTAAGTTATTTACAGGATCTGCCTGTGGATACGTTAAAAATTGATCGCAGCTTTATTCAGCGCCAGGAATCCCGCAGCAGTAATGCCATTCTGGCAGCGGTCACAGGCCTTGCCCGGGAGCTGGACTATAAAGTGGTGGCGGAAGGGGTGGAAACTGAAGCACAGATGAAGGCACTGACGCGTTACCCCGTGGATTTAATTCAAGGATATCTCACCGGCCGGCCCGTGACTGCTGATGAGTTTGCCGAGCGCTGGCTCAGCAAACAAACCTGCCGGAACTGAGATGATGGTTACAGGGCAACAGCACGGCCAATAAATTGAACCGGCCCGGTAGGCAGCCCCGTGGGCGAGCCACCCGGCTGCTCAAGGGTCAACTCAAACAACTGATTCGGTGCCAGCGGCGGCAGCTCATCCAGTGTGGTGTGCAGCGACTGCCCCGGCTCCACCAGTCCCAGAGATACCGGTGCCGGCCAGTCTGCTCCCTTGGTCCAGAATTGCAGCACCCTGTTTGCCAGTATGCTGGTGACTGCCAGCGGAAGCAGCTGAACCTCCCGCCTGTTGCTGGCTCGCACCAGCCAGCCCGGTGTCTGCTGCTCGGGGGCAATCAGTACCACCATGTAAGCCGGCTGTAGCGCAGGCTGAAACAGTAACAGCACCGCCACCAAAGCACAGGCCGCCATACTCACGCCCTGCCAGAGCAAAATATGCTGCCACCAGCGACGCTTTGGTACAGCCGGGCGTAATGATTCCAGCATATCAATACTGCGCCTGATCCTGGGCCAGAGCAGAGATGAGGGAGCCACCGGCTCAGCAAGTGCTGCCAGGGGATGCAGCCGCTCTTCCCATTACGCCACCACATGCTGCAGGCGTTCATCCGTCTGCAGCCGCTGCTCCAGTTGCTGCCGCTCTTCTGCAGACAAGGTGCCCAGCACATACTCACCGGCCAGGGCATACATTGCAGCATCATCAATTTTGCGCGGGAAACCCCGTCCTTTTAGGGCGGGGAGGGATAGCGCGGCGGCGTCAGCCGCCCCTGTTCCCGCCTCTCCTTTTAAACTGGCTATTTATACAGTGGTTTACTAAACTAAGCGCATGACGAAACGCGCTTATAAATATCGGTTTTACCCGACCCCCGAACAGACTGAGCTGCTGGCGCAGACCTTCGGCTGTGTGCGTTTTGTTTATAACGCGATACTGCGCTGGCGTACTGATGCCTTTGAACTGCGTCAGGAAAAAATCGGCTACGTTGGCGCTAATACCCGGCTGACCGAACTCAAAAAAGATCCTGAGCTGGCGTTTCTGTCTAAGGTGTCGTGTGTGCCCTTACAGCAATGCCTGCGCCACCAGCAAACCGCCTTCAAAAATTTCTTTGAAGGCCGTGCCAAATATCCGGTATTTAAGCACAAGCGGCACCGCCAGTCGGCGGAGTTCACCCGCTCGGCCTTCAAATACCGAGGTGGTAAGTTGTACCTGGCCAAGAGCAAAACTCCGCTGAATATTCGCTGGAGCCGTGAACTGCCCGGCGAGCCCAGTACCGTCACCGTTTCCAAGGACTCGGCAGGCCGCTATTTTGTAAGCTGCCTGTGTGAGTTCGAGCCCAGTAAACTGCCGGTGACACCCAACATGGCCGGCATTGACCTGGGCCTGACAGATCTGTTTATCACCGACCAGGGTGAACGGGTCGGCAATCCCCGCCATACCGCGAAATACGCCGCCAGGCTGGCCAAGGCACAGCGCCGGCTGAGCAAGAAAAAGCTCGGCTCGGCCAATCGCGCCAAGGCCCGACAGAAGGTGGCGAAACTTCACGCCAAGATTTCCGATTGCCGACAGGACAACTTGCACAAGCTGTCCCGCAGACTGATTAACGAGAACCAAGTAGTCTGCGTCGAATCCCTGAAAGTGAAAAACATGATCCGTAACCCTTCCCTGAGCAAAACCATTGCCGACGCCGGCTGGGGCGAGTTCGTGCGCCAGTTGGCGTACAAGGCGGAATGGGCCGGTCGCTCACTGGTCGCCATTGACCAGTGGTTCCCCAGCTCCAAGCGTTGTTCGGGTTGCGGGCACACGTTATCGTCGCTGCCGTTGTCGGTCAGAAAATGGGACTGCCCCGAATGTGGTGCATACCATGAC